>NZ_AP023356.1:9432500-9732500 GCF_018324205.1 Actinoplanes ianthinogenes
ACTTCAACGCGTGGCGCAACCTCGGCCTGAACCTCGGCTCGCACGACTACCAGATCCTGGCGACCGAGGGCTACCAGAGCAACGTCAGCTCCAACATCACGGTGAGCGAGGGCTCGAACCCGTCGCAGTCGCCCCCCTCGTCGCCCCCGGTCTCCCCGAGCTCGCCCAGCGGCGGCCCCGGCGCGTGCCGGGTGACCAACTCGGTCAACGCCTGGAACAACGGGCTGACGGACAACATCACCATCACCAACACCGGATCGAGCGCCATCAACGGCTGGTCGCTCAAGTTCAATCTGGCGTCCGGCCAGACCATCACCTCGGGCTGGAGCGCCACGTACTCCCCGTCGAGCGGCGCCGTCACCGCGACGAACGTCGGCTACAACGGCTCCATCCCGCCCGGTGGCTCGACCACGATCGGCTTCCAGGCCAACCACAGCGGCAACGCAGCCGCCCCGACAGGCTTCGCCCTGAACGGCGCAGCCTGCAGCTAGCTCTATCCCACCCGTGCCGGGTCAGGAGACGCCTGACCCGGCACGGTGAAGTCCTGACATACAACATAACTGTCACTATGGTGTAGTGGAAATTTGTCCGTTTCTGGCGTCTCGGTCGATTATCGGATTACCGGTAATGGCAATCCAATAATCCATGTGGCGCCGTCCCTGCGGGGTGGGCCGGGGATCTGGGACCATCGGCGGATGCCGACTGGTGTGACGGTGGTCCGGGACGGGCGTGTCCGGGCTGGTGGCTATCGCGACGGGCAGGCAGTGGTCTACGACTGGGGGTTCACGGCCCACGGCGTCGATTATGTACAGCGCAGCTTTGTGCTGCTGGACACCGGGTTTCAGATCAATCAGCCGGCGACGTTTCCGGAGCAGCAGCGTGGCTGGTGGTACTGCGACCTGGTCCGGGTCGTCGACGAGGGGCACACGGTGCACGTCGACGACAACTGGATCGACGTGATCGTCGGGCCGCCGGAGCATCCCTACCGGGTGCTCGACCTCGACGAGTATGCCGACGCGATCGCGGCTGGTGAGCTCGATGCGGCCGACGGCGTGGACGGGCTGCGCCGGACCCAGTTGTTCCTGGACCGGCACCTCAACCGGCGCCACGACACGCGGCGGGACCGGTGGCCCGACTTTCCGCCGCGCGCGATTGCGGCCCTGGCCGGGCTTCCCGTCGTGCCGGGGTGGGAACACCTCGACACGTAGCCCGGGACGGTTGTCCAGGAAGCGTTCTCCTGGGGTTTTGCGATGGCCGTCAGCCCGGGTCGGGGTGCCGGTAAGGAACGCCGACCAGCTCACCGACGCCGACCGGCGCGGCCTGACCCGCTGTTCTGGACCCAGTGGCCCCGTACAGCGAGGCCCAGCTCGACATGACCAGCCGTCTCGCGCTGGGTGCAGGCCAGTGATCATGTGCGGCGCACCGCGCCTCCGGAGGACCGGCGGGCGCTGCTGGTGCAACTGACCGATCAGGGCAGCGCGGTGACCGCCGGGTACGAACGGCACTCGGCCTACCGGTTCGCCGGGCTGCCGCCCGAGCAGGTGGAGCAGTCCCTGGCCACCATGGACACGGTCATGGGCCGGCTAGCGCAGGCCTCCACGGCGAGCTCGGATCAGTGAGCACCGCCGCGTCAGCCACCGGCACCGCGGAGGTCGGGCGGGCGCCGGGCCGAGGTGGGCGTGGCCGGTCAGGTGACACCACGCCGGCAGGTCCAGCGGTGCGGCCGGATCCGTCGCGATCAGGTGGACGACCGCGCCCGCGGGCACGGCGGTGATCAGGCGGCGCAGGTTCCAGCAGCGGCGGTCGCCGCCGTCGAGAACGATGGGTGTCACGCGGCGATCGGCAGCTGGTCGCGGCGCCATTCGAGCATGCCGTCGGCGAGCCGGAACGCGGGACGGCCGTGGTCGGCGAGAAGCCGGACCGCCTCGTGGGACAGCACACAGTAGGCGCCGCGGCAGTAGGCGACGACCTCGACGTCGGCGGGCAGTTCGGTGATCCGCTCGGCAAGCTGGTCCAGGGGGATGGAGACGGCGCCAGGGATGTGCCCGGCGGCGTACTCCTCGGCCGGGCGCACGTCCACGGCGATCACGTCACCGGCGGTGAGGCGGCGGCGCAGCTCGTCGCGGTCGACCGCCTCGGTGTCGTCCGGGCCGAGGTAGGCGTCACGGGCGGCGGCCGCCTCGGCGTTGCGGGCGCCGGCGACGTCACGCAGCAAGGCGTAGAGGGCGGCGACGTCCGGCCCGGCCAGCCGGTAGTGAATCTTCGTGCCGTCGCGGCGGGTCGCGACGAGCCCGGCCTGGCGCAGCGCCTGCAGGTGCGCCGAACAGGTGCTCAGACCCAGGCGGGCCGCGGTGGCGAGGTGCTCGACACTGCGTTCGCCCTGCGCCAGCAGGTCCAGCAGCTCCAGGCGCTTGCCGCTACCCAGGGCCTTGCCGACGCGGGCGAGGGAGTCGAACAGCTCAGCTTTGGCAACCGGATCAGCCATGACCATCCTCCAATATTCTGTGGAATATTGTAGTAGCTGTGGGCGGGATCCGCCGTCCCGGGTCGGGAGGGTGTGGTGCAGATGCAGCAGGCGCGGTTGATCCCGCTGGTGGACGAGGGGCTGGGTAACAGTGCCTACCTGCTCGACACCGGCGACGGCCGGGCGCTGGCCGTGGACGCGCCCCGGGACCTGCGGGCGCTGCGGGCCGCAGCGAGCAAGCGCGGCTTGACGGTGGCGTGGGCGGCCGACACACACCTGCATGCCGACTTCCTTTCCGGCGCCGTGCAGCTGGCGGCGACCGACGGCGCGCAGATTCTGGCGTCGGCGGCAGGGATGCGCGCGTTCGAGCATCGCGGCCTGGCCGACGGCGACGACGTGGACCTCGGCGGGCTCACCCTGCGTGCCCTCGCCACACCGGGGCATACCGATGAGCATCTGTCGTTCCTGCTGCTCGACGGCCCGGCGCCGGTGGGCGTGTTCACCGGCGGGTCGCTGATCGTCGGTTCCGCCGCCCGCACCGACCTGCTCGGCGACGACCGCACCGCCGAGCTGGCCCGTGCGCAGTACGCGTCGGTGCACCGCCTCGCCACGCTGCCCGACGCCACCCACGTGTGGCCCACCCACGGCGCCGGCTCGTTCTGCTCCGCCCCGCCCGGCGCCGCCCGCACCAGCACCATCGGCGCGGAAAAGACCAGCAACCCGCTGCTGGCCGTGCCGGACGCCGACGCGTTCGTCGCGCAGCTCATCGGCTCGCTCGGCTCCTACCCGGCGTACTTCCGGTGGCTGGCCGAGACCAACCGGCGTGGCCCCGCCGTCATCGACACCACGCCGGCCCTGCCGCAGCTGTCCGCGGGCCAGGTGCGCCGGCTGCTCACCGACGGGGCGGTGATCGTGGACGTGCGGCCGGTCACCGACGTCGCCGCCGGGCACATCCCCGGCGCGATCGCGATCCCGCTGCGCGCACAGTTCGCCACCTGGCTCGGCTGGCTCGTCAGCCCCGAGACCCCGGTGGCGATCGTGCGCAACCCCGACCAGGACCCGGCCGACATCCTGTGGCCTGCGCTGAACATCGGCTTCGAGCGCCTGGCCGGGGAACTCGCCGGCGGCATGAACGCCTGGACCGGTGCGCTCACCACCACCCGCCTGGTCCGCCCTGATCAGATCGACACACCGGTGCTCGACGTCCGGCAGGCGAACGAATACGGCGGGGGGCACCTGCCCGGCGCCGTCCACGTCGAGCTCGGCCGGCTGCCTACCACCGGCAACCCGGTGCCGGCCGGGCCCGCGGTGGTGATGTGCGGGCACGGCGAACGGGCCATGACCGCCGCCACCCTGCTCGCGCGCACCGGCCGCCGCGACCTGGCCGTGCTGACCGGCGGGCCCGACGACTGGGCCACCGCAACCGGCCGCCGCCTGCGGGAGGGCTCATGACCACCACCGGCACGACGCCCCGGCTGGGCCTGGCGGTCAACGCCGCCCAGTTCAGCCTGCTGGTCGTGGTCAACGCCCTCGTCGGCGGTGTCCTCGGCTCCGAACGCACCGTGCTGCCGCTGCTCGCCGACCGCGAGTTCGCCCTGGCCGCCTACACCGCCGGACTGACCTACATCCTCGCGTTCGGCGTCAGCAAGGCCGCCACCAACTTCTTCGCCGGCACCCTCTCCGACAAGTACGGACGCAAACCGGTCCTGCTCGCCGGCTGGGCGGTCGCGATCCCGATCCCGGCCATGCTGATCTGGGCACCGAACTGGGGCTGGATCGTCGCGGCGAACGTGCTGCTCGGCATCAACCAAGGGCTGGCCTGGTCCACCACCGTCATCATGAAGATCGACCTCGCCGGCCCGCACCGCCGCGGCCTCGCGATGGGCTTGAACGAAGCCGCCGGCTACCTCGCCGTCGCCGCGACCGCGATGGCCACCGGCGCCCTCGCCGCGGCCTACGGGCTGCGCCCGGCGCCGTTCCTGCTCACCGCCACCTACATCGCCCTCGGCCTCGGCCTGTCGGCCGTGCTCGTCCGCGAGACGCGCGGCCACGCCCGACACGAAGCCGCCACCCACACCGCCGGCCCGCACAGCGGTCAGCTGTCGACCGGGCAGGTGTTCGCCCTGGCCGGCTGGCGCGAACCGGCCCTGTCCTCCGCCAGCCAAGCCGGCATGGTCAACAACCTCAACGACGGCCTGGCCTGGGGCCTGTTCCCGATCCTGTTCGCCGCTGCCGGGCTGTCGCTGACCCAGATCGGCGCCCTGGCCGCCCTCTACCCGGCTGTGTGGGGCCTCGGGCAACTCGCCACCGGCCCGGCGTCCGACCGCTACGGCCGCAAACCCTTCATCGTCGCCGGCATGCTTGCCCAAGCCGCCGCCCTCGCCGTGATCGCGCTCGCCGACGGCTTCACCGCCTGGGCCGGCGCGGCCGTGCTGCTCGGCGCCGGCACCGCCGCGGTGTACCCGACCCTGCTCGCCTCGATCAGCGACGTCGCCCACCCCGCCTGGCGGGCACGGGCCGTCGGGATCTACCGGCTGTGGCGCGACGGCGGCTTCGCCGCCGGCGCCCTGCTCGCCGGGATCATCGCCGACCTCGCCGGCATCCACGCCGCCATCTGGGTCGTCGCCGCCCTCACCGCCGCCTCCGGCCTGCTGGCCTGGACGCGCATGTACGAAACCCACCCCCGTCCCAGCACGGACACCAGCGCCTCATGATCTCCCTGCCCACCACGGCCAGGTCCCGGGCAGGCGACGCAACAGCGAACCCTGGCCGTCGTCATGGCCCTCCCAGGTATTCAGCGGCGCCGGCGGCCGTTCTTCGTCACCGTCACGAACCTTCTATGACTGGGGTCACATCCATGACATGTCACAGCAGGCGCTTTGATGATCTCTCATCTGCTGTCACCGGATCGTCCGGCGGCGGAAGGAGTCGATCATGACGGCGATGGAGCTGGCCCGGTTCACCGTGGACCCTGAAGACGTGGATGCGATGCTGGACGCGCGTCCTGCCATGCTGAGGGCGCTGCGGGACCGGTTCGAGGGGTTCGAGGCCTTGCATCTGGTACGTCTGGACGAGCGGACCTGGCTGGACGTGGTGCGGTGGGCCAGCCGGGCGCAGGCCGACGAGGCGGCCGCTGTGATTTTCGAGCTGCCGGAGTGCCGGGCCGCGTTCGCGTACATCAAGGAGGTCGTCGCCATGGAGCACGGCGAAATCCTCTTCGCGGGCGACCACCGTGTCTCCTGAGACGGTGCCGCAGGGCGGCGGGCCGGACTTGGAGGGTCTGGCCCGCCGGGCCGTCACCGGTGACGGCCGGGCGCTGGAGGAGCTGTGCCGCAATCTGCAGGACCTGGTCTACCGGCTGGCGTTGCGGTTCTGCTCCGACCCGGAGGCCGCCGCTGATGCGACCCAGGAGATCCTGATCCTGGTCATCACCCATCTAGCCGAGTTCGAAGGCCGGTCGAAGCTGACCACCTGGGTGTACACGATCGCGTCCCGGCATCTGCTGCGCACCGTACGGGGCCCCGTGGAGGTCAGCGTCGCCGGTCCTGAGCCGTTCGCCGACTGGATCGACCGGAACCTGGCGCCGGAGCCGTTCACGCACCACGACGAGGCGGAGTACCGGCTGCTCGCCGGGGAGGTCCGGCTGGCCTGCACCTACGGCATGCTGCTGGCGCTGTCCCGGCCGCTGCGGCTGGCGTACCTGCTCGGCGACCTGATCGGTCTCGCCGACGTCGACGGGGCCCAGGCTCTGGAGATCAGCCCCGCGGCGTTCCGGCAGCGACTGGCCCGTGCCCGCGGCGTCATGCGCGGCATCATCGCCGACCGGTGCGGACTGATCCGGGCCGAACACCCGTGCCGATGTGATCGGCAGATCGACTCGAGCATCGCCTACGGCATCCTCGACCCACGCCGGCCGGTCTTCAGCATCCTGCCCGGCGCGCACGCGCCCATACCCGCGGACACCCTTGCCGAGGCAGCCCGCGAGCTCGATCTGGCATGCGCCATAGCCGAGGGATACCGGTCCGGGCCGCGGTTCCGGGCGCCCGACCGGGTGTGGCAGGCACTGCAGCAGGCCTGCCCTGCCCTGACCGGATGAGATGTCACCGCCCCGGGCAGGCTGGTGGTCCGCCGGTGATCCGGTCGATCAACTCAGCAGAGGGCCCAGTCCGACGGTCAGACCGGGGCGGTCCGGGACGGCGCGTACGGCGAGCAGTACGCCGGGGATGAACGACGACCGGTCCAGCGAGTCATGCCGCAACGTCAACGTCTCCCCGGCGCTGCCGAACAGCACTTGCTGGTGCGCGAGCAGGCCACGAGCCCGGACGGCGTGGATGCGGACACCGTAGACCTCGCTGCCGCGCGCGGGACCAGTCTTGTCCTGGGTGGCGTCAGGCATCGCGCCCCGGCCGGCTGCTGCCCGCCCGGCGGCGATCATCTCCGCGGTGTGGGTGGCGGTGCCGCTCGGGGCGTCGAGTTTGTTCGGGTGATGCATCTCGACGATCTCCGCCGAGTCGAAATAGCGGGCCGCCCGCTCGGCGAACTCGGTCATCAGCACTGCTCCGACAGCGAAGTTCGGCGCGACGACGACACCCAGGCCTGACCGGTCAGCCAGCCAGGACCGCACCTGGTCCAGGCGGGCCTCATCGAACCCGGACGTACCGACGACGACGTGGACGCCGCGGTCGATGCATCGCTGCAGATTGCCCATCACCGCGTCCGGGGTGGTGAAGTCCACGGCCACCTCGGCGTCGCCGAGGTCCTCCACCAGGTGCAGGTCCGCCGCGGCGTGGATGGCCTGGCATATCTGGCTGCCGACTCGGCCCCGGGCCCCGAGGACCACGACGCGGATGCCCGTTCGCTGCTGTGTCACGGCGACCCACTCTAGGCTGGGCGTTCCGGCTCATGCGTCCGGCTGGAGCAGATCTCGCACGACTGTGTCGGTTGCCGGCAGGCCCCACGCTTCTCTGGCCCGAGCGCGACGGGTTTGAGCTACGCTGCGGATCCGGTAGAGCACGGCGCCACAGCTACACCACCCTCTCCATCATCGGTGGCCTGCTCGCCCTGGCCGTCATCCCGTTCGGCAGCACGCTCGGCGAAGTCGGCGCGGCGTTCCAAGACGAGCTGTTCGCACCCAACCCGGACTCCATCTGCCAGGACAGCAGCTCCTGACGAACCCTCACCCAGGAGTACCTGGAGGCGGTGGACTGGAGCGACATCAACCAGGTCAACCGAGTACCGGTCTCCAGCATCGCCATCGGCCTGGCAGAACTGCGCAACCGCGGCTACGGCACCGGCCACGGACCGGCCAGCGCACCCGCTGGGTTGGGCGCCCGCCATGGACACCTGGCCGTCAACGCGGCCTTCACCTGGTGCCAGCTGATCCTCGACACGCTCGCCGACCCAAAGGCTCCGTGGCGGAAAGGAGCCGAGTGAGCACGTCCGCTCAGCGGTAGCCGGACTACGTCACGGTCATCACCGTTTGGATCTGGTGACACGTTTCTTACCGCGACCCAGGGTCGACGGGATTCTGCCGCTCGGCACCGGTGTCGAAGAACGTGCTGAGGTAGTCGTCGGTTGATAGAGGGCTCGTGCGCATGAGGGAGAAGACCTCGGCGCCGTGTCCGGGTCGGTCGTCGAGCGCATAGGCCTGGAGCAGGCCGGTGAACTCACCACCGTCAAGCTCGGCGGCGTAGGTCGAGGCTTCCTGCCCGGCCAGGGTGATCGCGGCGGTGAAGTCGGCGGCCTGCCAGAGGGTCATCCGCTCCTCGTAGACGCCGTCGAAGGCGAAGACGGCTCGTACGCAATACCAGTCCACGGGGCGGAACCTAGCAGGGCCGCTGCATAGGGTGGACGGCATGGGTTTGCGGCTGGTTCAGGTGAACGTCAAGGCGGGCGACGACGCAGGGCTCGGGCGGTTCTGGGCGCAGGCGCTCGGGTGGGTGGCCCGGTCGGTTCCCGGGGCGACCAGTGTGGCGCCGGTGGGTTTCGACTGGACGCTGCCGGACGCGCCGGTCTGTGTCGACGTCATCAAGGTGCCGGACCCGGAGACGGTCGGATACCGGGTACACGTCGACCTTGCCACCAGGTCGGCCGAGCATCAGCAGGAGCTGGTGGAGCGGCTCGTCGGGCTCGGCGCGAAGCCCGCCGACATCGGGCAGGGGGATGTCCCGTGGACGGTGCTGGCCGACCCGGAGGGGAACGTGTTCTGTGTGCTGGAGCCGCGGGAGGTCTACCGGGACACCGGGCCGATCGCGGCGATCGTGGTGGACTGTGCGGACCCGCGGGCGATGGCGGGGTTCTGGGGTGCGGCGATGGGGTGGACCCCGCACGAGGTGACCGACGACTACGCGCGACTGCGGGCGGCCACGGCGAGCGGGCCGTATCTGGAGTTCCTGCGGGTGCGCGGGGAGCGCCGCTGGTGGAACCGGGCGCATCTCGACGTGGTGCCGGGTCGCGGTGAGGACCAGGCGGCGCAGGTGGCCCGGCTGCGCGGCCTCGGCGCCACGCCCGCCGATGTCGGGCAGGGCGACGACGTCTCCTGGGTGGTCCTGGCCGATCCGGAAGGCAACGAGTTCTGCGTCCTCGCCCCGCCTGAGAAAGAGCGCTGAGTCCGGATCGCCGGGGGCCCGGCCGTCAGCGGTGCGGCACCGTGGTGGACGCGGACAGCTTCGCTTTGATCAGGGAGGCGATCGCGGTCAGCGCCAGCGTCCCGGCGATCACCGACAGCGACACCCCGATGCTGATGTGCGGTGCCCACCCGACCGGCCGCCCGCCGTTGAGAAACGGCAGATTGTTTTCGGACAAGGCCTGCAGGACCAGTTTCACGCCGATGAAGCCGAGGACCACGCCGAGCCCGGCCGACAGGTAGGCCAGGCGGTCGAGCAGGCCGCCGAGCAGGAAGTACAGCTGGCGCAGGCCCATCATGGCGAACACGGTCGCGGTGAAGATCAGGTATGGCTGGTCGGTGAGGCCGAAGATGGCCGGCAGCGAGTCCAGGGCGAAGATCACGTCGGTGGTGCCGATGGCGATGAAGACCACGATCAGGGGGGTGAGGCGGCGGCGGCCGCGGGCGTCGCGGGTGGTCAGCCGGGCGTCGTGGTAGGTGCCGGTCATCGGCAGCACGCGCCGGGCCCAGCGGATGATCAGGTTCTCGGTGTACTCCGGCTCGTCGTTGTCGTAGCCGAAGATCCGGATCGCGGTGTAGATCAGGAAGCCGCCGAAGATGTAGAACACCCAGGTGAAGCGGCTGATCGCGGCGGCGCCGAGGGCGATGAAGGCGCCGCGCAGCAGCAGCGACAGGATGATCCCGACAAGCAGCACCTTCTGCTGGAAGCGACGCTCGATCCGGAACCGCGACATGATGATCACGAAGACGAACAGGTTGTCGACCGAGAGGCTGTACTCGGTGAGCCAGCCGGCCAGGTACTGCCCGGCGGCCTCGCCGCCGGAGTGCAGCCCGAGGAAGCCGGCGAACAGCAGCGCCAGGACGATGTAGCCGGTGACCCAGGCGGTGCATTCGCGCAGCGACGGCTCGTGCGGGCGGCGCCCGACCATCGCCAGGTCGACCAGCACGAGTCCGACGAGCCCGACCAGGGTGACCGTCCACATCCAGCCGGATATCTCCACGGGCGGCAACCTCCCAGCAGTACCACGGCGACGGGGAACCACCAGCAGCGTCCCAGAGATCTGCCGGGTGAGGAACCCCGCCGGACATCAGCCGCTATTTATCCACTGGGACGGCACGGCACCGCCGGGGTCGGGAATCCGACGCGATGTTTAAGGTGGTGACCCATGCGGCACCGGTACGACAATCTGCGGCGGATCCAGGCGCTCGACCCGGATGTGGCATTCGAGGACATCTATCGGCAGATGGTGCTGGTGGAGTTCCCGTTCGACATGAAGGTGGGGCTGAATCTGGGATTCAACCGGTCGTTCTCGACGCCGGCGGTGGCGGCGGTGCTGGCCGGCACGGGGGAGCTGACCGAGCGGACCCAGAAACGGCGCGACGACACCGGCCTGCTGATGTACGAACTGATCCTCAACGGACTGGACCATCCGCGCAGCCGGGCCGCGATCCGCCGGATCAACGAGATCCACCGGCCGTATCGGGACATGCCGGCCGAGGAGTACCGGTACGTGCTGGCCTGTTGTGTGGTGATCCCGCTGCGCTGGCTGGATCGGTACGCGTGGCGCCGGCCGTGTTGTCATGAGCGGCGCTCGACGTTCCGGTTCTATGCCGAGCTCGGCCGGCGGATGCGGGTGACCGGGATCCCCGATGATCTGGCGGAGCTGGAGTCGTGGTTCGACGCCTACGACGCCGAGCACCTGGTGCCGAACGAAGCGGCCGCCGCCATCGAGCGGGCCACCCGGGCGTTGCTCGTCAAACCGGGCGGGCTCGGCGAGAAGATGCTCAGCGCGCTCTACGACGACCGGTTGCGGGCCGCCACCGGGGTGCCGGTCCCGTCCTGGCCGATCCGGGCCGGGGTGCATCTGGGGCTGCGCGGCCGGGCCCTGGCCCTGCGCCATGTCGGCAGGCCACGCCGGGTGCCGCGGTTCGCCGACGGGCTGAAGGCCAAAAGCTACCCGGACGGCTACGAGATCAGCGAGCTGGGGCCCGGAGCGGCGCGCCGACCGGACTAGGGAAGTGAACCGGGGTCCACCGCAGCGCCCTGCACGGTCGCGGACAGTCGCTCGCAGGAGAGGTTCGGCGACGTGTACCGGCGCCGTTCCACGACCCAGAGCAGCGGCCGGGCACCGGAGAGTTGGACCCCGGTCAGATGACAGATCCCCCGATATCGAATCCCGTCGGTCGGGATGCGGTGCAATCGTCGGTCGCCGGCGGTCACCACGCTCGTCCACGGACCCGTGTCACTGAGCACGTGGCCGACGACCTGGCGGCAGCCAGGCGCCCGGATCACGTCCGCGGCGATCGTCATGGCGCAGGGCGACCCCTGCGCATAGACGACGACCTCGGCCGGCAACCAGAGATCCGTCATCGTCTGCAGCAGGATGGCCAGCACGGCGATCAGCAAGGTCGGCGGCAGCATCCGGAGGGTGATGAGGCGTCGCCACTGTCGTGCTGCCGCTTGCCGCACCGCCACGGCGACGCGGGGCCGGAACCGTGCCGGTCGCTGCAGCAGTGTCGCCACGGCGTCGCTGGCCAGCACGAGAACGAACAGGCTCAGCCTGACGCCGACAACGAACAGCGTCACCTGCCAGAGGTACACCCACGGCGACACGCAGACCGCGACCGCCGCCACCCCGAGGGCCGAGATCACCGTGGTGGAGAGTCCGCTGGACCGCCACGCCTCGGCGGCGTAGGCGAGCAGTGCCAGCGCCAGCAGCGGGAAGAGCTGATAACTGACCGACACCATCGACGTGAGGAACACGTTGATCGGGGCGGTGGTGAGCAGGGCTGCTGCCGTGGTCACCGAGAAATAGGCCACCGCGTAGACCTTCAGCAGCGTGAATACGGTCAACGCGACGCCGGCGTAGGTGGCGGCGCGTTGCAGATCGGGCAGACCGCCCGGCTCTCGTTCCGGTGCCATGCCGACTACCGCCGATGCGTCGAGTCGGCGGCCACGTTACTCACCATCGGCACGATGCGACAGCGTCGGCCGGGTCGGCAGTACGACAACCGGCGCCACGCTCAGGCGGTGACGAGCTCGCTGACCCAGGCCACCGCGACCGGTCCCTGCTCCGGCGCGCCGCCGTGCAACCCGCCGATGATCAGCCAGATCCGGTCGGCGAGCGTGCCCGGCCGGCCCAGCGCGGCGACCAGGTCGTCGACCTGGGCCCGGGTGTCGGCCAGATACGCCCGCGCGATCCGCGCCGGCTCGTCGTCGTCCCCGGGAAACTCGGTCAGATAGTTGCGGAACGCGCACCCCCGGTACCGCGGATCCCGGACGAGCTCGGCGACCTCGGTGACCAGGGCGACCAGGCGCTCGCCAGGATCGGCGGCGGTGTCCAGGGCCCTGGTGATCGACCGGTCACGTTCGCCGCGGACCAGGCTCAGATAGGCCGCGGCGAGGTCCGCCTTGCTGGGGAAATGCCGGTACAGCAGATTCTTTCCGCACCCGGCCGCCTCGATCACCTGCGCCATCCCGACGGCGCGGACGCCGTGGCGGTAGAACAGGCCGCTGGCGGCGCGCAGGATCGTGTCGCGGGTTCCCGGGGCCGGCGTGCGAGGCATGGTGACCAGAGTAACGGACCGCTCGGTCCGCCACCTTGCTAGTGTCGGACCGATCGGTCCGTCAAGGAGGAGACCATGCGAGACGCCGTCATCGTCGACGCGGTACGCACCCCGGTGGCCAAGGGCAAACCGACCGGCGCCTACGCCGGCGTGCACCCGGTCACCCTGCACGCCCACATCCTGCGCGCGCTGCTCGAGCGCACGCCCGGCCTGGATCCGGCCACCATCGACGACGTGATCGGCGGGGTCGTCGGCCAGGTCGGGGAGCAGTCGGCCAACGCCACCCGGCTCGCCGCGCTCGCCGCGGGCCTGCCCGAGTCGGTGCCCGGCGTGACCATCGACCGGCAGTGCGGCAGCAGCCAGCAGGCGCTCAGCTTCGCCGCGCAGGGCGTGATCTCCGGAGCGTACGAGATCGTGATCGCCTCCGGCGCCGAATCCATGTCCCGGGTCCCGATCGGCAGCCAGACCCGCGTCGACGGCGTCCGCGCCGACGTCGGCGGCCCGCTGATCACCGACCGTTACCCCGGCGGCCTGATCCCGCAGGGTGTCGCCGCCGAGCTGATCGCCCGCAAGTGGGGCCTGTCGCGCACCCAGCTCGACGACTTCGCCCTGCTCAGCCACGCCAACGCGGCGCGCGCCTGGGACGAGGGCCGATTCGCGGCGCAGATCGCGCCGCTCACCGACCTCAAGACCGACGAGACGGTACGCCCCCAGACCAGCCCGGCGGCGATGGCGTCCCTGCGCCCGAGCTTCGCCGCCGGCCAGTGGGAGCAGCGGTTCGGCCCGATCGACTGGAAGGTCACCGCCGGCAACTCCAGCCCGGTCAACGACGGCGCCGCCGCCCTGCTGATCACCACGAGCGAGACGGCGGCCCGCCACGGCTGGCGCCCGCGCGCCCGGATCCACACCGCGGTGGCCACCGGCGACGACCCGATCCACATGCTCACCGGGATCATCCCGGCCACCGCCAAGGTCCTGCGCCGGGCCGGGCTGAGCCTGGCCGACATCGACGCGTTCGAGGTCAACGAGGCGTTCTCGTCGGTGGTG
The DNA here is from genome assembly GCF_018324205.1 of Actinoplanes ianthinogenes. Classification (NCBI taxonomy): domain Bacteria; kingdom Bacillati; phylum Actinomycetota; class Actinomycetes; order Micromonosporales; family Micromonosporaceae; genus Actinoplanes; species Actinoplanes ianthinogenes. Next base: position 9,446,204 of record NZ_AP023356.1, read on the forward strand.
CTGGCCTGGCTGGCCGAGACCGGCGCCGACCCGGCCCGGGTCAACGCCGACGGCGGGGCGATCGCCATCGGTCATCCGCTCGGCGCGAGCGGCGCCCGGCTGGCCACCACGCTGCTCGGCGTGCTGGAGCGCACCGGCGGCCGGTACGGCCTGCAAACCATGTGCGAGGCCGGCGGCACCGCCAACGCGACGATCATCGAGCGGCTCTAAAGTGTCGTGATGCACAGCTTCACCGACGCGACCGCCGTCCACCCGGCCGACGGCGGGTTCCGCGCCGACCTGGATCCGCAGTGGGCTGTCGGCGACAAGCTGCACGGTGGCTACCTGATGGCGGTCGTGGCCCGGGCCGTCGCCGCGGCGGCCGGCGGCACCCACCCGCACCCGGTCGCGATGACCACGACGTTCCTGCGGCCGCCGAAACCGGGCCCGGCCACGATCGCGGTGGAGCTGCTGCGGGCCGGCCGCGGCGCCGCGCAGTACCGCGCACGGCTCGCCCAGGACGGCGAACCGTGCGCGGAGTCCCTGCTCACCCAGGGTGTGCTCGACGACGCGGCCCCGTGGTGGTCCGGCCTGCCCGCCCCGGACCTGCCGGCCGAGGACGAGTGCCTGCACCTGCCGTCGAACCCGCCCGGCGCCGCGTTCCCGGTCCACCTGCTCGACGTCGTCGAGCACCGCCTCGACCCGGCCTGTCTCAGTTTCGCGATGGGTCAGCCGTCCACCGACGGCCTGGTCAGCGGCCATCTGCGGCTGGCCGACGGCGCGGACTGGGATCCGCTGAGCCTGCTGGTCGCCCTCGACCCGACACCGCCGGTGTCGCTGACGCTGGGCATCGCGGGGTGGGCGCCGACGCTCAGCCTCACCGCGTACCTGCGGCGGCTGCCGGCGCCGGGCCCGCTGCGGATGACGATGCGCGCGGCCGAGGTGACCAGCGGCCGGATGGACGAGACCGCGCTGCTCTGGGACAGCAAGGGCGCGCTGGTCGCCCAGGCCACCCAGCTGGCCGCGGTCCGCCTCTAGAAAACCCGTTTCCGGTACGCCCGCAGCACGCTCACCGCAGCTTCGCGAAGAACGTCCGCACGTCGCCGACCAGCGTCTCGGGCATCTCCATGGCCAGGAAATGCCCGCCGCTGTCCAGTTCGGTCCAGTGCACGACGTGGTGCTCCCGCTCGGCCCACGCCCGGATCGTGGTGTCCTGGCGTGACACGAGCACGCCGGTGGGCACGGTTCCCCGCTCGGTGACGCCCGGCGCGGTCGCGGAGATCTCCTCGTAATAGACCTGGGCGGAGGAGACGGCGGTGCCCGTCAGCCAGTAGATCGACACGTCGGTGAGGATCCGGTCACGGTCGATGCTGTCCTCCGGCAAGGCCTGCTCCGGGTAGGTCTCCTCCTTGAACTTCTCGACGATCCAGGCGAGCTGGCCGGCCGGGGAGTCGGTCAGCCCGTACCCGACGGTCTGCGGGCGTTTGCTGTTGCACCGGAAGTAGCCGTCGTTGGCGTCGAGCACGCGCTGCCAGCGCTGCCGGTCGGCCGCGCTGAGAGCGTCCATCTCCCCGGGCACCCCGGCGGGGACGGTGACCAGGGCGGTCAGGTGCACGCCGAGAACCCGCTCCGGGTCCTGCCGGCCCACCCGGGCGCCGATCCACGCGCCCCAGTCGTAGCCGTGCACGCCGTACCGGTCGTAGCCGAGCCGGCCCATCAGCGCCGCGAGGATCCCGGCGATCCGGTCCGCGTTCAGTCCCGGCCCGGCCAGCGGGGTGGAGAACCCGAACCCCGGCAGCGACGGGATCACCAGATCGAAGCCGACGGCGGACAGCGGCCCGATGACGTCGAGGAAGTCCACGATCGAGCCCGGCCAGCCGTGCAGCAGCAGCAGCGGCGTGGCGCCGGGCTCGGGCGAGCGCACGTGCAGCAGGTGCAGGTCCTGTCCGTCGATGGTGGTCGTGTACTGCGGGTAGTGGTTGATGGCCGCCTCCTGGGCCCGCCAGTCGTAGCCGGTGCGCCAGTAGTCGGCGACCTCCCGCAGATATCCGACGGGAACTCCGCGGCTCCAGCCGACCCCGGGCAGTTCGTCCGGCCACCGGGTGTTGCCCAGCCGGGCGGCCAGATCGTCGAGCTGTGCCTGCGGGATGTCGATACGGAACGGGCGAAGGTCCGGGTTGCTGTTGGTCATGCGGCCACGCTAGGGACCGCTCAGGTCAGTTTCGGTCCTCAATCACGCTACCGTCGATCACTATGAGCTGGACTGCCGCGACCCTCGTCACCGACGGCGGGGAGGTCTTGCTGCGCGGCCTGCCGGTCGCCGATCTCGTGGCCGCGGCGCTCGCCGTCGACGCGGACAGCCGGCCGGAGTACACCGCGTTCCTGCACCTGCGCGGCGACCGGGAGACGTTCGAGGCGGCCCGGTCGCTGTGCGCGGACGCCGACCCGGTCCGGCGGGAGCTCGGCGCGGACATCCTCGGCCAGCTGGGCGCGGTCACGCTCACGGCGCAGGGCGCGGCCGTCGCCGTGCCCCGCGAGCAGCGCCCGTTCCGGACACCGGCCGGCACGCTGCTGCTCGAGCTTGCCGCGACCGAGACCGACGCCGGGGTGCGGGCGGCGATCGCCGTCGCTTTCGGGCATCTCGCCGATCCGCGGGCGGTCGCGACCCTCGGCGCGTGGCGTACGCATCCGGATGCCGAGGTGCGACGGTCGGTCGCCATCGCACTGGCCCCGCTCGCCGGCGCCGACGACGACGCGCTGCGGTACCTGGTCGCGTTGACCGCGGACCCGGACGCCGGGGTCCGCGACTGGTCCTGTTTCGGGCTGTACCAGGCCGGGCGGGACACCGCGCAGGTCCGCGAGGCCCTGCTCGCCCGGGTCGGCGACGACGACGCGGTGACGCGCGCGGAGGCCCTGCGGGCGCTGGCCGGCTTCGGCGAGCCCCGGGCGGTGCAGCCCCTGGTGGACGCGCTGGCCACCGCGCCGGAGACGGACGAGGTAGCCGGCCTGCTCGCCGAGGCGCTGTCCCTGCTCGCCGACCGCACCGGAGATCCCCGGCTGACCGGCCCGTGAGGACCGGAGCGCGGCGGCGTGGGCCCGCCGGCTCATCGGGAGGGCAGCAGGCGGAACTCGTTGCCATCGGGGTCGGCCAGCACGACGGTGCCGTCCGCGGCGACCTCCAGCTCGGTGGCGCCGAGGGGCACCAGCCGGTCGACCTCCGACAGTCGCTCACCGGGAACCGCCGGGACGAGGTCGAAACGCTGCCGGTTCGGCCGTTGCTTCGGTGTCACGGGCGGGCCTCCCCACGCGATCTTGGTACCGCCGTGCGGGGACTGGATCGCGGTTTCCTGGTCCTGATCCCAGATCAGCGGCCAGCCCAGCGCCGCGCTCCAGAACAGACCGACCTCACGGGTGCCGTCGCAGGCGACCTCCCCGAGAAAGCCGCACCCGGCGAGGAACGTGTTGCCCGGCTCGATCACACAGAACTCGTTGTCCTCGGGGTCGGCCAGGACGACGTGCTCCTCCTCCGGGCGCTGCCCGACGTCGAGGTGGCGGGCCCCGAGTCGCAGCGCCTTCGCCACCGCGTCTCGCTGGTCGGCGGGGCCCGAGCTGGTCAGGTGCAGGTGCAGGCGACGGTCCTGCCCGGTCCGCCGCGCGCGGCTCGCCACGAACCGCAGGCAGGGCTGGGTGTCCCCGCCGGGCAGCAGCGCTCCGCCGGCATCCGCGACGACGTCCCGTCCGAGCAGGCAGGCCCAGAACTGCGCCAGGCGCACCGGTTGGTGCGCCTCGAAGCACACGGCGAACAGCCGACAAGCCATGACATCCCCGATCGTCGACCGCCCGCTGGGAGCGGCGTCTGGTCCGCTGAGCGGTAGAGAGCGTAGGTCGTGACGGCGGCGGCCACACCTGATATTCGCCGACCGGCCGCGGGAGGCACCATCGCAAACCCAAACAGCGGAGGGGCTGCCCATAGGGTGGCTCACATGCCCGTACCCGAGTTTGTCGTCGCCCTGCGCTCCACGATCGGACACGCTCCGCTGCCGTTGAGCGGCGTGATCGCCGTCGTGCTCGACGAGGGGGACCGGGTGCTGCTGGTTCGCCGGTCGGACAGCGGTGAGTGGGCTCTCCCGACCGGGTGCCTGGAGCCCGGCGAGCAGCCGGCCGACGGTGCCCTGCGTGAGGTGTTCGAGGAAACGGGTGTCCGCGTGCGGGTGGAACGGCTCCTCAGCGTCGAGGCGCTGGACCTGTCCGTCGCACCCAACGGCGACCAGGTCTACTGGCTCGCCATCGGGCTGCGCTGCCGGCTGGTCGAGGGCGAGGCCCGGGTCAACGACGACGAGTCGGTCGAGGTCGGCTGGTTCGCGGCGAACGCGATGCCGCCCCTGCCTGCTCATCAGGAACGATGCCTGAGCCTCGCGGTGACCGACGACGCCGGCCCGTGGATCGCCGAACCCATGCACACGATCGGCGACAGCGCGCCCGCCGGGGAGAGCACGCGCTGCGGTCAGGCGCTACCCGGCTGACGCCGGCAATTAGCCGGCCTTCCCGGCACCGGGCCCCGCAGAGCCGGAGTGCCTCCGCACGCCGCGGTCCCGGCGGGCACCCATGGCTGCTGAGCACGGCCGCCATGAAGTGCCCGCGCCGGTCGCCGGCGTCAGTACTCGCAGGGATCCCATGAGCACGGCCGCCATGAGTGCCCGCGCCGGTCGCCGGCGTCAGTACTCGCAGGGATCCCAGTGGGCCGCCCAGCGCAGCAGGGACCGGGCCAGCAGCGGATGCGCCGCCGCCCAGTGCGAGTCGAACAGGAACCACTGGTCATAACCCCAGAAGTCGTCGATGTAGCGGGCCACCTGCACGATGTGCGGATCCCGCCGCACCAGCGTCCGCGGGTGCGGCTCGTCGCTCAGCACCTCCAGCGCCCGCTGGTGGGCCGCGGCGTGCGCGGCCATCTGCGCGAGACGCCAGGGCGCCGGCTCGTAGCCCCCCAGCCGGGCGAACCGCTCCAGCGCCGCACCGATCTCCCGGTCACCGGGCCCGGCCAGCGCCCGCAGCATCTGGGCGTCATGCGGCCACCCGCCGGCCTCGGCGTCCGTGATGCCCTGCAAGTGCGCGGCGAGCCCCGGCAACGTCACCCCGGGGAACATCACCGCGCCGTCGAGGTCGAGATTGGTCCCGCCGCCCCGATCCTCGAAACTCAGCCGGACCGAGAACACCGCCCCCGGACCGGGCCCGGCGGCCGGCACCGCCTGCACCGGCACGTCGAACGCGAAATCGGCGTCGACCGCGTCGCCGGGCAGCGGCCAGCTGTCGTGCAACGCGAACGCGAACGTCTCCGGATAGTCCACCGCGGTCTCGTCGTCGACGAAGTAATAGGCCAGGTCGGTCTCGTCGTCGTTGGTCCGCACCCGCACGGTGTGCCAGCCGACCCGCGGGTCGTCGTCGGACTCCACCCACAGGTGCTCGACCAGCAGCTCCCGCAGCTGATCCATGGTCTCGGGCCGGGGCAGATCGTGCTCCCGCGCCCGCTCGAAGATCGACTCGAGACCGTACGGATCGCCGTCGAGCTGATCACCGAACCATTTCTCCGGGTCGTCCTGCTGCCAGCCCTGCCGGAACCAGTCAAGAACGGTGACGCCGGGGACCGCGGTCACCCGCTTGCCGAGCGGCGTCTCTTCACGCCAGCGCTGAATGAAGTACACAACGGAACCCTAGGCCGCGGGTATGACAAAAACCGTTGCCGGCGGCACGACCGGGTTCACGCGGTGCCGAGGTGCTGCGGTTGCGAGCCTGCTCCGGGCGTACCGAAAACGGGTGTGCCCTTTCCTCGCGCGGGACCGTGAGGAAAGGGCACACCCGCAGGTCAGTGCTCCTGGAGCAGGGCGTGGGTCTGGCTGATCTGGGCCCACGACTTCGGCGCCACCGGCGCCGTCTTCGCGGCCCGGGCCAGCGACGCCGCGACCACCGGCTTGGCCGGGGTGTACAGCCACGCCTGGAACAGCGCGTCCAGGTCCTTGCCGGAGACCTTCTCGGCGAGCGCGGTGAACTGCTCCGTGGTGGCGTTGCCGTACTTGTGCTCGGCGGTCCACGTGCGCAGGATCTCGAAGAAGGCGTCGTCGCCGACCGCGAGCCGCAGCTGGTGCAGCGTCATCGCGCCCCGGTCGTAGACGGCGTCGCCGAACAGTTCCGCGACACCCGGGTCGGCCGGCGCGGTCGTCCAGATCGCCGCGTCGTCCGGGTAGGTGGCGTACAGGTAGTCGAAGATCTCCTGGGCGGTGCCCTCGTTGTTCTTCTCTGACCACAGCCACTCGGCGTAGCTGGCGAAGCCCTCGTTGAGCCAGATGTTCTGCCAGGTGCGCACCGAGATCGAGTCACCGAACCACTGGTGGGCGTTCTCGTGCACGATCACCGAGGTGTTCGAGCCGCGGCGGAAGAACCCGGAGGAGTAGTTCGGCCGGGTCTGGTTCTCCAGGGCGAAGTTGAGCGTGTTCGGCGGCACGACGATGCCGCCGCGGGCCTCGAACGGGAACGGCCCGAACACCGTGGACTCCCAGTCGGTGATCTCCGCGGTGCGTTCCACGCTGGCCTGCGCGGCGTCCCGGAAGTCCTGGCTGAGCAGCTGCGAGTACGCGTTGTAGACCTGCGAGCCGTCCGCGGTGGTGTCCTGGGTGATGTCGTACTGCCCGATGGTCAGGAACGTCAGGTAGGTGGCCTGCGGTTTCAGCGACCGCCAGCTCCACCGGGTGTAGCCGAGGGTCTCCTGCACCGGCGGGCGCGGCTGCACACCGTTGCTGATCGCCTCGACGCCGGTGGGCACCGACACGGACACGTCGAAGGTGGCCTTGTCCGCCGGGTGGTCGTTGCTCGGGTACCACCACCAGGCGATCTCCGGCTCACCGACGGCGAGCGCGCCGTCGGTGGTGCGGGCCCAGGCGGTGAACCCGGCGGCGACCTTGGTCGACGGCACGCCGGAGTACTGCACCACGATGGTCAGCGCCCCGCCCTTGGTCACGGTGCGGGCCGGGGTGACGACCAGCTCGTGGTCGCCCTCCCGGGCGAAGGTGGCCGGCCGGTTGTTGACCTGGATCGACGAGACGTCCAGGACGAAATCGAGGTTGAGCCGGCTCAGGTCCTGGGTGGCGGTGGCCAGGATCGTGGTGGTGCCGGTGAGTTTGTCGGTTGCCGGGGTGTAGCGCAGCCGGATGTCGTAATGCGACACGTCGTATCCGCTGTTGCCGTAGTCCGGGTAGTAGTTGTCGCCGATTCCCGGTCCGCCGGGGCTGGGCGCGAGCCTGGGGTGTGCCTGAGCCGCGACGCCGGTGCCGGCGAGCGTCAACGCTGTGGCGAGGGTGGCCACTAGCAGTCGTCGCACGGTCGAACTCCCTCCGATGGGGTTAGAGCAGTCGGCCCAAAACCTATCGAAGATTCTCGACGTACGGGAATCCCGGAACGTTTACGTCAGTGAATCTTGTGCGAACCAGGTGACGCTCTGGCCGTGCCCGCGGACCCACGCGAGGGGCACGCCGTCGAGGCTGAGCACGTTGTACAGCGCGTCCGACGGGGGCGCGGGCAGGGCGGCGCCGGTCAGCGCCGGATCCTCGACCGCCACCCAGCGGGCCGGCAGGGAGCGCACCACGTCGGCGAACGCCTGCGGGTCGGGCAGCTGGTAGACCATCGACGTGTGGAAGACGACCAGGGTGGCGCCGGCCGGGGCCTGCGCGGCCAGGGCCGGCAGGTCGGTGACGGCGTCGCCGCGGACCAGGTACGGCGGGTCGGCACGGGCCACCGCGACGGCCTGGCGCAGCCGCTCGCGGCGGTGGGTGTGCTCCGGCCAGATCAGCGCGTCGAGCCAGGCGACATCGTCGGGATCGGTCACGTCGAGCGGGTTGAGGTCGAGCCCGGCGCGCCAGACGACGCGCGGCAGCCGGGTCGGCGTGGTGAATCCGGTGGCGGTGCAGTCGAGCAGCGGCAGGCCGGCGCCGACGGTCCGGGCGCCGTAGCGGTAGGCGTACCGGTCGGGGAACAGGCACAGCCCGGCGGACGCGCCGACGTCGATCAGGGCGAGCGGCTGGGGGAGCGCCGCGAGGACCGGCAGCAGGGCGGCGGTCCGGCCGGCCTCGTTGGTCTGGGTCGCCCGGACCAGCATCTGCGCGGCGATCTCGTCCCACCGCTCGAGCGCGAACGCCCGGAAACCCGCCGGATCGGTGACCGGCCCGCCGAGCAGCCGCACCACCGCGAACAGCAGGTTCGGCTGCCGTTTCGGCTCGGGCAGCCCGGCGAGCCGGTCCAGCAGCTCGCGGTCGGACGCCACCTGATAGGCGAGCCGCTCGTAGGACGGCGAGACATCGCGCGCCTCGCGCGCCCCGAATTCCACATAGACATCCGCGACAGTCACTGTCGCATCATCCCAAGGCCGGCACTTCCCGGTACGCCCGCAGATCCGCCCCCGCCCTGTGACCGGCCCCACCCGCCCCCGGTCAGGCGATGCGCGCGCCGTCGAGGAAGGCGGTGGCCTGCTGGTGGACGCGAGTCATGCCGAGTGCCTGGGCGCTGCGGGCGACCTCCCGGGCCAGCATCCGCGCGCCCGCCTCGTCGCCGCCGTCGCGGGCCAGCACCGCGAGCAGGATCTGCTGGGTGAGCAGGCCGGGCAGCATCCGGGCCCGGCTGCTCAGCTCGGTCGCCCGGGCCCAGCGGGCGGATGCCGCGTCCAGGTCGCCGGCGTCCCGGTCGTGGTCGCCGAGGTGGCGCAGCGCCTCGCGTTCCAGCCGCGGGTCGGTGCCCTGGCCGGCGTGCAGGGCCGCCCGGTAGTGCTCCGGCGCCAGGTCCCTGCGGTCCAGCAGGTTGTCGCAGATCAGGCCCTGATACATCCGGGCCCAGCCGCCGCGGGTCGCGTCCGGCGCCCGGGTGTGCAGCTCGGCGGCCCGCTCCCGCAGGTCCGCCAGCCGGCCCGGGTCCCGGCCGGCCGGCCCGGGCGACCAGCCCGCGTCCAGGTCCAGCAGGTCCCAGTAGGAGTGCCGCAGCCGCAGGAAGTCCAGGTCCCAGTCCTTGCCGAGCCGTTCGGCGGCGGCCAGGCGCCCGGCGGCCAGGGCGGTGCCGGTGAACCAGTCCGATTCCAGGGCCACCTCGGCCGCGGCCAGGGCGATCGGGAAAGACGTGTCCATGGCGTCCAGCAGGGACAGGGCGCGCTGCCACCGTCCGGCCCAGGCGAGTTCGCGGGCCGCGGCGAGGATGTCATCGAGGTCGGTCATGCCCGCCGACGGTAGTTATGCGAAAAACTATCCACAAGGAAACTACTTTGAGGAGGGCGTGATGCGCGATGCCATCGACGACCACGTGGAGATGTGGGCCCGGGAGCTGCCCGGGTTCGATCCGGTCCGGGAGGCGATCATCGGGCGGCTCGCGCTGCTCGGCCGTCATCTGACCCAGGTGCGGCGCAGCACCTTGGACACCAGCGGGCTCAAGCAGTGGCAGTTCAAGGTGTTGCTGATGTTGCGGCGGGCCGGGGAGCCGTTCGAGCAGAGCCCGTCGGAGCTGGCGGACCGGCTCGGGCTGACCCGGGGTGCGCTGTCGGCCCGGCTGCGGCCGCTGGAGGAGGCGGGTCTGATCACCCGGGCCGCCGGCGACGGCGATCGGCGGCGGGTGCGGGTCCGGCTGACCCCGGCCGGTCTGGCCGCCTGGGAGCGCCACGTCGACGCCGAGAGTGCCGCCGAGCTGTCGCTGCTGGCCCTGCTCACCCCGGCCGAACAGGACCAGCTCGCCGCGATGCTGCGCAAGCTGGTCGTCCGGACCGCGCGCCCGTAAAGGTTATTGCGCGAGATGACCCTTGCGGGTCCGGCAGCTCAGAGATCACGAAACGGATCGACGCGGAGCCCGGCCCTCGCGTGCCGGCGGTTCGCGCCGCGAGATTGACGCGGACGGTGACCACGGCGCCCTGGGCGGGCCACGACCAGACGGCGGCCCGCACCGGGGTGCGCTGGGCCGCACGCGCCGCCGGATCAGCGGGCCAATAGGGCAGATCCGGCAGGCCGGCGCCGGCACCGTCGTGCACGGTGTGGTCCGGGCGCCCGAGCGCGGTCTCGGCGGCCGCGAGATAGGACGGCCACGCGGCGAGGACATCGGCGACCACAGCGGGGTTCTCGCCGGCACGGGTGGCCGATCGCTGCCACACCACATCCGACGCCCCGTCGAACCGGGTGCCGCCGTGGTAGCGGAACAGTGTCACCTCGCCGCCGGACGCGAGCGTGACGGTGAGGTTCAAGTCACCGTCGATGTGGGTGAGCCGCCAGCCCGCGCGGGCGGCCCACCGCGCAGGGTCATCGGTGCAGCCGTCGCCGGCCCATATCGTGGCCCAGTCGACAGCGGCCAGCTGCGACAAGTCGCCGGCGAACTGATCGGGGGTGCGCTGGACGCGGGCCGTCATGGCAGTTCCTCCTGAGTCACCATCGGTGACCATCTAAACAGGGCGATGCTCACCCTCCGCCGGTCAGCGCGGCGATCAGGGCGGCGACGCCCGGATGGGCGGCGGCGCCCCGGCGGTGGGCGATCCGGGTCCGCCGGCGCAGCGGCAGCGGCAGCAGCCGCACGGACGGCGGCGGGTCCGCCGCCGCGAGCTCGGGCACCAGCGACACCCCTTGCCCCGCGCCGACCAGCGCGAGCACGGTCGCGAAGTCGTCGGCGCAGTGCCGCACCCGCGGCGTGTACCCCTGCGCGGCGCAGACCCGCAGGGTGACCTCATGACACAGTGTCCCCGCACTCGCCACGATCCACGGCTGGTCCGCGGCCCCGGCGAGCGACGCGCACCCCGACCCGGCCGGCACCGCCAGGAACACCGTCTCGTCGAGCAGCGGCACCGAGTCCAGGTCCGCGTCGACGTCGCCGGGCGCCACGTCGTAGTCGTTGAGCAGGCCCACGTCGAGGCGTCGCTCGCGCAGCGCGGCCGGCACGTCCGCCGGATCCAACTCGGTCACCATCAGCTCCAGTGCCGGATGCTCCCGCCCCAGGCCGACCAGCGCCGCCGGCAGCAGGGTGCGCACCGCCGTGGGGAACGCCCCGATCCGCAGCGGCCCGGCCGGACCGGACCGCACCGCGGCGAGCGCCGCCTCGGTCTCCTCCATCGCGCCCAGCACCCGGCTCGCATGCCGGACCAGGACCTGCCCGGCCGCGGTGAACGCCACCCGCCGCCCGGTGCGTTCCAGCAACGCCACCCCGGCCTCGCGCTCCAGGGCCGACAGCTGCTGCGAGACGGCGCTGGGCGTGTAGGAGCGCGCGTGCGCGACCGCCGCGATCGTGCCCAGCCGGTCCAGGTCGCAGAGCAGCAGCAGTTTCCGCACATCCAGCATCAGCTCAGCTTACGGTTGCCACCAGAAACGTGAACTGGACCTGATGCTCGTCGGTGGCCAGGCTGGAACGCATGGAGCTGACCGGTGTCTTCGTCCCGATGATCACCCCGTTCGACGAGTCCGGGGCGGTCGCGTTCCCCGCCCTCGAACGCCTGGCGCACGAGGTTCTCGACGCCGGCGCGACCGGCCTGGTCGCGCTCGGCACCACGGGGGAGCCGTCCGCGCTGACCGCCGGCGAGCGCGACGGTGTCGTCGCCGTGCTGGCCCGGGTCTGCGCGGCGCACGCGGCCCCGCTGATCGGCCCGCCCGGCGAGGGGGTCACCGCGGCGCTGAGCCTGGTCCCGCCGTTCGTGCGGCCCGGCCCGGACGGCGTGCTCGCGCACTTCACCGCCCTGGCCGCGAGCAGCCCCGTCCCGCTGGTCGTCTACCACGTCCCGCACCGCACCGGTCAGCCGCTGGACGCGGGCACGCTGCGCCGCATCGCCGGGCTCGACCGGGTGATCGGGATCAAGTACGCCACCGGCGCCCTGGACGCCGACGCGATCGCGCTGCTCGCCGACCCGCCGCCCGGGTTCGCGTTCCTGTCCGGCGACGACCTCTTCCTGTCCCCGCTGCTCGCGCTCGGCGCCGCCGGCGGCATCCTGGCCTCGGCGCACCTGGCCACCGACCGGTTCGTGGCCCTGACCCGGGCCTGGCACAGCGGTGACCTCGGCGCCGCCCGCAAGCTGGGGCACGCGCTCGCCCCGCTGTCCGCGGCCCTGTTCGCCGAGCCCAACCCCGCTGTGATCAAGGCCGTCCTGCACGCCCAGGGCCGCATTCCCACCCCTTCGGTACGCCTGCCGCTGCTGCCCGCCTCCGCCGCGGCGCTCGACGCCGCCCTGCGCCACGCCACCTGATCCCGATCGGCCCGCCGTCACGCTCGCGGCGGCCGGCGCACCCCGGGTGCGCCCGATCGATAGGCTGCGGCCTGTGACCCGACGTCTTCTGATCACCGGTGGCAGTGGCTCGCTCGGACGCCGGGTCGTCGCCCGCGCCACGGCCGCCGGCTGGGACCCGATCGGCACCTACGTCTCCCAGCCCGCCCCCACCGCCACCGTGCGCCTGGACATCCGCGACCCGGCCGGGATCCGCCGGGTGCTGGACGAGGTCCGCCCGGACGCGATCGTGCACACCGCCTCCGGCCGCGACCGCAACGACTGGCCGTCCACCGCCGACGGTGCCGCGCACCTGGCAATGGCCGCCCGCGGCATCCGCCTGGTGCACGTCTCCAGCGACGCCATCTTCTCCGGTCGCGAGGTGCACTACGACGAGAGCGCGCTGCCCGACCCGGTCTACCGGTACGGCGCCGCCAAGGCCGCCGCCGAGACCGCGGTCCGGGCCATCGACCCGGGCGCGGCGATCGTGCGGACCTCGCTGATCCTCGGCGACGGCAACGGCGCCCACGAGGTCCTCACCCGGGACCTGATCGCCGGCCGGGCCACCGGGGCGCTGTTCACCGACGAGGTCCGCACCCCGGTGCACGTCGACGACCTGGCCGACGCCCTGCTCGAACTGGCCGCCGGCGACTACCCGGGCGTGCTGAACGTGGCCGGCGCCGACCCGGTCAGCCGCTACGAGCTGGGGGTCCTGGTCGCCCGCCGCGAGCAGCTCGACCCGGCGGCGATCCCGGCGGCGTCGCTGGCCGCGCTCGGGCTGCACCGTCCCACCGACGTACGCCTGGTCCTGGACCGCGCCAAACAGCTGCTGCGCACCCGGCTGCGCGGCGCGCACGAGTTCCTGGCGGCCTGATGCTGCCGGTGTGGGACATGGACGGCACCCTGATCGACTCGGCCCGGGTGGTGCCCGCCGCGTTCGTGCGGGCCGTGGCCGCGCTCGGCGGCCCGCCGGTGCACGCCGACGACGTGGTCGCGGCCTACTGGCGCGGCACCCCGGAGGTGATCCTCGGCTTCCTGACCGGCCGCGACCTGTCGCCCGCCGAGCACGACGTCTACTACCGCGAGCTCGACGGGGTGCCGGTGTCCGCCTACCCCGGGATCGCCGACACGCTCGGTGTGCTGCGGGCCCAGGGGGTGCCGTTCGCCGTGTTCACCGGCGCCAGCACCCGCTCGGCGCGGATCCTGCTCGCCGCCGCGGGCCTGACCCCGGACCTGATCATCGGCGGTGACCTGGTGGCGCGGCCGAAACCGGCGCCGGACGGCATGCTGCTGGCGGCGCGGCGCCTGGGCACGACGCCGCAGGAGCTGATCCTCATCGGTGACTCGCATCTGGATCTGCAGTCGGCGAAGGCGGCCGGCAGCCTGAGCGCGTCCGCGGCCTGGGGTCACATGTACGACCCGGGCGCCCCGGCCGATGTCACCCTGCGCGCGCCGTCCGAGCTGCCGGCGATAATCGGGTGTCAGTGAGCGGGCGGGCGCCGATACTGGCGCGATGACCGAGAGCCGCACGATTCGCGTGACCGTCCGCGGATCCTTCGACAACCTGAGCGCCGAGCAGCGGGCCGAGCTGGCCGCCGACGGTGGCGACGACCTGCTGACCGTGCAGTACACCGAGCGGGGGCACCTGACCTACGACATCGCCGCCCGCCCGTTCTTCACCTTCCGCTTCGCCGAGCGGGTCAGCGACGAGAAGGAGATCCCGCAGGCCGCGATCCGCGCGGAGATGAAGGCCGTCGCCTGGCTGGAGGAGCGCGGCTACGGCTACAAGAAGATCACCTCGCAGACCGTGGACATGTCCGAGGTGCCGCTCGGCAAGCGCGGCAAGCGGGAAGCCGCCAAGGGCTCCTAGCGGACCGGCGGCCGTCAGCCGTACCATTTTCTTCCGATGTTCGCGTCGTGCGACGCCCCGAGGGGGCACCATCACACCCACACCGGCGCCCGTGCCTGTCGAGCGGTCAGCGGTGCGCTCCCGCGATCTCGGCGAGGTGCACGAGATGATGCGGCAGCGCTACGGCGAGCACCAACCCCGGGTGGTGGACGGCGGTGACCGGTTCGTGTTCCGCGCCCAGTCGGCGCGCGCCGGCCCGCTGACCGTCGACCAGCTCACCTATGCCGCGACCATGGCGATGACCGCGGAGCCGTTCATGACCATGCTGATCGTCAGCGTGCTGGACGGCCGGTTCGACGTGACCGCCGGGCGCGAGCATGCCCGCGTGGCCCGCGGCGACTCCTTGCTCTACCCGGCCCGCCTCGGGTTGCAGGTGCTGATGGACCGGATGACGCACCAGGTCGTCCAGTTCCCGGTCGCGGCGGCGTCCCGGGTCGCCGAACGCGCCGGTGTGCCGGCACCGGACTTGCGGTTCGAGGCGATGACCGCCGTGTCGCCGGCCGCCGGTCGGCAGTGGCTGGCCACCGTCGCCTACCTGACCCGGCTGCTGTCCGGCCCGCAGGCCACGGTGCCTGCGCTGCTGCTGGCCGCGGCGATGGACACCGCGGCGGCCGCGGCACTGAGCGTGTTCCCGAACACCACCATGACCCTCGACTACACGCCCGGCCCCGGCCAGACACCCCCGGCCGTGGTGCGCCGGGCGATCGCCTACATCGACGCGCACGCCGACCGGCCGATCACCGTCGAGGACATCGCCGCGGCCGCCGGCATCGGCGTCCGCGGCCTGCAGGCCGCGTTCGCCCGCCACCGCGACACCACCCCCACCGGCTACCTGCGCCAGGTACGCCTGGAACACGCCCACCGCGACCTGCAAGCCGCCGACCCCACCCGCGGCGACACCGTCACCCACAAGTGGGGCTTCACCACCCCCAGCCGATTCGCCACCGCCTACCGCACCGCCTACGGCCGGCCACCCAGCCACACGCTGCGCGCCTGAACCGCCACGGTCCCCTCAGCTCAGAAGCCGCGATCACCGGGGTCGTTGTTCTTGCCGAGCGTCACGGCTGTGCCGGGTCCGCGGCGCGCTCGGCGGCGCTGCGCTCCACACAGAACTCGTTGCCCTCCGGGTCGCGCATGGTCACCCAGCCGGTGCCGTCGGGCTTGCGGTGGTCCTCGAAGATCGTCGCGCCGGCCGCCGTCATCTGCTCGACGAACTCGTCGCGGGTGCCGGCCGGCGGCTGGACGTCCAGGTGCAGCCGGTTCTTGACGGTCTTGCCCTCCGGCACCGCGATGAACAGCAGGCCCGGCGCATCCGGGTACGGCGGGGTCAGCAGCGCCTCCTCGGCGGTGGACTCGTCGTGCAGGTCGTACCCGGTCACCGCCGCCCAGAACGTGGCGACCTTGACGGCGTCGCGGGCGTCGACGGTGATGTGCCGGATCGGGTTGCTCGTCATGGCGCTCATCCTGCCCGATGCCGCACGTGCCGGTGCCCGGGCAGGGGGTAGCCCCCGCCGGGCGGCAGCTCGCGGTCGAACGCGTACCCGCCGCGGCGGGCCACCGCGCACGACGCCGCGTTGTCGACCTGGTGGATCAGGCTCAGGGACGGCACCGGGAACCGGGCGAACGCCCACCCGGTCAGCGCGTCCAGCGCCCACGCCGCGACCCCCTGCCGGCGCGCGTGCGGTGCGGTCCAGTAGCCGACCTCGGCCTCGGGCATCTTCAGCACCACCCGGCCGACCACCTCGGCGCCGCGGACCACCGCGAACGTGTGCCGCCCGGGCGCCCGGACCGGCGGCACGTCACTGACGGCGTCGTCGCCGTCGTCCCACGGCCGCAAGATCAGACTCATGCCACCCACCCTAAATCGTCAACTCAAGGTTGACGACGATGAAGCGTCAACCTATGGTTGACGGCATGACGCAGATTACTCCGCCGGTCCGGCTCGACGACCTGATCAGCGCGATCACGAAGAACCGCCCCGACGACCCGCTGGACCGGCTCTCCGACGCGGTCCTGCTCGGCGACCACCTCGGCGAGCTCGCCGACCACCTGATCGGCCACTTCGTCGACCAGGCCCGCCGCTCCGGCGCCTCGTGGACCGACATCGGCCGCAGCATGGGCGTCAGCAAGCAGGCCGCGCAGAAACGGTTCGTCGCCAAGGACAAGCTCGACATGCAGCAGGGCTTCAACCGGTTCACCCCGCTCGCCCGCGCCGCCGTCATCGCATCGATGAACCAGGCGAAGGCGCACCACAACGGCGAGATCACCCCGGCGCACCTGATGCTCGGCCTGCTCGACCAGAGCGACGGCCTGGCGCTCAAGGCGGTGCTCGCGCAGGGCCTGGACGTCGGCGCCGTCCGGGAACGCCTGATCGCAGCGTTGCCGGAGCGGGTCGACGAGCTGCCCACCCTGACCCCGTACGACGCCCGCTCCCGCAAGGCCCTGGAGCTCAGCTTCCGCGAGGCGCTGCGCCTGTCGCACGAGGACATCGGCACCGGCCACGTCCTGCTCGCGCTGCTGGAGGAGGAGTCGCAGGGCGGCCTGCTGACCGGTCTGGGCCTCGACAAGGCCGCGGTCGAACAGGTGGTCGCCGCGGGCCCGCAGGAACCGGACCGCGACACCACCGGCAGCTGACCTTTCCGGTACGCCCGCCCGGCTCAGCCCAGCGGGAAGTCGGTCAGCGTCTGCCACGAGTCGCCCGGCTCGCGCCGCCCGGTGATCAGCCGCAGCGACGTGACCCGGGCCCGGATCGGCAGCCGCGGCTCCACCTGCGCGGCCGCCTGCGCCAGCACGCCGGGCGGCTGGTCGTGCCCGACGGTCAAGTGCGGGATCACCTCGGTGAACTGGCCGCCGTACGGCTGGGCGGCCGGGAACCGGACCGCGAGCCGGTTGGTCAGCTCCCGGAACGGGTCGGCCGGCGCCGGCGAGAGCCACAGCACCCGCTCGTCGAACCAGCCCAGCTTGTCCAGGCTCAGATAGAACCGGGGCACCCCGGCCGCGATCAGGCGCACGGCGGCGAGGACCCGGGCGCTCAGCTGCTCCGGCGGCAGGAACGGGAAGGTGACCGTGATGTGCGCGGGCACTCCCCAGGAGGCGGACCGGTCGAGGCGGGCCCGCAGGTCGGCGACGGCCGGTTCGGCCTCCGGGATCGGGACGATCAGGGCGCTCTGCAGCGGTTCCATCCGCGAAGTGTCGTCGATGGGCGCGGCCGGGCAAAGCACATACTGACGGATGTCATGGGCGATCCGTGACGCATGGCGGGGGACACGGCCGGGACCCGCCCGGCACGATGTCCGCATGACGCTCACCGCTTCACCCGATCTCACGGCCTCCGGTACGGGGCAGCTGGCCGTGAACCTGGACGGCGTGGTCAAACGTTTCGGCGCGGTCACCGCCGTGAACGGGATCGACCTGCGCATCCGCCCCGGAGAGGTGGTAGCCCTGCTGGGGCCCAACGGCGCCGGCAAGACGACCACGGTCGACATGCTGCTGGGCCTGTCGCAGCCCACCGAAGGCAGCGCCCTGGTGTACGGGCGGGCGCCGCACGAGGCGGTCGCGCTCGGCCTGGTCTCGGCGGTCATGCAGACCGGCGGCCTGCTCAAGGACTACACGGTCGCCGAGACCGTCCGGCTGACCGCCGCGCTGTTCGGCAAGCCGCGCGCGGCGGTCGAGGTGGCCCTCAAGCGGGCCGGGATCGCCGACATCGGCGACCGCCTGGTCGGCAAGTGCTCCGGCGGGCAGCAGCAGCGGCTGCGGTTCGCGATGGCGCTGCTGCCGGACCCGGCGCTGCTGATCCTCGACGAGCCGACCACCGGCATGGACGTCGGCGGGCGCCGCGAGTTCTGGGACGCGATCCGCGAGGACGCCGAGGGCGGCCGGACCGTCATCTTCGCCACCCACTACCTGGAGGAGGCCGACGCGTACGCCGACCGGATCGTGCTGGTGCGCCGCGGCAAGATCGTCGCCGACGGGACCGCCGCCGAGGTCAAGGCGCTGTCCGCCGGCCGGACCGTGCGGGCCACCCTGCCCGAGGCGGAACTGGCCGACCTGACCCGGGTGCCCGGCGTCGAGTCGTCCGAGGTCCGCGGCGACACCGTCTACCTGCACGGGCGTGACACCGACGAGATCGCCCGTTACCTGCTCACCCGCACCGCCGCCCGGGACCTGGAGATCACCTCCCGGAACCTCGAAGACGCGTTCCTGACCCTCACCGCCGACGAGGAGCAACCGGCATGACCGCGACCGTCACCCCTGCGCAGGCCCGCAACCTGCCGAAACTCGGCGGGTTCAGCCTCGGCATGCTCGCCCTGGAGTTCCGCCGGCTGATCCGCAACAAGCGCACCGTCATCTTCACCTTCGTGATGCCGGCCGCCTTCTTCCTGATCTTCGGCACCAGCTCGGAGTACAAGCACGAGCAGCTCGCCAACGGCAACGTGAGCGGCTACATCATGGTCAGCATGGCCGTGTACGGCGCGATGCTGGCCACCACCTCGGGCGGCGCGATGGTCTCCATCGAGCGGGCCGCCGGCTGGAGCCGGCAGCTGCGGCTGACACCGCTGAAACCGGCCGCCTACATCGCGATCAAACTCGTGCTCGCGATGGCGATCGGCGCGGTGGCGGTGGTCGTGGTCAACGTCGTCGGCATGCTGGCCGGCGCCGAGCTGACCACCGGCCCGTGGCTCGCCTGCGCCGTGCTGTCCTGGGTGTGCGCCCTGGTCTTCGCCGCGTTCGGCCTGTTCATGGGCTACCTGCTGCCCAGCGAGAACGTGATGCAGATCCTCGGCCCGGTGCTGGGCATCCTCGGGTTCGCCGGTGGCCTGTTCGTGCCGGTCGACCAGTTCGGCAGCGTGTTCGCCGCGATCGCCAAGTTCACCCCGGTGTACGGCGTCGGCGAGATCGCCCGCTACCCGCTGACCCACAGCGAGCACCTGTGGCAGGCGATCCTGAACGTGCTGGCCTGGACCACGGTGTTCGCCATCGGCGCGATCTGGCGCTTCCGCCGCGACACCGCCCGCGTCTGACCGGCCGGTACCGTTCCTGTCATGGCGCCGGCCACCACTGACACGCCCATCCGGATCGGCATGCGAGCCGGATGGGCGTTCGCCGCGATCTGGCTGTTCTACCTGGGGGAGAACCTCAACGCCCTGCTCAAGCATCCGGCCGGGATGTGGCGCGACGTCGGCCTGGCCGCCCTGGCGCTGTTCGCGATCACCTACGTGCTGCTGGTCAGCACGATGCGCCGGCCCCGCAACGGCCTGGGCTACCCGCCGTCGCAGCTGCACATCGGGATCGGCCTGCTGGTCATGCTGGCGTTCGCGGTGCTGCAGCTGCCGGCCGCCGGGCAGCACGTGCTGACCTGCGCGGTCTACATCGCGGCCACCGCGGTGATGGGCCTGCGGCTGCGGGCCGGGCTGGCCGTGGCGGTCACCATCGCGATCGCGGTCGAGGTCGCCATCCGGGTGGTGCCCGAGTGGCGCACCACCAGTCAGGGGTACGCCCTCGCGGTGGTCCTGGCGGCGGCCGCCACCTGGGGGATGCGGCTGGCGTTCGAGCGGCAGGGCCGGCTGATCCAGGCGCAGAACGAGCTCGCCGAGCTGGCCGTGGCCGACGAACGGTCCCGGATCGCCGGGGACCTGCACGACATCCTCGGGCATTCGCTGACCGTGGTCGCGGTCAAGGCCGAGCTGGCCCAGCGGCTGCTCGACGTCGACCTCGACCGGGCCCGCGCCGAACTGGCCGACCTGGAGTCGCTGGCCCGGGACGCCCTGGCGGACGTGCGGGCGACCGCGCTGAACATGCGCGGCATCTCGCTGCCCGGCGAGATCGCCGCCGCCAAGGCCGCCCTGGCGGCGGCGAACGTCAAGGCCGACCTGCCCGGCGCGGCCGACGACGTGCCGACCCGTAACCGGGAGCTGTTCGCCTGGACGATCCGGGAGGCGGTCACCAACATCGTGCGGCACAGCCGGGCCCGGCACGCCGAGGTGCGGCTGAGCCCGGACAGCGTTGAGATCCTCGATGATGGGCAGGGTGGTGCGCTGGCCGCGGGCAGCGGTCAGGGCCTGGCCGGGCTGCGCCGGCGGGCCGACGAGCGGGGTGCGCGATTGACTGCCGGGCAGCGGGGGGACCGGCCCGGTTTCCGAGTACGAGTGGAGGTCCCCTCATGATCAAACTGTTGCTGGCCGACGATCAGGCGCTGGTCCGCGGCGCGATGGCGGCCCTGCTCGACCTGGAGCCCGACCTGAAGGTGGTGGTCGAGGTCGGCCGCGGCGACGAGGTCGTCGAGCAGGCCCGCGCCCACGACGTCGACGTGGCGCTGCTGGACGTGCAGATGCCCGGCCTGGACGGGATCGCCGCGGCCCGGCTGCTGCAGGAGGCCCTGCCGCGGTGCAAGGTGCTGATGGTGACCACGTTCGGCCGGGCCGGCTACCTGCGCCAGGCGATGGCGGCCGGGGCCAGCGGCTTCGTCGTCAAGGACACCCCGGCCCGGCAGCTGGCCGACGCGGTCCGCCGGGTGCACCAGGGCCTGCGGGTGGTCGACCCGGCCCTGGCCGCGCAGTCGCTGGCGCACGGCGACTCCCCGCTGACCGACCGCGAGAGCGACGTGCTGCGCGCCGCCCGCGACGGCGGCACGGTCGCCGACATCGCCCGCGAGCTGCGCCTCTCGGACGGCACGGTGCGCAACCACCTGTCGTCGGCGATCGGCAAGACCGGCGCCCGCACCCGCGCCGAGGCCGTGCGCCTGGCCGTCGACAACGGCTGGCTGCTCGGCTGAGTCACCAGCCCAGGCCGCCCGTCAAAGGCAGGACGGGCGGCCTGGGAGTCTGCTATGACGCCGTCCGCCGTACTTGAGAAGAATTTCGGAGTGCAACCAACCGGCAACCGAGAGCGACCATCCGCTGCACCCGTGGCCGCGAAAAGTTCCCCCTGCAACCGACACCACGGGGGGAACCGAAATGACCGCGACCGCTTCGCCGACCGCCAGCAGCACCATCACCGGCTCCGCCGCCCGGTCGGTCACCCGCGAGCAGGAGCAGCTGATCCGCGACAACATGGCCCTGGTCGGGCACATGGTCCGCGAGATGCTGTTCAAGGTGCCGCCGCACGTGCACCGCGACGATCTCGCCTCGGCCGGCTACGCCGCCCTGGTCACCGCCGCCCAGGCCTACGACGCGACCCGCGGCATCCCGTTCGGCCGGTTCGCCGCCGTCCGGGTCCGCGGCGCCCTGCTCGACGAGCTGCGCAGCATGGACTGGGCCAGCCGCTCGGTGCGGGCCCGGGCCCGGCGCGCCGAGGTCGCCCGCGAGGAGCTGACCGCCCAGCTGGGCCGCACCCCGAACGCCGACGAGCTCGCCGAGCTGCTCGGTGTCGCCGTCGGCGAGCTGAGCACCGTCGACGACGACGTGCAGCGCGCCGCGGTGCTGTCGCTGCAGGGCTTCACCGCCGGCGCCGCCGAGGACATGGTCACCGACTCGTCGATGAACCCGGAGGAGATGCTGCTGCACCGCGAGCGCCTCGGTTACCTGCACGACGCGGTCACCGTGCTGCCGGAGCGGCTGCGGTTCGTCGTGGAGGCCTCGTTCCTGCAGGAGCGCCCGCTGTCCGAGGTCGCCGCCGAGCTCGGCGTGACCGAGTCACGGGTCTCGCAGCTGCGCACCGAGGCCCTGGCGCTGCTGCGCGACGGCCTGACCACCCACATGGAGCAGGTGTCCGCCCCGGTCGCCAAGGACGGCTGCGTCACCCGCCGCCGCGCCGCGTACGCCGCGCAGATCGCCGCCCGCAGCACCATGAGCACCCGGCTGAGCGTCACCGACGCCCAGGGCATGCGCCTGGCCGCCGCCGCATGACGCCCCGGATCCGCGGCGGGGTTGCCCCGGCAACCCCGCCCCACGGACCCGGTCAGCCCGCCGCGTGCACCTGCCCCTTGGCGTCGTCGTAGCCGGCCGCGCCCGGCGCCGCTGACGGCGTGTAGATCACCCGGATGACACCGGTCGGGTACACCTCGGTCAGCGCCACCTTCAGGTGGTACGGCTGCGCGCCGTCGTCGAACAGCCGCCGGCCCTTGCGCGCCGCGACCGGGTGCACCAGCAGCCGCAGCTCGTCGATCAGCCCGGCGGCGAGAAGCTGCTGCACCACCGAGATCGACCCCGGGATCAGGATGCCGCCGACACCGTCGCTGTCCTTGAGCGCCGCCACCCCGGCCACCAGATCCCCGTCCAGCAGTTCCGAGTTGCGCCAGGTGAACGCCGGCTGCTGCCGCGACACCACCACCTTGCGCATGTCGCCGAGCTGCTTGGCGAACGGCGCGTCCTGGCCGCCGGCGGCCTCCCGCTGCGGCCACGCCCCGGCGAAGCTGTCATAGGTGTCACGGCCGATCAGCAGCACGTCGGCGGCCTCGTAGTCCTCACTGACCGCCCGGCCCATGTTCTCGTCGAAGTACGGGAAGTGCCAGTCCGGGTCGATCTCGGCCACCCCGTCCGCCGAGATGAACAGGGTCGAGATGAGCTTCGCCATCGCCGTGGGTCCTCTCCTGTCAGGTGCCGACCACCGAAGCTTGTCAAACTCCGCCGCCGGACGCGGCCCCGCCGAGTTGGATTGCAGGGCAAACCAATTCCGGGTCCAATCGCCGGCTTAACCGGCGTTAGGCTGGCCGTGCGCCCCGACCAGGGCCCTTCCTGCCGCACGCGACGATGGCACGACCGTCCGGACACCGTGGGCACCACGCACACCCCACCGGAAACGGACCTGCCGTCATGCCCAGCCAGCGCCTCGCCGCCGTGGTCAGCTCACCCGTGCGCGACCTGCTCGCCCTGATCGACCGCCCCGACGTCATCTCGTTCGCCGGCGGCCTGCCGGCCCCGGAACTGTTCGACCTCGCCAACTGGCGGACCGCGTTCGACACCGCGCTGTCCGGCCCGCACGCCCGCCGCCACCTGCAGTACGCGCCCACCGAGGGCGACCCGCGGCTGCGGGCCGCGGCCGCCGCCCGGATGACCGCCCGCGGCCTGCCCACCGCCGCCGACCAGCTGCTGATCACGACCGGGTCGCAGCAGGCCCTCACCCTGGTCGCGGCCGCCCTGCTCGACCCCGGCGCGGTCGTCGCCGTCGACCAGCCCACCTACCTGGCCGCGTTGCAGTGCTTCGGCATGGCCGGCGCCCGCATCGTCCCGGTCACCCCCGACGACCCGGACACCCTCGCCCGCGTCTTCACCCGCGAACGACCCACCCTGCTGTACCTGGTGCCGACGTTCGCCAACCCGACCGGCCGCACCCTCGACGCGCACCGCCGGGCCGCGATCGTCGCCCTCGCCCAGCGCCACGGTGTCTGGATCGTCGAGGACGACCCGTACGGCGAGCTGCGCTACCGCGGCGAGCACCTGACCCCGATGGCCGCCGCCGGCGACCGGGTCATCCACCTCGGCAGCCTCTCCAAGATCGGCGCACCCGGGCTGCGGCTGGGCTGGCTGCGCGCCCCCGCCCCGCTGCGCGCCGCGCTGATCGTCGCCAAACAGGCCGCCGACCTGCACACCTCCACCATCGACCAGGCCGCCGCGGCCGCCTACCTCGACGCCACCGACCTGGACGCGCACATCGACCGGCTGCGCGACGCCTACCGCGAACGCCGCGACACCATGCTCGCCGCCCTGCCGGAGATCATGCCGGACGGTGCGACGTGGACCGACCCGGACGGCGGCATGTTCGTCTGGGTCCGGCTGCCCGGCGGCGCCGACACGGCACAGCTGCTGCCGGTGGCACTCGAGCACGACGTGGCGTTCGTGCCGGGCGCCCCGTTCTACGCCGCCGACCCGGACCCGGCCACGCTGCGGCTGTCGTTCACCGCCGCCACGCCGGCCGTCATCCGCGAGGGCATGCGGCGCCTCGGCAAAGCCCTGACCGCGGGCTGAACGCCGCGGGCGTACCGAAAAAGAATCCGGTTGCGGGCGAGCGGACCGCGGGGCAGAGTGAGCCGCGGACCCGGGCCCGAGCCGGCCTTCCCCGAGCGCGAGGAGCACGAGCAGCCGATGTGAGAGCAACCCCGACACCCGTGACATCCGTCGGACCCGCTGCTCGGAAGGCTCGCCCATGCCCGCACACCTCAAAGCCACCTCGCTCGCCCGCGCCCACGACGGCGACCTGCTCTTCGCCGGCCTCGACCTCGTCGTGCGCGACGGCGACCGGATCGGGATCGTCGGCCCCAACGGCGCCGGCAAGACCACCCTGCTGCGCGTGCTCGCCGGCGAACTCGCACCCACCCACGGCGCCGTCGTGCGCGCCCCGGGCACCACGATCGCCTACGTCACCCAGCAGGTCAGCGACCCGCACGGCACCGTCGGCGCCTTCCTGGCCGGTGGCCTCGGCGAACTCGCCGAGGCCACCGCGGCCATGCGCGAGCTGGAGACCCGGCTCGCCGCCGGCGACGACGTGCTCGACGCCTACGCCACCGCCCAGGAACGCTGGACCGCCCTGGAAGGCTGGACCGCCGAGACCCGGCTCACCGAGATCCGCCAGCGCCTCGACATCGACCACCTCGACGACACCCTGCCCCTGGCCCGGATCTCCGGCGGCGAACAGGCCCGGCTGATGCTCGCCCGCGCCCTGCTGAGCAGCCCCGACCTGCTGCTGCTCGACGAACCCACCAACCACCTCGACGCCGACGGCGCCGCCTGGCTGCGCGACTGGCTGCACGAGTTCCCCGGCGGGGTGCTGACCGTCAGCCACGACCGGGCCTTCCTCGACGCGGTCGTCACCCGCATCATCGAACTCGACGGGATCGACGAGCAGCCACAGGACTATCCCGGCGGCGGCTACACCGCCTACCGCGACGAGAAACAACGCCGCTGGCAGCGGCTGCTGCTCGACTACGAGGCCCAGGAGAAGGACCGGGCCCGCTGGGAAGCCGACATCGAGAAGACCAAGGGGTACGCCCGCGGCGTGGAGAACACCGTCCGCTCCGGCGCCGAGGCACCCCACCTGCGCCGCGTCGCCCGCCTCGTGGCCCGCAAGGCCAAGGTCCGCGAACGCCGGCTGCGCCGCCAGATGGCCTCCGTCCGCTGGATCGCCGAACCCCGCCGCCGCCCACCCCTGACCCTGGCCTTCCCCGACGACGACGGCGACCCCGGCGAGATCGTGCTCAAGGTCCGCGACCTGACCGTCACCCACCCCGGCCGGACCCTGCTCGACCACGTCGACCTGGACGTCACCCGCGGCGACCGGATCGTCATCACCGGCCGCAACGGCGCCGGCAAGACCACCCTGCTGCACGCGATCGCCGGCACCCACCCCGAGGTCGCCGTCCTCCCGCAGACCACCGACCACCTGCGCACCGACATCACCGTCCTCGACTACTTCCGCTCCCAGGTGCCGGTCTACGCCGACGACGCCGAACGCCTGCTCACCGGTCACCAGTTCGACCCCGAGCAGTGGACCACCCGGCTGCGCGACCTGTCCGCCGGGGAACTGCGCCGGCTGCTGCTCGCTGTCCTGGTCAACAGCCCGGCCCGGGTGCTGCTGCTCGACGAGCCGACCAACTTCCTCGACTTCGCCGCCCTCGACGTCGTCGAGGAGGCACTGCGCCGCTACCGGGGCACCCTGCTGATCGTCTCGCACGACCGGTACTTCGCCGACGCCGTCGGGCCCACCCGGCACTGGCATGTCGCGGACGGCACGGTGATCGAAAGCTGAGAGCATGACAGGCATGTCGCTGCTGCCCCACGTCACCGCGTCGGCCACCCAGTTCACCGAGGCGTGGCTGGCCAACCGGCGGCTGTCCGAGCACACCCGCGACGCGTACCGGCGCGACGTCACCTCCTGGCTCGACTGGTGCACCGCACGGGGACTCGACCCCCTCGCCGCGTCGTTCCTGGACGTCAACGCGTACGCCCGCGGCCTGGAAGCCCGCCCGATGGCCGCCGCGACCGTGGCCCGCAAACTGTCCGGCCTGTCCTCCTGGTACGCGTTCCTGGTCAAACTCGGCGCCTGCCCGGCCAACCCGGTCGGCGGCGCCGACCGGCCCTACGTCGACCGCGACCACTCCGCCACCGTCGGCCTGACCCCCGGCGAGGTCGACGCGATCCTGGCCGCCGCCGACCGGCAGGACGGCCCCGCCGCCGTCCGGCACCGCGCCGTGCTCACCCTGCTCGCCGACCTCGGCCTGCGCGTGGGGGAGCTGGTCGGCCTCGACCTGAGCGACATCGGCTGGGAACGCGGGCACCGCACCGTCCGGTTCACCGGCAAGGGCGGCCGCCCCCGCCGCCGGGTCCTCACCCCGGCCGCCGCCGCCACCCTCGACGACTACCTGCGGGTACGCGGCGCCCACGACGGGCCGCTGTTCACCACCGCCACCGGCGCCCGCATCGACCGGCACGCCGTGTTCCGCCTGGTCCGCCGCCTCGCCCAGCACGCCGGCATCCCCGGCGCCGAGAAACTGTCACCCCACTCGCTGCGCCACGCGTTCGCCACCACCGCCCGCGCCGAAGGCGTCCCCCTCGAAGACGTCCAGGACGCCATGGGACACGCCGACCCGCGCACCACCCGCCGCTACGACCGTGACCGGCACAACCTGGACCGTGACCCCGCGTACACGATCGCCGCGGCCCGGGACCGCCGTCGGTCCGCCTGATCCGTCCCCCTATGCTCGGACCCGGTCAGGCACAGCTACAAAGGGCGGGACAAGGGTTTGAACATCTTCCAGGCAATTCTGCTCGGTGCCGTGGAGGGCATCACCGAGTTCCTCCCGGTCTCCAGCACCGGACACCTGACCATCATGGAAAAACTGATGGGATTCGGCCTCGACGACCCGGACATCACCGCCTTCACGGTGATCATCCAGTCCGGTGCGGTCCTGGCCACCATCATCTTCCTGATGAAAGACATCCTGCGCATCGTCCCGGCCTTCTTCAAAGGCCTGACCAGCGCAGAAGCCCGCACCACCCAGGACTTCCGGTTCGCCGTCGCGGTCATCCTCGGCTCGATCCCGATCGTCATCGCCGGGCTCACCTTCAAGGACGCCATCGAGACCACCCTGCGCAGCCTCTGGTTCGTCGCGATCGCCCTGATCCTCTGGTCGGGGGTGATGGCCTTCGCCGACCACGCCGCCACCCAGGTCCGGCACGAGGAGGACATCACCTGGAAGGACTCGCTGATCATCGGCATCGTCCAGTGCCTCGCCGTGATCCCCGGCGTCTCCCGCTCCGGCTCCACCATGTCCGCCGGCCTGCTGCGCGACTTCGACCGGGTCACCGTCACCAAACTCTCGTTCTTCCTGTCCGTCCCGGCCCTGACCGGCGCCTCGATCCTGCAAGGCGTCGAGGAATACGACAACATCTCCGGCGGGGTCGGCTGGCTCAACACCATCGTCGCCACCGCCGTCAGCTTCGTCGTCGCCTACTTCGCGGTGAACTGGCTGCTCAAATACGTCGCCAAACATTCCTACAGCATCTTCATCTTCTACCGCATCGCCCTGGGATCCCTGCTCATCCTGCTGCTGTCCACCGGCACCATCGCCGCCCAGTAACCCCGCCGGTGACCAGGACGACGCCATGACGCTGCCCACCCCGACACTGCACACCGCCCGGCTGCGCCTGCGCCCCTTCCACGACGCGGACACCGGCGCCCTGTTCGCCCTGCACAGCAACGCCCACGTCCTGCGCTACTGGGACGCACCGGCCTGGACCGACCGCACCCGCGCCGACCGGTTCCTCGCGGCCTGCCACCGGATGGCAGAGGACGGCACCGGAGCACGACTGGCCGTGGATCGCCTCTCCGACGGGGCATTCCTCGGCTGGTGCAGCCTGACCCGGTGGAATCCGGACCACCGCAGCGCAGCACTGGGCTACTGCTTCGACGACGCGGCATGGGGACACGGCTACGCCACCGAAACCGCGCGCGCCGTCCTGCACTGGGCCTTCGCGACACTGAACCTGAACCGGGTCCAGGCGGAGACCGACACCCGCAACCTCGCCTCCGCCCGCGTGCTGGAAAAACTCGGATTCGTCCGCGAAGGAACGCTGCGGGAAGACTGCATCGTGAACGGCGAGGTGTCGAACTCCTGGGTGTACGGGCTGCTCCAGCGCGACTGGCACCCGCCGGCCGAGCAAGCTCGATGACGCCGCGACCACGGCACCACCACCCACGGGTCAGCTGGGTGCCGGCACCCAGCTGACCCACCGATCACGACGCCGGCGCCCCCGCCTCACCCAGCTCCGCCAGCCGCGCCTCGATCTCGGCCAGCTCCGCCCGCAACCGCTGCGCCTGCTGCTCCGCCTCCGCCCGCTCCGCCGACAGGATCTGCTCCACCGCCTCCTGCACCCCCGGCACGTCGATCAGCTGCACCATCTTCAACGCCTCCGCCGGCCGGATCACATAAGGCTTCGCCAGCGCCTTCGCCCCCTGAGTGGCACCGACCGTCCACTCGCCCTCGCCGTAGGCCAGCGTCACCGTCAACGACGGACCGGGCTTCGCCTTCACCGGCCGGGCCGCCTTGCGCGGCGCCGGGGCAGTCGCATCCTGCACGTGCTCGTCCTCACTCTTCCGCTGAACCGGCGCCGGTTTCGCCGCCACCGGCTTGTCGATCAGGAACTCCGGCCCGGACAACACCGGCTCCGGCTCCGGCTCGGGCGCCACCACCTTTTTCGGCGCGGCCGCCCCGCGCGGCGCGACCCGCAGATCACCGGGGGAGAAGGGCAACTCGTCACGCCCGAACCGGACCACCACCCACTCCTCGGACACCGCCGGATCCTCCAGCGCCACCACCTGCCCGACCTGCCCCGCGATCTGCCCCGCCGACTCGGTGAACTGCACCCGCGGCTTACGCCCCGCCGCCACCGCCTCCCGGATCCCGTCCAACTCCTCCGTGGTCAACCCACGGGCCTCCACACCCGCCACCACCATCGTCCCCACCTTCGTACGCCTGTATCAGAGGGCCCCTTTCTATCAGCACCCACCGACAACAACCGCACGCCCCGCCCACCCGAACCGACGATCATCCGGCCCGGAACGTACGCCGATACGCATCCGGCGCCACCCCCACCGTCCGCTGGAAATGCCGCCGCAACGTCGTCGCCGTCCCCATCCCGGCCGCCACCGCGATCACCTCCACACTGTCGTCACTCGACTCCAGCAACTCCTGCGCCCGCCGGATCCGCTGCGCCAGCAACCACTGCAACGGCGTCGTCCCGGTCACCGCCTGAAACTGCCGGGCCAGCTGCCGCGAACTCAGATTCGCCCGCCGCGCCAGATCCTCCACCGTCAACGGCTCGTCCAACCGGCCCATCACCCACGCCAGCAACGGCGACAACGGATGATCCGCCCGCTGCGGCACCGGCGTCATCACGAACTGCGCCTGCCCCCCATCGCGATGCGGCGGCACCACCAGACGCCGCGCCACCACATTCGCGACCGCCGGACCATGATCAAGACGGACCAGGTGCAGACACAGATCCATCGCCGCCGCCTTGCCCGCCGACGTCAGCACCCGCCCGTTGTCGACATACAACACATCCGGATCCACCCGCACCCGCGGAAACCGCGCCGCCAACTGCCCCGTGTGCGCCCAATGCGTCGTCGCCGACAACCCGTCCAGCAAACCCGCCGCCGCCAGCACGAACGCGCCCGTGCACAACGACACCACCCGCGCCCCCGCCGCATGCGCCGCCCGCACCGCCGCCACCAGATCCGCCGGGGGAGCAGCGTCCACATCCGCCACCCCCGGCACGATCACCGTCCCGGCACCCACCAGGCCGCCGAGACCACAGTCCGGCTCCACCACGAACCGGCCCAGCCGCACCGGCGACCCGCCACACACCCGCACGTCATACCAGGGCACCGACACCCCGTCCGGCCGCGAACCGAACACCTCACAAGCCAGCGCCAGCTCGAAATGCAACATCCCGTCCGTGGCAGCGACCGCAACCGACCCCATGTCGGAAATTGTATGGTCCACGTCGTTCCCGACACTGTCCCGGCCGCCCCCGCCACGACACGATCACCCCATGACCGAGAACATCGCCGTCTACGGCGCCACCGGACACACCGGCCGGCACGTCACCACCGAACTCCGCCGCCGCGGCCACACACCCCTGCTCCTCGGCCGCGACCTGGCACAACTCCAAACCCTGGGGGAGCACCCCCGGCAAGCCAACACCGACGACCCCGCCGCCCTCGACCGCGCCCTGCACGACGCCGCCGCCGTCATCAACACCGCCGGCCCCTTCGCCACCACCGCCGGCCCCCTCATCGAAGCCGCCCAGCGCGCCGGCATCCCCTACCTCGACGTCGCCGCCGAGATCGAAGCCAACCTCGACACCTTCACCCGATACGCCGACAGCCCCACCCCGATCATCCCGGCCATGGCCTTCTTCGGCGGCCTCGGCGACCTGCTCGCCACCACCGCCCTCGACGGCGCCACCACCGCCGACGAGATCCAAATCGCCTACGGCCTCACCAGCTGGCATCCCACCCCGGGAACCCTCGCCGCCGGCACCGTCTCCGCCCAGCGCCGCGGCGGCCGCCGCCTGCGCTACACCGCCGGCAGCCTGCGCCACCACGACGACGCCCTGCCCATCGTCGACTGGACCTTCCCGGCACCCCTGGGCCCCCAGAAAGTCCTCGCCGAATTCACCATGGCCGACGTCGTCACCATCCCCACCCACCTCCACGTACCCACCATCACCACCTACATGACCACCAGCGCCGCCACCGACCTCGCCAACGCCGGCCCCCGCACCCCGGAAACCTTCACCGTCGACGTCCGCATCCGCACCGGCACCACCGAACACCGCATCACCGCCACCGGCCACGACATCTACGCCGTCACCGCCCCACTGGCCGTCGAAGCCGCCGAGCGCCTCCTCACCGGCCGCACCCACCACACCCGCGGCGTAGCCTCCGCCGCCACCGCCTTCGACGCCCCCGACTTCCTCACCGCCCTGACCCCGCACCTGACCGTCCACCACCACCCTGAACGGCAAACACAAGATCAAAACACGCTTTCCGTACGCCCGGACGCCCCGTGACCCCACCCACCGACCCACCCGCACCGCCCGGCGCAAACCGGCTCAGAGCCGGACCGTCAGTCGAGCCCGGCCGCGGCGACGAGCCCCGCCAGCAGCGACCGATCATGAAAAGCGGCGTGCAGGCGCTCCGCCAACCGGCGCAGCGCCGCACGATCGGCACTACCCGCCACGAACGTGCCACCCTCGGAACCGAACCAGATCACCTCGGCGAGATCCGGCATCTCGGTATGCGTCAGCCACCAGGCCAGCGCCTCCCAGCCATGACCATTGCTCTCCGCGCCGGCCTCGTCGAAGACGTCCTCAACCTCCTCCATGTCACCGTCGAACAGGGACAACACCTGCTCACCGCCATCGCCGTCCGCCAGGCGAAACGGCGCCAACGAAAGATCATCACCAGTCACCGGCGCATCGTAGGACCTCACCCCACCGGCCGTACGCAAGCGCCAGACCAGCCCAAACAGCCACCGAGAAGCCCGGGACGGCCGCGTGCGCGGGCCTGCCTTCCGGCCCGCAAGCCTCTGACCTGCTAAAACAGCAACTGAGCAAGCTCCGGGTAACCGCTGCGCAAGTCGCTGACCTGCTGAAACAGGCTATCCACGGTTCGCGCGGCCGGGTCCACCGCGTGCTCGGTGGGGAAGTGGCCGCTCAGTGGCAGCTGGCCGGTTTGCTACGCGGCGGCGCCGTCAGGGTCTGATCGGTTCGAACTGTTGTGCGGCATGCGGGACGGACAACTGCCTACCGGATCGACGCGGCAGCACGCGACCTCGGCACGTCACGTCGGCGATCTGCGCCGCATCGTGCCGGGCGTGCGCTTGCCGCCTGCCGCCAGGCCCACCGCCTGGCACCGATCTGCGCGCCTGATCGTGGCCTGTTATCAGGCCGGCTCCGCCCTGAAATGTCAGGTCGATAATTTACATTATGTCAACCAAAGCGCGGAGAGGGGTCCCCGAAACCGCATCCTCCACCCCACGCGCACGCCGCGTCCCGTGCGCGCACCCTCAAGCTCGCCGGGAGGCTCGGCTCCGGTCGGTAGATCTCCTGCCGGGCGCCCACAGCAGGGCTGCCGCGCAACCAACCGAATCCGCGATGCTCGCACAACCGTTCGAGCCGGACAGGCGCAAGATCGCGGATGGGCGCTCAGATGCGGGACAACCGACTTTCGCGCGCGACAAGCCGTTCGTGGAGGGCCCGCTGGAGCGGCTCCGGTCGGTGCCCGGTTCGAACCCGTCGTGGACGTGTGCCCCGTCGTGCAGGCCGGCTTCGTCCGTTCTGGCGCGCCTGAAGCTTGCCGTTGCCCCGGGGTGCTCACGGCGTACCGAAAACTGCTCTGAGCGCAAGCCGGCCGCTGCCCTGCGCGGTGAAGCGGTCTGTTAGTGCTTAAGGGGTTGATCGGGAAGCCCTCCCCGCTTCGGTCCGGAGGGTCCCAGCCGGCGCCCTTATTCGGGTGAAAGGTACTCAACATCTTGTGCGGCATGCTAAGGTCCATCCAGGCACGAATGCGGATATATCATGCATAATATCTCTTATGCAGCACGAATCAGCCGCTGAGCCTGCTTCCCCGCTGGCCGAGCTCGTCGAGGAGTTCCTGGCAGCGCGGGCCACCCGCAAGCCGTCGGCGCACACCCTCGCGGCGTACCAGCGTGATCTGACCCTGGTGTTGCAGCAGGCCGTGCCCGCGCCGCTCTCCCCTGCCGGCCTCTCCCCTCGCGTGTTGCGGGCGGCGTTCGCGCGGTTCGCGGCGGATCGGGCGCCGGCGTCGGTGGCGCGGGCGTGGTCGTCGTGGAATGCGTTCTTCACGTTTCTGGTGACGGAGGGTGTTGTCGCGGGGAATCCGATGTCGGCGGTGGACAAGCCGCGGATGGTGGCGCACTCCCCCAAGCCGTTGCGGGGTGAGGACACGCCGGAGCAGTTGTTGCGGGTGGTGTCGCAGGCGGATGAGCGGCAGCGGGATCCGTGGCCGGAGCGGGACGTGCTGGTGCTGGCGTTGGCGTTGTGTGCGGGTTTGCGGCTGTCGGAGTTGCTGGGTCTGCGGGTCGGTTCGGTGTCGGGTCGTGACGGTGAGCGGCGGGTTGAGGTTGCCGGTAAGGGTGGGCGGCCGCGGGTGGTGCCGATCGACGGTGGCTTGGATGCCGCGGTGGAGCGTTATGTGGCGAGCCGGCGGGTGCGGTTCGGCCGGGTCGGTAAGGCGGATCCGTTGCTGGTGGATCGGCATGGTGCGCCGTTGCAGCGTGGCGGTTTGCAGTATTTGGTGCGGTCGTGTTTCCGGCGGGCCGGGATCGGTGATCGGGTGCCGCGGGGTGCGCAGTTGCATGCGTTGCGGCATACGTTTGCGACGCGGTTGGCGGAGGACGGCGCGAATGCGTCGGAGATCATGCGGCTGTTGGGGCATGCGTCGCTGGCGACGTCGCAGAATTACATCGAGGTGACGGCGGAGCAGCAGCGGGCGGCGATCCAGTCGAATCGCACCAACCGGGTGTTGCGGGAGCTGGGCTGATTCGGGGTGCCGCTCCCCCGCGTTAGGTTGAGCGGCATGAAGCTGGTGGAGGATGAGGTCCGGATCGGTGACATCCGGGCGGTGGTGATGGCTCCGGCGGGTGGCGGGGTGTTCGCCGGGGTGTTGTTGTACTCGGACATTTTTCAGCTGACGGAGTCGACGTTGCGGTCGGCGCGGCGGCTGGCGTCGGCGGGTTTCGTGGTGTGTGTGCCGGAGATTTATCCGCGTGGTGAGTTGGCCGGGGTGGCGCTGGAGTTCGACGATGCCGGTAAGGCGCGGGGTCTGGCGGGGGCGGCGTCGATGTCGGCGGCGCAGTTCGATGCGGATCGGGTGGCTGTTCTGGATTATCTTCAGCGGCGTGCGGATGTGTCGTCGTTGCTGGTGACCGGGTTTTGTATCGGGGGGCATCTGGCGTTTCGGGCGGCGTTGGACGCGCGGGTGTCGGCGGCGGTGTGTTTTTATCCGACGGGTTTGCACAATGGTGCGCTGGGTGCGGATGTCGCTGATTCGCTGGCGCGGGCCGGGGAGATTCGGGGCCGGTTGATGCTGGTGTTCGGGTCGTCGGATCCGCATGTGCCGGCGCAGGCGCGGTTGCAGACGCTGGGTGCGTTGTATGCGGCGGGGCTGGAGGACGTGGAGTTGCATGTTTTCCAGGGTGGTGAGCATGCGTTCATGCGTGATGTGGGGGCGCGGCACGATCCGGTGTTGACGGATGCGGCGTTCGCGGAGGCTGTGTCGTTCTTCCGGGGTCGTTGAGGTCGTGTTCTCGTGGGTGCCGTTGGAGTCTTCGCGGTTGCGGTTGCGGCCGTTTGAGGCCGGGGATGCGGCGGGGGTGCAGGCCGTCTGGAACGATCGGGATTTTCTGCGGTTCGCCCCGGTCGGTTTCCGGTACGCCGGTGCCAGTCTTGAGCTGGCGCGGGAGTGGTGTGCGCGGGGTGTGGACGGGTGGGCCGGGGTGTCGCGGGAGCATGGCCGGTTGGCGTGTCATGTGGGGTTGTTCAGTACGGATTGGTCGGCGATGACGACGGAGATTCATTACTGGACGGCGGTGTGGGCGCGGGGTAATGGTTTTGCGGTGGAGGCGGCGGGTGTGGTGGGCCGGTGGGCGTTGGCGCAGGGGATGTTGCGGGTGACGTTGCATGCGGACACGCGGAATGTGGCGTCGTTGCGGGTGGCGCAGCGGGCGGGTTTCCGGTTCGAGGGTGTGTTGCGTAATGCGTCGTGGACGCGGTCGGGCCGGGGTGATCTGGCGGTGTACAGCTTGATTCCGGGGGATGTCTGAGTGGGCGGGTCCGGCGGAGGTCTCGGTGATGAGGAGTTGGCGGTGATCGGTGAGCGGGCGGCGGCGGCCACTGCGGGGCCGTGGCATGTCCCCCGGCTGAGTGGTCAGTGTGCCGTCGGATGCTTCATGCGATAACCGACCTGCGGAAATGCCGTCTCAGACAGGTGGTCCGCGCATTTGTCCGGTGACCGGGTGCTGAACGGTACGGTCGATAGGTGGCAGAACTGATCGGCTACGCCCGATGTTCAACCGTCCTGCAGGATCTCACCGCTCAACGGGAGATCCTCGCTTCGCTCGGCGTTCCCGGTGAGCGGATCTGCCTCGACGAGGGACTCACCGGTACCAACCGCACCCGACCCGGCCTCGACCAGGCTCTGGCTGCGGCGGTCTACCGAGTCCTCGAACGCGCCGGTCACGGGCGTGTCGAGGAGGCGGCGGTATGAGTCGCCGCGACATCCGGCTCGATCGCGAGGTAGCTGCGCTCCTGGCGGCCAGGGCATTCACCGAGATCTGGTTCCTGGCGGGCCGGGCCCGGCGCAGATCGGATGGCAGCTCCCCCGATGAGGATGTGGACCGCATCAGGTTCCTGGCCGACCTGTGCCACAACCTGCCGGGTATCGCCCGCCCCCGATCGTGGCGGCCGTCCCGCCTCGGAGCCCCTGCCAGCAGCCGTGAGCAGGCGATGGCCCAGCGGCCGATGGGCTGGACCTGGCAGACGACGGGCCCGGACGGGCAGGCGTGGATGCTGCGCCACATCGAACAAGCAGGTCTCGCCTGGACGCCACCGCCGCCGCTGCCGGCTCGCCGCAAGGGCCCGTCAGCGATGACGCTGCAGCAGCAGGTCAGCGTTCTGCTGCGGCGCTGGCCGGTCCGAACGCCGGCCGGGCGCCAGCGATTGCCCGCGGAGGCTCACGTTCTGAAAGCCCTCGACACCGCCGCGGTGCGGGCAGCGGCACCCGCTCGCGCCGCAGTCACGCTCTGGTTTGATCGCACAACGCCGCCGCGCCCTCGGCATGGATCCACGCCCGCGCACCCATGAACTCCTCAAGCGACTCGGGCACCCCTGCGTCAGGCAAGCCAGGGCCGATCCTGTGTCGATTTACCCCGCCGTGGCAGACCTCGGGCCAAGATCGTTTGTAGCGCTAACCGCTGTACCGATCTTCCTTCTGACGCCTGCCTGCGGGGCAGGTGGTGGTGCGGTGGGGGTGATGCGAATCCGCTGGTGCGATCGGCGGGAGCTTGGCTACGCTACGCCGCAATGGCGAACCTGGTGCATCTCACTCCCGAAGACCGGGCGCGGCGGATTGTCCGTTCCGGTGTGGCCGCGCGCAGTCTTGGCGGAGCCGGTGAACGGGGCGTCTACTGCATGCCGGTGCTTACCTCCTACATGCTCACCCATCAGTGGGTACGCGAGCTGCGGCGCTGGCACCCGGGCGTGCTCGCCGCCGTGGACCTGCGCATTTCCGACGACGAGCCGGTCCTGGTCGGCCGGTACAACCGGGAGCCAGAGCGCTGCCCGGCTGCGCGGGCCGTTGCCCTAGTGCGCGAGGCAGCCGATCCGCGTGGCTTCGAGATCTTCGTGCCCCGTGCAATCTCGGCCGGCGAAGTGCGTCGAGTCCGAAGCGTGGCGCAGGGCATCGGCTGGCGGCACAAGCCGGACGCGCACGGCGTCCAGCCGTGTACCTGTCCAGCCTGCATTCAACCCGGTACCCCCAAGGTGGCCCGGCTGCGTCGCCGCTTGCCGGATGAGGACTTCAGGCCCCGGAGGACCAAGCCGGAGCTGATGGCGCAGCTGCGCGGCGCGGCGACGGTTGAGGACGTCTGTGACGCACTGTGGGGGCTCGGCGAGCGCAGCCGGGGCGGCGCCGAAGAGCTCGCTTTCCTCGTCGACCACCCCGACCCGGACGTGCGCGAGCTGCTCTACGACGTGCTGGAGTCCTATCGCGGCAAGGCCGCCCGCGAGTTGCGGGCCAGGCTGCTGAGCAACGCCGACTGGCTCTGACCCACCACGACGCCCGCGCACGAGTATCAACCCCGAGATCGTGTGTCGTCGAGGGTGGCTACGGTGCGTGCCGGCCAGCACCTTGGGCGAGGGCAATGACTGGACCGGCGGCGGGGGTTTCGGGACCTTCGCGTGGCCTGCGGCTCGCCAGTGCGTGCGCCTGGATGACGGGCTCAGGTGGTGTAGGCGCGGAAGGTGCGCAGCAGGTAGCCGGGCATGGTGAGTTTTTCGTCGCCGACTTCGGCGGTGACGGGGACGTCTTTGATGGTGGTGTCGGTCCAGGTGGGTTCGGGGAACCATTGGGTGAGCTGGTCGCGGGTGATGGTCCAGGTGTCGCCGGCTTCGGCGGAGATGGCCAGGACGTAGAGCATGGTGCCGGGTTCGGCGAGGCCGGGTAGCTGGGCGAGGTAGGCGTCGAGGCCGCCGTATCGGTGCAGGTTGTGCAGCAGGCCGCAGTCGATGATGGTGTCGAAGGGCGCGTTCGGCAGGTGCAGGGCGGTGGCGTCCTGGACGTCGAAGGTGGCGGTGAGGCCGGTGGCTTTGGCACGGGCGCGTTCGATGGCGACGGGTGAGATGTCGATGCCGGTGACGTGGTAGCCGCGGCGGGCCAGGGCGAGGGCGAGGTCGCCGGTGCCGCAGCCGAGGTCGAGGACTTTGGGGCCGCGGACGCCGTAGTCGAGCAGGGCGGTGAGGGCGGGCTGGGGTTTGCCGATGTCCCAGGGTGCGGTGTCGGTGCGGTACGCCTCGTCGTAGTCGATCATGTCTTCTCCCCTGGGCCGGTCGGCGTGGTGCGACCTTATCGTGCCGGTGCGCGGTTGGTGTGTCGTACGTCTGCCTGTTTGAGGCTTCTCTCGGCGAAACCCGGGTTTTGCCGGGCGAAGTCTCAAGTGGTTTCGGGTTGCCGGTGCCGCATAGCGTGGTCGGGATGAGTCCTGACGAGGTGCGGCTGGCCGTGGTGCGGGCGATGGTGCCGCTGATGGCCGAGTTCGAGACGCTGAGCATGGCGGGGATCGCGCGGTCGGCGGGTGTCGGTGAGGATGAGCTGCTGGCGGTCTTCCCGGACAAGGAGGCGGCCGCGCAGGCGTTTGTGGAGACGTTCACGCGGGCGTGGGCCGAGGTGACCGATCCGGTGGGCGAGTTGCGGGCGATGTCCGGGATCGGGGTGGAGTTGCCGCTCGCCGCGCGGCTGGTCGCGGTGGCCGAGATTCTGGACGGCTATCACGAGCGGTTGCGGGTCGATGTCGGCGAGTTGCTGGCGAGTGTTCCGGTGGCGGACGGTTCGGGTGGGCGGGCGGAGGATCTGCGGGCGTTCGGTGCTTCGGCGCAGCTGCGGGAGGCTGTCGTGCGGGTGCTGGAGCCGGATGGGCGGCGTCTGCGGTTTCCGGTGCCGGCGCTGGCGGAGGTGTTCGTCGCGATGGTGTTCGGTGGGGTGCGGCCGTTGCCGGCCGATCAGGTGGTCGACCTGTTCCTGCACGGGGCGCTGGCCGCCGGTCAGGGTTCGGCTCCGGACCCCGCGATCGGTTAGCCGGCGGCGTGGCGTACCGGAAAGCGGTCCGGATCGGACGCGGGTAGGTTTCGGCCATGGCGCGGATCGTGATCGTCGGGGATGTCGGTGGTTGTGCCGGCGAGTTGGAGCGGGTGGTGCTGCCGCTGGCCGGCGATCCGGACACGATCGTGATCCAGGTCGGGGATCTGGTGGACCGGGGGCCGGACTCGGCGGGGGTGTTGCGGCTGGTCGGCGAGCGGCTGGCCGCGGGCCGGTGGATTCAGCTGATCGGCAACCATGAGGCGCAGTATCTGGGCGGGGTGGCGTTCTGGCCGCAGCCGCTGGCCGAGTCGGACGCGGCGGTGTTGCGGTCCTGGTGGTTGCGGGAGTGGCTGCGGGTCGCCGCGGCGGTGCGGACCGCCGACGGTGAGGAGCTGCTGCTGTGTCATGCCGGGCTGACGCTGCCGGCCTGGCGGGAGCTGGGGGCGCCGGTGACCGCGGCGACGGCGGCGGATCTGCTGAACACGCGGCCGGAGCCGTTGTTGTGGGACTACGACGGGCCGTTGTGGGCCGAGGCCGGGTCGCGGCTGTATCCGTCGTGGCTGACCGGGGTGGCGTCGCTGCCGTTCTCGCAGGTGCACGGGCATTCGTCGGTGGTGCGGTTCGCGGACCGGCAGTGGGCGTGCGAGGAGCGGATCCGGGTGCGGACCACGGTGGACTGGGATGCCCGGCACACGGTGACCCGGTGCAGCGGTGGCCGGTTCCTCGGGGTGGATCCGAAGCACGGGACCACCGGGGCCGCGCGGTGGGCGCCGGTGGTGTTGCCGGACGCGCGGCTAATCGCCTAGCCGGGCGACGCCGCCGTAAAGGGCGACGTCGTGGGCGCTGGGGCGCGGCGCGTCCGGGTTGGGGCGCCAGTCGCTGACCGGGACGAGGCCGGGCTCGATCAGGTGCAGGCCGGTGAAGTACTCGGCGATCTGGTCGTGGCTGCGCGGGTAGGCGTCGGCGGGGCCGCCGCGCAGCAGCTGCTCGGCGTACGCGCGTTCGTGTGGGGTGGCGAAGTCGGTGGTGCCGTGGGTGAGGATGAGGTGGCTGCCGGGGGCGAGCGCGGCGAGCAGTTCGCCGACGATGTCGCGGGCCTGCTGGTGGGTGGGGATGAAGTGCAGGACGGCGACCAGGGTGAGCCCGACCGGGCGGCTCAGGTCGATGGTGTCGGTGAGCTGCGGGTCGGCCAGGATGGCGC
The DNA here is from genome assembly GCF_018324205.1 of Actinoplanes ianthinogenes. Lineage (NCBI taxonomy): Bacteria > Bacillati > Actinomycetota > Actinomycetes > Micromonosporales > Micromonosporaceae > Actinoplanes > Actinoplanes ianthinogenes. Next base: position 9,485,858 of record NZ_AP023356.1, read on the forward strand.
CCGGGTTGCGCAGGTCCTGCTCGATGTAGCAGGTGGCGCCGGCGCCGTCGAGCAGGGCGCGGGCGTGTGCCATCACCATCGGGTCGTTGTCGACGTAGACGACGCGGGCGTCCGGGTTGGCACGCTGGGCGACCTCGTGGGTGTTGTCGGCGGTGGGCAGCCCGGTGCCGATGTCGAGGAACTGGTCGATGCCGGCGTCGGCGGCCAGGTGGTGCACGGCGCGTCGCAGGAACGCGCGGTTCTCCCGGGCGGTGGTCCGGATGGTGGGGTGGAATTTCTCGATCAGGTCGCCGGATGCGCGGTCGGCGGCGAAGTGGTCCTTGCCGCCGAGCCAGTAGTTGTAGCGGCGGGCCGGGTGCATGGTCGAGGTGTCCAGCCCGGCGGGTGTGCTCTCCCCCATGTCATCCTCCCCGTATCGATGATGGTCGACGTTATCGCATAAATCGGTCGCCGCGGCCCGTAGGGTGGGCGCATGCGGCTCGCGGTGATCTCCGATGTGCACGGCAACCTTCCGGCGCTCGACGCGGTGCTGGCCGCGATCGACGGCGACGGCGTGGACGTGACGGTGAACCTCGGGGATCTGCTGTCCGGTTATGTCCAGCCCGCGCAGACCGCGGACCGGCTGATCGAGATCGGTCTGCCGACGGTCGCCGGCAACCACGAACGGCAGGTGCTGACGCTTCCGGAGGACCGCAAGGGGATGGCCGACCGGATCACCACCGGCCTGCTGACCGGCGCGCACCTGAGCTGGCTGGCGTCGCTGCCGATGACGTTGTCGCCGGCGCTGCGGGTGCTCGCCTTCCACGGCACCCCCACCGACGACCTGCAATATCTGCTGCACACCGTCGATGCGGGCGGGGCCCGGGCGGCGACGGTGGACGAGGTCCGGGAGCGCCTCGGTGACGTCACCGGCTACGACCTGCTGCTGTGCGGGCACACGCATCTGCCCGGGTCGCTGCGGCTGCCGGGCGGGCCGCTGATCGTGAACCCGGGCAGTGTCGGCTGGCCCGCGTACACCGACGACGCGCCGTTCCCGCACGAGATGGCGGCCGGCACCCCGCACGCCCGGTATGCGCTGGTCGACGACGTGTCCGGCCGGTGGGAGGTGACGTTCCGGCAGGTCGAGTACCCGTGGGAGGCCGCGGCCGGGTGCGCCGAGAGCTTCGGGCGCCCGGATGTGGCGGCCGCGCTGCGGACGGGACGTAACTGATGCGCCGGATCCGCTGCCACGCCGGCGGCCTGCGCCTGGAGCAGGTCGCGGAGCCGGTCGCCGGCGACGGGGAGCTGCTGATCCGGGCCCGGGCGATCGGGGTGACCCGGCCGGCGGTCGCCGGGCTGCGCGACGGGCAGGTGCCCGGCGGCGAGGTCGGCGGTGAGGTGATCGGGATCGGTCCGGACGTCGACGGCTGGAAGGTCGGCGACCGGGTCGCGGCGCTGCCGTTCGGCGGGTCCTACGCCGAGGTCGTGACCGCCCCGGCCGTGCTCGCCACCCGGATCCCGGACACCGCCGACTTCGTCTCCGCGGTGGCGCTGGTGCGCTCCGGGCACGTCGCGCTCGGGGTGCTCGACGCGGCGGCGCTCACGCCGGGCGAGTCGGTCCTGGTCACGGCCGCGGCCAGCGGTGTCGGCAGTCTGCTGGTGCAGGCGGCGCGGCTGCGCGGCGCCGGGCGGGTGGTCGCGGCCGCGTCGCCGGGCAAGGCTTCTTTTCTGTACGACCTGGGCGCCGATGAGGTCGTCGGCTACGACGCGCCGGGCGTCGAACCGGTCGACGTGGTCCTCGACGGCGCCGGTGGTGAGGTGCTCCCCCGCGCGCTGGCGGCGGCCCGGCCCGGCGGCCGGGCGGTGTTCTTCGCCTCCGGTGGCGGCACCGTCCCCGCCTACGACCTGCTGGCCGGGGCGAAGACGATCACCGGGTTCTCGATGGCGTACTTCGCCCGGACGCAGCCGCAACGCTACGCCGAGCACGAGCGGGAGCTGTGGGAGTTGCCGCTGCGCCCGCGGGTGCACGAGGTGCTGCCGCTGGAGCGGGCCGGGCGGGCGCATGAGATCGTGCTGGGGCGGGCGAACTGCGGGAAGGTGGTGCTGGTGCCATGACGGTGCGCTGGGTGACCGGATTCCTAGACACGCCGGCCGCGGACGCGGCGGCCGCCGAACGGTTCTGGCCGGCGGTGACCGGGACGACGCTGTCGGCACGCCGGGGCGGGGGCACGTTCGCGACGCTGCTGCCCGCCGCGGGCGACGCGAACCTGCGGGTGCAGGTGGTCGGTGACCCGCCGGCCCGCGCGCATCTGGACCTGCACGTCGGCGCGGTGCCGGCGGCGGCCGCGCGGGTGCGGGAGCTGGGGGCGGCGCTGCTGTACAGCGAGGACGATCTGGTGGTGCTGCGGTCCCCGGCCGGGATCGTGTTCTGCCTGGTCCCGTGGTCCGGGGAGAGGGCCGGCCCGGCTGCGCCGGTCTGGCCGGGCGGGCATGCCAGCGTCGCGGACCAGCTGTGCCTCGACATTCCCGATGCCGCGTACGACCGGGAGTTCACGTTCTGGCGTGCGGTCACCGGGTGGCGGGCCGACCCGGTGGACTCCCCCGAGTTCGAGCGGCTGCTCCCGCCGCCGCCGATCCCGATGCGGCTGCTGCTGCAACGCCTGCAGTCCGGTCCCGCCGGGGTGCACCTGGATCTGGCGTGCTCGGATGTGGCCGCCGAGGTCGCCCGGCACGAGGCCCTGGGCGCCACCGTCGTGCGCCGCGTCCCCGGCGACTGGACGACGCTGCGCGACCCGGCCGGCCGCGAGTACTGCGTCACCGCCCGTCCTCCGTCCTGACTCCCGTCAGCTCCGCGCCGTCGTGGGCTGGTCCTGCCGATCTGGCTGCCGGCCGCTAGATGCCTGGTTTCACCAGCTCACAGCACGTGACGCCAATCACATTCGAATCACATTCGGATCTTGGAGGGCGCATCGACGGTAGCCCGTCATGTTGAGCGCCAGAACCCTCGTCAGGACCCTTTCCATCCTCGTTCCCGTCGCGGCGGCCGCCGCGACCACTCTGGCCGCTCGCCGGTCACGCTGGGAGTGTCACCGCCAGCACCAAGCTGCCCTCTGCGAAGTCCAGGCCGTCACCGCGAAGCTCGAGCTCGTGTGCCGCGACGTGACAGGTGCCGCCCCAAAGATCGACTGCGCCGGCCTCGCCGTGCAGGTCGACGCGCTCGCAGCCGAGACGCGTGGCACGAAGGCGGAGGTCGCCAGGCTCCGGAAGAGTGGCAACAGAGTCGCTGCCTGGTCGTTTCTTTCCGCGATCCCGTTGAACCTGGCCGCCGCCGCGCTTCAGCCCACAGCATTGTTCTGGCAGTCGCCTGACCCGAGGCTGCCAGCCGTCGAGACTCCGGCCCCATGTGTGTCTGGTCGCGACTGTCGGGTTGTTTCGCCGTCTCGATCTTCGCAGCCTTCGCCCACAGCAATCTGCCCGGTTGTGGTCCCGACTTGCCGCTTGTCGGTGCCGCCGGCAACCGCACCTGTCCCGCTCTCCGAATCGGTCGGCGGTCTTCAGAGGTCCAGGGCTTCGATCACCGGCTTGCGGGTGTGCTCGTAGATCACCGAGCTGCGGAACCCGACGATCTCCCGGCGGCCGCTGAACTTGTCCATCAGGAACCCGTGCAGAGCGTCCACGCTCGGCACCGCCACGTGCACCAGGAAGTCGTCACCGCCGGCGACCACGAACACCGACAACACCTCCGGCAACCCCATCGCGTACGCCTTGAAGCTCTCGATCACCGTCCGGTTCAGTGGCCGCACCTGCACGTGCAGCAACGCCTGCACCCCGCGGTGGAGCGCACCCAGCGACACCTCGGCGTGAAACCCGGTGATCACCCCGCGCTCGCGCAGCGACCGCACCCGTTCCAGGCAGGTCGACGGCGCGATCCCGACCGTGCGGGCCAGTTCCCGGTTGGTCTGCCGCGCATCCGTCTGCAAATGGCCCACGATCGCCGCATCAAGTTCGTCCACGACCGGCATTCTCCCCCATTTCGCGAACGACGTTCGGAACCGGCCGGTCAGCGCCGTGCACCTGGCTAGCTTCGCCCTATGGACCACGAACACGTCGTCACCCACCGCGGCGAGCGGACCGGCCTGCCGATCACCATCGCCGTGCACACCACCGTGCGCGGCCGCTCCGCCGGCGGCTGCCGGATCACGACCTACCCGGACTGGCGCGACGCGGTCACCGACGCGCTGCGGCTGTCGGCGGCGATGACCGCCAAGTGCGCGATCGCCGGTCTGCCGCTGGGTGGCGCGAAGACCGTGGTGGCGGTGCCCACGGCGTACGAAAAAGGGCCTGATCTCCTGCATGACGTCGGCGATCTGATCGCGTCTCTCGACGGCCGCTACGCGACCGGGCCGGATGTCGGCACCGGACCCGGCGACATGGCGGTCATCGCCGAACGCACCCCGCACGTGTTCTGCCGCCCGCAGGCGGCCGGCGGCAGCGGCGACTCGTCCCCGCACACCGCCGCCGGGGTCGTCGCCGCGCTGCGCGCCGTCTGCGCCGACCGGTTCGGCTCACCCGACCTGGGACGGCGCAGCTTCGCGATCCTCGGCCTGGGCCGGGTCGGCGGGCACGTGCTCGACCTGCTCGCGGCGACCGGCGCGACGATCAGCGCCGCCGACGTCGACGAGTCGCGGCGCCGGCCCGGTGTCACCTGGCTCAGCCCGCGGCAGTGCCTGACCGCCGACGTCGACGTGCTGATCCCGGCCGCTCTCGGCGGGCTGCTCACCGCACGGACCGTGCCGCGGCTGCGCTGCGCGGCGATCGCCGGGCCGGCCAACAACCAGCTCGACGAGCCGGGCACCGCCGGCCTGCTGCACGAGCGCGGCATCCTGTGGGCGCCGGACATCGTGGTCAGCGCCGGCGGGCTGATCAACGCCACCGCGGTCGAGCTGCTGCACGAGACCCCGGCGCAGGCCGCCGCCCGGGTCGAGGCGATCGGCGACACCCTGGCCGCGATCCTGGCGGCCGCCCGGGCGGGCGGCATCAGCCCGGCGGCCGCCGTACAGTGAGCCCGGTGTCCACAGGCGCGGAAACTGTCGTACCCGGGCGGCATGATGACCGGCGTGACGTCTTCGGTGGGTGAGCTTCTCGCGGCCGTCGTCGCCCGGGCCCGGGCCGACTTCGCCGGCCGCAACGCGGTGTCGCGCGGCGGCGGCGCGGTCCACGCGGTCGCGACCGTGCGGTGGCTGGGCGAGCTGGAGGTGCCCGGCCCGGCCTGCCACGTCGGGGTGTCCGGCGGAGAGCTGGCCGCGCTGCGCCCGACGAGCGCCCCGGTCACCTGCCACCGCTGCCTGCGCGCGGCCGGCGCCGACGGCTTGGCCGCGCCGGGCCCGCAGCAGCTGACCCTGTTCCCGCGATGACCGGCGCCGACACCCCGCCGCTGCGGTTCGCCCGCACCAGCGACGGCGTCACCATCGGCTATCAGATGTTCGGCCGCGGCCCGGTGCTGGTCTGGATGCCGTCGCTGAGCAACATCGTCGCCCAGTGGCGGATCCCCGCGATCCGCGCCGCCTATCGGGCGTTGTCGCGGGAGCTGACCGTGGTGCTCTACGACGGTCGCGGCACCGGCAGCTCCGACCGGCGCGTCGACCCGGACAACCTCGGCGTCGACGCGCACCTGCGGGATCTGCGGGCCGTCCTCGGCGACGCCGGGATCGACCGCGCGTCCCTGCTGGGTTATTACCATGCGACGGCCACCGCGATCGCGTTCGCGGCCCGCGACCCGGCCCGGGTGCAGCGGCTGGTGCTGTTCGGCGGCGCGCCGCGGATGCGCGAGGCGATGCTGCCCGCGCAGACCCGGGCCCTGCTGTCGCTGATCGACCAGGACTGGGACCTGTTCGCCGACGCCGCCGCGGCCGCCTGGCTGGGCTGGGACACCGGCTCGTCGAACAGGTGGACCGCCGACGCGTTCCGCACCGCGACGACCGCGCCGGTCGCCAAGGCCTGGTTCGCGGCCGCGCAGGACATCGACGTGACCGGTGACCTGCCGCAGGTGCGCGCACCGGCCCTGGTCCTGCACCGGCAGGGCCAGCAGCAGATCCCGGTCGAGGTCGCCCGCCGGCTGACCGCCGCGCTGCCGGACGCCCGGCTCGTCGAGCTGCCCGGCAGCACGCCGACGCTGTTCCTGGAGGATCCGGCCGCCGACCTGCGCCTGGTGACCGACTTCGTGACCAGCGGCCGGGTCAGCCGCACCGGCAGCGGGCCGCTGACACCCCGGGAGCGGGAGGTGCTGCGGCTGCTGCCCGACGGCGACTCCAACGCCGAGCTCGCCCGCCGGCTGGGGATCGCCGTGCACACCGTGGAGCGGCACCTGGCCAGCATCTACCGCAAGATCGGGGCGCGGGGCCGGGCCGACGCGGTCGCCTACGCGCTGCGCGGCGTGACGGATTTCCGTCATCCGCCGTGACGGCCGCCGGTGATGTGCCGGCCAGCCCGCGGCGGGCACGATCGGGGGCATGAGCGTTTCCGCAGCTCCCAACACCACGTCGTGGCGTCTCGCCCGGGCGACCGCCCCGGCCGTCCGGGTCCTGGCCGGCCGCCGGTTCTTTCCGCTGTGGGCGGTCGTGCAGCATCGGGGCCGGGTGTCCGGCCGCGAGCTGAGCGTGCCGGTCGCGGTCACCGTCACCCCGGAGGTCTTCGTCATCAACCTGCCGTGGGGCGCCCGCACCAACTGGGTCCGCAACGTGCAGGCGGCCGGTTCCTGCACGCTGCGCTGGAAGGGCCGCCCGCACCCGGCCGACCAGCCCCGGATCATCGACGCGACAGCCGCCCGCCCCTACTATTCACGTCCCGTGTGGGCGATCGCCCGCACCCTGTTCCCGGCCGACGCCTGGCTGGTCCTGCGCCGCATCTAGATCAAGACCGGTTTCCGGTACGCGGATGTAGCGGGGCGGCGGCCGGTCCGGCGAGGGTTGTCTTGTAACCTCCGTCGATGGATATGCGCTCCGCCGTCGTGGGAACCGTGGCCGTTTTTCTGCTGGCGGCCTGCAGTGCAACCGGCGGCTCCACGGATACGACGGCCGCTGCGTCGCCGTCAGCCGCGGCCACTTCGGTCGCTGCGGTAACCCCGGCCTCGTCCAGCGCTGCCTCCGGCGGCCTGGCGCGGTGTGCCGCGGTCAAGAAGGCCTACACCGCATGGGCGAAGGCGAACACATCCCTCACCACGCGCGGCGCCGGTCCGGTGATCCAGGCGGGGAACGCCTTCGCCGATGCGGTGGGTGCCTACGACGACCAGGCTGCGAAAGAGCTGAAGCGGGAGATCACCGGCTACGACGTTCAGGTGCTCATCGCCCAGGCGCAGATCGCCCAAGGCACGGCGGACTCGGCCACGCGGGAGAACCTCAAGAAGGACCACGACGACGTCGTCGCGAAGTACGACGCGTTCCGGGCGGCGGCGTCCTGCGAATGAGTCACCGCCACCCGGCCGCCAGGGCACTCCGGCGGCCGGGTGGACGGGTCGTCATCCACCCGGAGCGTTGCGACGACCGGCTGAATCCGCTCGAAAATGGAACCGTCATAGCCACGGCGTGCCGTCGGCTCCACCTCACCTGAACCAGTCATCGTGATGATCGGCTAACGTTCGCTCCGATGGGATCGACGATCCTGCCGCTTTCGCCCCGTTCGCGGTCGGCCCGCCCGACCTGGACGCCATCGCCGCCGCCTTACGCGACGAGGGCACCTTTGCGTACGGGATGGCCGAGGTTCACCACGAGGAGCTCATCAAGGCTCTCGGCCTCCCTTCGAGGCCCCTGACCACGGCATATCGCCACTGCAGCCCGGCCTGATTCCGGCACCTTGAACCAGCGCGAGACGCCGTTGGCTTTGGCTGGTTTCATCGCGGTGGACGCTACCGAGGCCGATCGCGCGACATACGCCGGCGAGCAGGCCGCGCAGTGGTAGCCGCGGGCTTGACCCGCCTCTTCGGGCGGCTCGCCTGTCCCGAATGCGGCGCCTCCTTCGACATTGCCGAGAATCTGGCCGGCGTCTCGTATCCCTGACCTGGGGCAGTCCGAGTCTGCCGCTGGTCACCGGCCGTGCTGTCGTCGTCAGCTGCCGTTTCGGGAGCCTGAATCGACACGCAGGGAGGACATCTGGCTGATCTTCCCGTCTGGTGTCGGCGCTCGCGCAATTCCCCCGAGAGGCCGTGATCCGCTCACGTAATTCCCCTGGTTCGGTGATCTCGATGTCCCACCGCGTTCAGCTGACCCGCTCCGTCATCGCACCCGGTCGCACTGCCGATTCGAGCAGCGATAACGTCCCCTGCTGCGCATCGAGGCCGACCCGGATGCCGACCGGCATCGGCAGATTCGGCCCGGCATGTCCGAAATCGACGTTGCCCAGCACCGGGATGTCACGGTCGCCAAGCACGTCAAGGACGATCTCGGCCAGCGTCGGGGACGCGTCAGGCGAGTCCACTCCGGCGATATCGTGCGGAACGCCCACGACCATGCCAGAGATCCGATCGAGGATGCCGCAATGCCGCATCACCTGCAGATAGCTCCATACATGCGATGCCAGGCCGCCCATCTCCTCCCAGAACAACACGGCACCGTCGAAGCATTCGAGCGGCACCGCGAAACGCGTCGCCTGCACCAGCGCGATGCGATTGATCACCCCACCGATCAGCCGGCCTTCGGCACGCCCGGCACGCCAGCACTCCCACGACGAACTCGCAGGTAACACACCGATCGCCTCGGTATCGGTCAGCAACCTTGAATACAGTTTCTCGAGCTGCGCTCGACGGGTCGCCGGCACCATCTGCCAGTGCCCGCCGAAGCCAGGCACGGCCATGTCGGCATGGAACCCGACCAGACCTGTGCGTGCATAGAGCACCAAATGCAGCAAGGAGATGTCGCTGTAGCCAAGGATCGGCTTGGGGTCGGCCCTGATCGCCTCGACGTCGATCAAGTCAAGATAGCCGAACGCCGTCTGGCCGCCGTCCGTCGCGATGATCGCACGAACCTCAGGATCACGAAGAAGACCGTTGAGCTCCGCGGCGATCTCCGCCGGCGTCGCCGCGCTCCACCACCGGTGCTGTCCCACTTGCAGCAGCGGTGCCCGACGCACCCGGAATCCCATCCGCTCAAGCACGTCCACCGCCTGCTCAACGTTGCGCTCGTAAGCCGCAGGCAGCGGCCCGGACAGCGAAGCGATAACGAGGAGATCACCTGGCCTCAGCGCACGAGGCCGAAGCAGCTGAGGCGATGCAGAACCGGTCACCGGCGCAGTATCCGCACACGCGCCACAACACGCTACACATTTCCAACAGGCCAGTCAGCACGGCGAACTTAGATCCCAACCGGTCCCATTACGCAGCCGACCCCAGGGGGATTGCGGTTCGTGACTACGTGGCCCGCTGGCGCCCGGAGATCCTTGCCGAGGCCCGCGCCGGGCATCAGCATCTGCAGGGCATGGTCCCGCAGCTGCACGCGCCGGCCGAGGAAGCCGAGGCCGAATTCGCGGCGGCGGCGGCGTCGAGCTCGTCGGCGTCGAAGTGCAGGTCGTCGGCGGCCACCAGCGGATACCTGCCGGCCGGGCCGCTGTTGTGCACGGCGGCCGCGGCGCTGTCGCCGGGTGCGGCGAAGAACGCGATGTACGCGCTCACGGCACCTCCTCGCGTCGTGGCCGGGAACGGATGCTCGGGGCGTACCGAAAAAGGGGTTATTCGGGTTGGCGCTGGCGCAGGTAGGCCAGGACCGCTTCGCGGGTGGTGCGCACCCCGAACAGGGCGCGGGCCTCGGCGATGCGCCGGTTGGCGGTGCGCAGCGACAGGAACTCGGCGGCGGCCGCGGCGGCGATCGTGTCGCCGGCGGCGAGCCGGTCGAGCAGGGCGCGTTGTTCCGGGATGAGGCTGGCGACCGGGTCGGCGCCGTCGGTGCCGCGGTGCACGGCGCCGATCCGGCTCAGGTCGTCGATCAGGGCCCGCCCGGCCGCCGACTCGGGGTCGCAGACGGCGACGACGCCGGCGCCGCGGGCGGCGGCGAGCACGGCCAGGGCGACGGTTTCGGTGTCGTCGTCGGCGATGCGCCCGTGCAGGACGATGCGGTGCGCGGCGACGTCCCAGGCCGGGTCGGGCAGGGCGAATCCGGATCGGGCGGTCCAGCCCTCGCGGGCCAGCCGCCGCAGGACGGTGTCAGCGTCGGCCGAGGTGGCTACTACGTGGCGTGGTGCGTCGGGCTGTGTGTTCACCGGCCATCCTCGCTGTTGTCGCTGGTGTCGAGCCGGGTCGCGGCGAAGGCCAGGGCGGCGGCCTCGGTGCGGGTGCGGGCGCCGAGTTTGCGCATGCTGGCCCGGATGTGGGTGTCGACGGTCTCGGTGGAGATGCCGAGTTGCCCGGCGATGCGGCGGGTCGGCTCGCCGGCCGCGACCAGCCGCAGCACGTCCTGTTCGCGCTGGGTGAGCCCGCCCTCGGAGCGGCGCCCGCGCACGTCGCGGTGGATGCCGTGGGTGCGCAGCGCGCGCCGGGCCCGGCCGGCGAGCACGGTCAGCCCGGCGGTGTCGGCGAGTTGTTCGGCGCGCAGCAGCGCGGTGACGGCCCGGTCCCGGTCGGGGTCGGTCAGGCCGGCGGCGATCAGGCAGCGGATCTGTTCGCGCAGGGCGATCGGCTGCCAGCTGTCGGCGGCGGCGGGGAAGCCGGTGCCGACCGCCCAGGCGGTCAGGGTGCGCCGGGCGGGGGCGGGCAGGCCGGTCGGGATCGGCGGGTGTTCGCGCAGCCCGAGGTCGTGCGCGGCCCACCGGGCGGTGATCGCGTGCAGGCCGGCGAGCAGCCCGTCGCCGGTGGCCGGGCTGGTGCCGCGGTCGGGTTGCCCGTCGAGCCAGGCGGCCTCGCGGCGGACCCAGTCGGCGGCCGGGTGCGCGGGGGCGTTCGTGAGGCGGGCGCGGGCGGCGGCGAGCAGCCCGGTGTCGGCCTCGATCAGGGCGGTCGCGGCGCTGGCGTACGCGCGGGCCTGCTCGGGCAGGGCCAGGTCGGTCAGGTTGCCGGCGCGGCGCAGCAGGTCGTCGGCGCGCTCGTCGGGGCCGTGCAGGGCCAGGGCCCAGTCGGCGGCGGCCAGGAACCGGGTCTGCCAGCCGTAGGCCAGGGCGGCCCCGGCGGCGTCGGCGGCGCGCAGGGCGGCGGTGGCGGACTCGGCGAGGCGGCCGTCGGCGGCGAGGTGCTCGACGAGCAGCCAGGCGCTCCACCGGCTGATCAGCGGGTCGCCGGCCGGGTCGGCGGCGGCGGCCAGGGCGGTGTCCCAGCCGGGGACGCGGTGCGCGGCGCGGACCGCGGCCAGGGCGGCGGCGACGCCGGGCAGCGGGTCCGGGTGCCGGGCGGCGATCTTGTCGGCGAGGTCGAGGGCGGACATCGGGGCGGTGTCCAGGGCGGCGAGCAGCAGGACCCGGTCGCGGCCGGCGAGCACCGGCGCGGCGGCGGTGTCGGGGACCCCGGCGACGGCGTCGCGGGCGGCGTGCGGGTCGCCGGCCTGCAGCAGGGCCTCGCCGCGCAGCACGGCGACCTCCAGGGCCAGGGGTGCGGCGACGCCGGTCGGGCGGGCCCCGGCGGCGGCCAGCACGGCGGCGGCGTCGCCCGGCCGGCCGGCGACCAGGGCGGCGTCGGCGGCGGCGAGCCGGACCCGCAGGTCGACGGGGGTGTCCAGGGAGCAGGCGAACAGCAGCTGGGTGGCGCGTTCGCCGCCGGTGGCCGCGTCGGCGGCGGCCAGGGCCTGCCGGTACGCCCCGGCCGCGTCCCCGGCGGCGGCCAGGTGCCGGGCGGCCTCGGCCGGTGGGGTCAGCTGGGCGAGCCGCTGGTGCATGTCGGCGCGCGCGGCCGCGTCGAGCAGCCCGGCGGCGGTCTCGGCGACGTAGGCGGAGACCGGGTGGAGGGCGCCGCCGGGCTCGGTGGCGACCAGGCCGGCGGCGTGCAGGTCGGCGGCGCCGGGGCCGAGCAGGGCGGCGGGGGCGGGCCGGCCGAGCAGGCCGAGGGCGGCCAGGGCGGTGCGGGCCGGGCGGGGCAGGTCGGCCAGGGCGGTGGCGATGGCGTACGCGATCTGGTCGGCGTCCTGCGCGGCCGGCGCTTTGCCGGCGGCGGCCTGCCGGGCCAGGGCGACGACGGCCAGGGGGTTGCCGCCGGCGCGGGCGACGACCGCGTTCAGGGTGGCGTCGTCGAGGCGGGCGGCGGTGCGCCGGGCCAGGGCGTGTGCCTCGTCACCGGTCAGCGGGGCCACGTTCACCCAGGTGGTGGCGGCCTCGCGCAGCGCCTGGTGGGTGTCGTCGCCGAGCCGGTGCGGGGTGCGCAGGGCGACCAGCACCCGGCAGGTGCGGGCCAGGTGCGGCAGGGCGGCGACGGTGGCCGGGTCGCAGTGGTGCAGGTCGTCGAGGACCAGCAGCCCGCCGCGGACCCGGGACCGGACGGCTTCGGCGAGCAGGTGCACGTCGTCGCCGGGCAGCCGGGCGCGCACCGCGCGGGACAGGGCGAGGGCGGGGACGCCGGCGAGCATGGCCAGGCCGCCGCCGCTGTGCACGGGGCCGCCGGCGGCGGCGGCGATGCGCTGCAGCAGGGTGCTGCGGCCGCAGCCGGGCGGGCCGGCCAGCACGACGAGGGCCGGGCCGTGACGCAGAGTGGAGGATGCGGCCAGGTAAGGCTCGTCCGCCACTAGTGTCCTCCTTGCCTGGCACGAACTCGGGATCCCCGACGCGTCATCGGCATCCTAGGCTGTGCGGCGGGCGGATGATCGCCCTGCCGCCGCTGGAAGGAAGGCCCGTTTCGTGACGTCGACTGCCGCGTTCCGCACATTGTCGCTGACGGTGTGCTGCGCTGACGAGTCGTGGTGACCGGCCCGCTCAGCCAGCGACTGGCTACACTCTGTCACGAGATCGTCACGGAATTCGGTCCGCACGCTGGTGGCCAGGTACGACAGATCGGCAACCGTCTACACGAACCGTTACGGGTCGCGATCGCAGGTCGCCTGAAAGCCGGAAAGTCGACACTAGTGAACGCCCTGATCGGCCGGCGCGTCGCCCCGACCGCCGCCGGCGAATGCACTAGAGTGGTGACCCGCTTCCGTTACGGGCCCGCCGACCGGATCGACGTCGTCACCCGCGACGGCCGGCGCCGCAGCCTGCCCCTCGACGACGACGGCATGATCCCCGCCCGGCTCGGCACCCCCGCCACCGGCATCGCCTACCTCGACGTCACCCTCACCAACGACCGGCTGCGCACCCTCACCGTCGTCGACACCCCCGGCCTGTCCTCCACCGACGTCGCGGCCAGCGACCGCGCCGCCCGCGTCGTCGGCGACGCCCCGTTCGACACCGACATCGACGCCGACTCCGAACGCGAGGTCGCCGCCGCCGAAGCCGTCATCTACGTGTTCACCCAGGCCGTACGCGCCGACGACGTCCGCGCCCTGGACGCCTTCCACGACGCCTCCGCCCGCCTGGCCACCTCCCCGATCAACGCCCTCGGCGTCCTGGCCAAGGTCGACACCCTCACCGGCGGCCCCGGCGACCCCTGGCCCATCGCCGGGCCCCTGGCCACCCAGCAGGCCGCCCTGCTCGCCCGCACCGTCGGCGACGTCGTCCCGCTCGCCGGGCTGCTCGCCGAGACCGCCGGCGCCGGCCGGCTCACCGACCCCGACCGCGACGCCCTGGCCCGCCTGGCCGCCCTGCCCGGCGACGACCTCGGCCTGCTGCTCACCTCCGTCGACCTGTTCCGCACCCTGCCCGCCCCCGCGGACCCGGACCGCCGCGAACGCCTGCTGGCCCGCCTCGACCTGTACGGCATCGGCTACGCCTGCGCCCAGCTCGCCGCCGAACCCCGCCTGGGCACCGGCGAACTCGTCCGCCGCCTGCTCGCCGTCTCCGGCTTCCCCCGCCTGGCACACACCCTGCAACAGTCGTTCGGCTGGCGCTCCGACGCGATCAAAGCCGGCTGGGCGCTGACCCGCCTGGAACGCCTCGCCGGGCACACCACCGACCCCCGGCTGCGCGCCCGCGTCCGCGACACCCTGGAGGACCTGCTGCGCGACCCCGCCTACCACCGGCTCAAACTGCTCGACGCCGCCCAGCGCGCCGCCACCGGCGCCGTCCGGCTGCCCGCCGACCGCGAAACCGAACTGATCCGCCTGGCCACCTCCGACGACCCCGCCTACATCCTCGGCCGGCCCGGCGCCGGGCCGCAGGACCTGATCGCCGCCGCCGGCCGCTGGCGCGCCTACGCCGTCGACGGCGCCGGGCCCGCCCAGGCCCGCGTCGCGCACATCGCCCACCGCGGCTTCCAGCTGCTGGCCCAGGAGGTCCGCGATGCGTGACCTGACCGCCACCATGGACACCGCCGTCCGCGACACCCTCGCCTACCTGCGCACCGTCGACATGGACGCCGCCGCCGACCTCGCCGAGCTGCGCCGCCTGCACCTGACCCGCCCCGCCGTCGTCATCGTCGGCGAAACCAAACGCGGCAAGAGCTCCCTGGTCAACGCCCTGCTCGGCGTCCCCGGCCTGTCTCCGGTCGACGCCGCCGTCACCACCGCCACCTACCTCGGCTTCGTCCCCGGCCCCACCCGCAGCGCCCGCGCCTGGCTGCCCGAGGGCGGCGAACCCGTCGCCGTCGACGACCTCACCGACTGGGCCACCGGCCGGCGCCGCGCCCGCCGCATCGAAGTCACCCACCCCGCCCCGCTGCTGCAATACCTGAGCCTGCTCGACACCCCCGGCGCCGGCGGCCTCGACCCGGCCCACGCCACCGTCGCCCTCGACGCCGTGCGCCGCGGCACCGCCCTGCTGTTCGCCGCCGACGCCTCCGCACCCCTGTCCCGGCCCGAACTCGACTTCCTCGCCCAGGCCGCCGAACGCGTCGACGCCGTCGTCTTCGCCCTCACCAAGATCGACGCGTATCCGCAGTGGCGGCGCATCGCCGAGGACAACCAGGCCCTGCTGCACGCCCACGCCCCCCGCTTCGCCGCCGCACCCTGGTTCCCGGTCTCCGCCCGCCTCGCCGAACTCGCCCTGGCCACCACCGACCCCGACCGGCAGGCCGCCCTCACCGACGCCTCCAAGATCCCCGGCCTGCAACACGCCCTCATCGAACTCGCCGGCCGCGGCCACCAGCTGCAACTGGCCAACGTGCTGCGCGCCGCCCGCGGCGAACTCGGCCGCCTGCACGACCTGGCCGACGCCAAGGTCCAGGCCGCCACCGCCGACCCGGCCCGCCAAGCCGGCCTGCGCGCCGACCGGGCCGCCCTGGCCGCCCGCAAACGCACCGAATCCCGGCAATGGACCCTGCTGCTCAGCGCCGAGATCCAGCGCGCCCGCGTCGAAACCGTCGGCCTGCTGCGCAGCCGCGTCGCCGAGATCCAGCAGGAACTCGGCGCCCGCATCGACACCCTGCGCGGCGACCAGCTCACCAGACTCCCCGACGACCTCGACACCCAGCTGCAGGCCGTCGCCGCCACCCTCTCCGAACACCTGGAGACCACCTTCGCCCAGGTCGCCGACACCGTCATGGCCAGCGCCTTCGACACCGGCGAACGCGACGCCGTCCTCGGCAAACTCAACGCCACCCTGCGCCACGCCCTGGCCGCCACCCCGCCACGCGACGGCTCCGGCGACAACCTGCTGATCGCCCTGTCCGCCGGCGGCATCGCCTTCATGGCCGGCCGCGGCGCCGCCCTGGGCATGTCCGTGCTCGGCGCCGCCGGCGGCCTGCTCATCCCGGTCGCCGGCATCGGCCTCGGCCTGGCCGCCGGCGGCTACGTGCTCTACCGCCGCCGCGTGCACAGCGACCGCCAGCACGCCCGCACCTGGCTGCGCGACGTGCTCGCCGAAGCCCGCGCCGCCCTCGCCGACGAGATCACCGTCCGCTTCACCGACCTGCAATACGCCCTGTCGGTCGCCCTTGACGACGCCGTCGAACGCCGGCTCAAAGACCTGGACGCCCAGATCGCCGACATCGACGCGGCCGCCGCCGAGGACGCGTCCGGCCGCGCCAAACGGCGCGCCGCGGCCCAGCAAGAACTGGACACGGTACGCGTACGCCTGCGCCAGGCCGACGAGGCGCTGCTGCGCGCACGAGCACTGACCCCGGCGCCGATCGACGACGAAAGGTAGACATGAGCGACCACTGGGGTGGCTTCGACCACCACGACGACGGCGACCTGCCCGACTTCCCGGACATCCACGAGCTGCCCGACACCCACGAGCTGCCCGACCTCGCCGACCACCACGACCCGCACGTCGACGACGCGCCCGACTGGGACCACCACGACACGACCCCCGCCGACGACCTCCCGGAAACCCCCGAGATCCACGACCCGGTGGCAGCCGACGACTTCCCGCCCACCCTCGACGTCGGCGACCTCCCCGAACCCGTCGACGGCTTCCCCTGGGTCGACGCCGCCGCCCTCGGCGCCCCCGACACCTACGCACCCGGCATCGACCCGATCGACCCCCACGAACTCGCCGCCACCGCCGGCATCGACATCCCCGACGGCGCCGACCCCTGGACCACCCTCGCCGCCTCCGACGATCCCGCCGTCAGCGCCCTGGCCCGCTGGTGGACACCCGGTGAACAGTGACCTACGTCTCGCCTGAACGCCCCCAGGATGGCATCATGTGCCCGCACCGACGAACACTCTGGAGCGCACACGATGGCCCTGACCGGCACCCCGACCCCCGTCCCCGCCGGTAAGCGGGAACGCACCGGCTGGTACCTCTACGACTGGGCCAACTCCGC
This sequence comes from Actinoplanes ianthinogenes, assembly GCF_018324205.1. Taxonomy (NCBI): domain Bacteria; kingdom Bacillati; phylum Actinomycetota; class Actinomycetes; order Micromonosporales; family Micromonosporaceae; genus Actinoplanes; species Actinoplanes ianthinogenes. The sequence continues at coordinate 9,502,596 of NZ_AP023356.1, forward strand.
CTTCTCCACCACGGTCATCACCGTCTTCCTCGGACCGTTCCTGACCAGCATCACCAAACTGGCCGCCGGCTGCACCATCGGCGACGGCGCCCCCGACTGCACCGCCTCGGTGCACCCGCTCGGCATCACCGTCGCCGCCGGCTCCTACTTCCCCTACCTGGTCTCCCTGTCCGTCCTGCTCACCGTCGTCGTCCTGCCCGTGATGGGCGCCGTCGCCGACCGCGCCCCCCGCAAGAAGCCCCTGCTCGCCGCCGCCGCCTTCCTCGGCGCCGGCGCCACCGTCGCCATGGCCTTCGTCACCGGCGACCGCTACCTGCTCGGCGGCATCCTCTTCCTGATCGCCAACATCGCCTTCGGCGCCTCCGTCGTCGTCTACAACTCGTTCCTGCCCCACCTCGGCGGCCCCGACGACCGCGACAGGATCTCCAGCCGCGGCTGGGCCGTCGGCTACCTCGGCGGCGGCGTCCTGCTCCTGCTCAACCTCGTCGCCGTCACCCTGCTCAGCCAGGACGGCAACACCCAGCGCACCCTCGACCTGGCCCGCTGGTCCATCGTCTCGGCCGGCGTCTGGTGGGCCGCCTTCACCCTGTTCCCGCTGCTCTGGCTCCGCGAACACCCCGGCACCGACAGCACCACCCGCCGCGGCAACGTGCTCACCGACGGCTTCCGCCAACTCGGCCACACCCTCACCGCGATGCGCGCCTACCCGCTCACCCTCGCCTTCCTCGGCGCCTACCTGATCTACAACGACGGCATCCAGACCGTCATCTCCCTCGCCAGCCAATTCGGCACCGAAGAACTCAAACTCGAACAATCCGTCCTGATCATCACGATCCTGATCGTGCAATTCCTCGCCTTCGGCGGCGCCCTGCTGCTCGGCGCCCTCGCCAACCGCATCGGCGCCCGCAACACCATCCTGGTCGCCCTCGCCCTCTGGCTCGGCGTCGTCGTCGCCGCCTTCTGGCTCCCCGCCCAGGCACCCATCCCGTTCATGCTGCTCGGCGCCGGCATCGGCCTGGTCATGGGCGGCAGCCAAGCCCTCAGCCGCAGCCTGTTCTCCCAGCTCATCCCCGCCGGACGCGAAGGCGAGTACTACGGCTTCTACGAGATCAGCGACAAAGGCACCAGCTGGCTCGGCCCGCTGTTCTTCGGCCTGATCTTCCAGCTCACCAACAGCTACCGGCTCGGCATCGTCTCACTCGTCGTCTTCTTCGTCCTCGGCGGCGTCCTGCTCGCCCTCGTCCCCATCCGGCGAGCCATCATCGCCGCCGGCAACACGCCCCCGAAGCTGGTCTAGTGAACATCACCCTCGACCCGGACTCGCCGACCCCACCCTACGAACAGGTCCGGCTCGCCATCGCCGCCCTCGCCGCCGACGGCACCCTCGCCGCCGGCACCAAACTCCCCCCGGTCCGGCACCTCGCCACCGACCTCGGCCTGGCCGTCAACACCGTCGCCCGCGCCTACAAAGAACTCGAACAAGCCGGCCTCGTCGAAACCCGCGGCCGAGCCGGAACCGTGATCACCGCCCGCGCCACCGGCACCTCACAAAGAGCACAAAAAGCCGCCCTTGCGTACGCCGAGACGACCCGCTCCCTCGGCATCCCCGCCGACACCGCCCTCGCCCTCGTCCGCGCCGCCCTCGACGCCGGCTAACCCTCCGCCAGCCGCTTGAAATTCAGCAACTGACGCCGGGCCATCACCAGATCACCGACACACACCCCCGCCGCCACCAGCCGATTACCCCGCATCACCACCTTCAGCAGCAGCCGGGTCGACCCGTCCGGCTGCGGCTCCACCACATACGACATCACCGCACCCATGATCCGCGCCGTCAGATGCCGCCCCGGCTCCACCGCCAGGACCCGCCCCTGCGGCCACCCACCCGTACTCGTGAACGGATCACCGACCCGCGGCTCCGGCAACGCCACCAGCGACCGCGGCGACCGCCGCCCCAGATTGTCGACCCAGTCATACGAATACGGCGCCAGCCGCACCTGCCGCAACCACGCCCACACCCGCTCCGCCGGCGCCTCGACACGCACCCCCCGCCACGCCTGCAACACCGGATCCGCCACCAGGGCGTCACACGGATACCGCCGGGCCACCTCGCTGTCGGTCACACCCCATCGATCCCCGATCATGCCCCCGATTCTTGTCGCACCCCCGGAGTAGGCAAGAGGGCATGACCATCGCCATCACCACACCCACCGGCAACGTCGGCTCCCGCACCCTGCGCCTGCTCCTGCAAGCAGGCATCCGCCCCCGCGTCCTGCTCCGCGATCCGGGCCGCCTCGACCCCGGCCTGCACGACAACGTGGAGATCGCCCAAGGCGACCTGCTCGACCCCGCCTTCGTCCGCGACGCCACCCAGGACGTCGACACGCTGCTCTGGGCCACCCCGGAGAACTTCACCGCCGACGACCCCCTGGCCGAGATGGCCACCATGGTCGACAACGGGACCGCCGCCGTACACGCCAACCGGGTGCCCCGGATCGTCCTGATCAGCAGCATCGGCGCGGAACTCGGTACCGGCGCCGGCATGATCGACGGCCTCGCCCGCAGCGAACACGAATTCACCGCCACCGGGGCGAGCGTGCACACCCTGCGCTGCGGCTACTACTTCACCAACCTGCACGGCTACGCCGACGAACTGCGGGCCGGCAGCCTCACCACGGCGGCGGCCCCGCACCAGCCGATGGCCTGGGTCGACCCCCGCGACGTCGGCGAGGTCGCCGCCGCCCGCCTGCTCAACCCGCACTGGACCGGCACCACGATCCAGGCCGTGCACGGCCCGGCCGACCTCACCTGGACGCAGGCCGCCGACATCCTCTCCACAGCCCTCGACACGAAAATCACCCTGAACGTGGTCTCCGACGACACCATGGCCGCCGGCCTCGCCCAAGCCGGGATGAGCCCCCGCGCCGCCGCCGCCGTGCTGGCCATGACCACCGGCCTGCGCGACGGCTTCACCCCCGAACAGACCCGCACCCCGATCACCACCACCCCGACGACCCTGCACGCCTGGGCCGCCACCCACCTCACCCGGTGAGCGACGGCGGCCGCCCGACGGGCCGTTTCAGCCGCGCATCAGGACCGTTTCAGCGACATTCGCCATCGTTCCCAGGGTCAACTATCCCCGGGGGGAAATCATGCTCGACAAGAAACGGCTGCTCGGCGGCGCCGCGGCCCTCGGCACCATCCCGGCCCTGCTCACCGCCACACCCGCACACGCCGCCACGCCCGGCTGCTACGGCGACTGCCAGCCCGGCGTCGTCCGCGGCACCGGCGTCATCAAATACGACACCCTGCCCGGCTACAACGACCAGGTCACCGTCGCCATCACCACCGGGAGCGTCACCGTCACCAACCCCGCCGCCCCGCTCACCACCGGCGCCGGCTGCACCCTCATCACCACCCACCAGGCCCGCTGCGGTGCCGCCACCAGCACCTTCCGACTCTCCATCCGCACCCTCGACGGCGACGACACCATCACCAACGCCACCGCCATCCCGTCCCTGATCCGCGCCGGCGACGGCAACGACCACCTCACCGGCGGCACCGCCGACGACGAGCTCAACGGCGGCCTCGGCGCCGACCTCATCCAGGGCAGCACCGGCACCGACACCGCGACCTACAACGAGAACAGCACCCGCCTCGGCATCCACGCCGACCTCGACGGTGCCACCGGCGACGACGGCAGCACCGACGACGGCCCGGCCGGCGCCCGCGACACCATCGCCGCCGACGTCGAAAACCTCACCGGCACCTTCCACGACGACGTCCTGATCGGCAACACCGGACCCAACGTCATCCACGGCACCTTCGGCCGCGACGTGGTCCAGGGCCTCGGCGGCGCCGACGACCTCACCGCCACCGGCAACGGCACCATCGACGGCGGCGCCGACACCGACCACTGCACCTCCGACGTCCGCTCCACCGGCACCACCCCGGACACCTTCGTCAACTGCGAACTCACCCAGGTCATCACCCCCTGAACCAACCCCGCACCCCGGCTCCCGGGCAGCACTGCCCCGCCGCCCGGGAGCCGGCCGGCTCACGGCGGGGCGGGTCTGTCCTCTGATCGGCTGCGCCCCCTAGAGATCCCTCAACCGCAGCAGCGAGCGCAAGCCGAGCTCCCGCCGCAACCGCGAGTCGTCCAGCGCGTCCACGATGCACCCGAACCCCACCCAGCCGGCGCCCACGCTGTCGACCATCGCCCGCACCGTCCGCGCCTGACTGCCCGTATCCACCCAGTCGTCGACCACCAGCACCTGATCGGACGATCGGAGCAGACCGCGGCGAAAACCGAGCACCACATGCCGATCGCGGTAATCAGGCGGAGTCGTGCGCCGGACCCACTCGTCGCTGTCCCCCGCAGGCGTCCGATCCTTCCGCACCTCGACGAAACCGACCCCCGCATGAAGCGCGACGAGCGGACCCACAAGCGACCCCCGCGAATCCGGACCCAGCACCACCGTCGGCGCAGCCTCAGGAAACAGCTGCGCCAAAGCAGACGCAGCAGGTCAGCATCGCGCCACCAGCCAGTGACATCGGCGTACCGATCGTCGTGATCACCGCGCCAGCAGAACGCCGCGCGGAGCCGGGACGAAACGTCACCCGGGTTCACCACACCGCCACCCCGCTCGCTCCCGCAGTCAGCTGCACAAATCGCGGGCCGCGATCGGCTTGCGCATCCGGACCAGCGGGACCGCGACACCACCGGCATCATCCGACAGGCGCTCGACCGCCTCGAAACCGGCAGCCCGGTACAACGGCTCCCCGGACAACGTCGCCATCAACTCCAGCACGGTGAACCCCTCCGCCGCGGCCGCCGCCTCACTCAGCGACAGGATCAACCGGCCCACCCCACGGCGCGCGAAATCCGGATGCGTGTACATCGCCCGCACCTTCGCCGGATCCCGCCCCGGCACCAGCAGCGCCGCGTCCCGGCCCGCCGAATGATCCCCGCCGTACAACGTCGCCCGCCGGCTCCACCCGCCACACCCGGCGACCCGGCCGTCCTCCTCGACCACGAAATACGTCCCGTCGTCGACCAGCGCCGTGTCCAACCCCATGATCGCCCGGCTCGCCGTGATCTGCCCGTCGTCGAGGAACCCCTTCTGCAACTCGCCGATCGCCGCCTCGATCACCGGAGTCAGCCCCGGCAGATCCTCCCGCCCCGCCACCCGATGCGTGAACGCCATGACCACTCCGATCTCCGAGCTCTGCCGACACCGGGGGCCATACTCCACGCTCCGGGCCGGTCACGCGCGCGGATTCCCGTACCCAAAAAGAAGCGGGGTCGTCGGCGAAGCCGGCCTTCGAAGGGTTTCGGTGCGGCGTGCCGCACTGCCTCTAGGGCATCCTAGGATGAATCGGAACGGGGCAGGGCGAGCAGCGCGAAGGCCACCAGCAGCCCACCGACCAGCAGATCCACCCCGATCACGAAGCCGCGCTCGGCGCCGGACGGGGCCAGCAGCGCCCCGGCGACCACCAGGATCACCGCCGCACCGACCGCACCCGACTGCGCGGGGCGCACCCAGCGCGGCGTGCGCGACACCACCGCCACGGCGGCGCCGGCCAGCCCCGCCACCACCATCGGCACGGCCACACCGTCGACACCCCGGCCCAGCGCGGTCACCCCGGTCACGGCGAGCAGCAGGAACAGCACGACGGCCAGCAGTCGCACGGGGCGCCTCCCGCGGGCGATGTCAATGGGCGTACTTCAATCCCACCACACCGCCCACCACCAACAGCAAGCAAAAGATCTTCCAGAACGAGGCGCTCTCACCGAGCACCACCATCCCGGCCACCGCCGTGCCGACCGCACCGATCCCGACCCACACCGCATAGCCGGTCCCGACCGGGATGGTGCGCAGCGAATAACCCAGCCCCAGCATGCTGACCACCAGCGCCACCCCGAAGACCGCGGTCGGCAACGGGCGGGAGAACCCGGCACTACGGTCCAGAGCGATCGCCCAGACGGTTTCCATCAGACCGGAGACGACGAGCACCACCCACGCCATGACAGACCCACCTCAAGAAACGGTCGTCTTGTCAAAGCCGGGTACGACACGCACTCGTCCGGAGCAGCCGCGACGCGGCGCCGGGACAAACCGTAGCACCAGCGCCACGATGCCACCGTGACCGCATTCACCAACCAGGACCTGCGCAGTCCCGGTCACCGCCCCCCGGAAACCCCGCGCCGCAGAGCTACCCGGTCCGCCGCTGCCTGCGCAGGAGTGGCACCACCGCCTGTACGCCGACCGTGACCTCGACATGCTGACCGGCCGGTAGCTGCCACTGCCCGGGCATGTCATCATGGCCCGCCTATGGAGACGTCGACTACCTGGCGACCGCCGCTGCTGTGGCGATTCCTGCTCGCCCTGTCCCGCGTGGTGATCTTCCCGTTCTGCCGGCTGCGGGTCACCGGCACGATCCCGGCCGAGCTGCGCGCCGGCCCGGTCATCCTGGCCGCCAACCACATCAGCCCCAGCGACCCGATCATCATGGTGGCCGCCTGCCACAAAGCCGGGATCGCCCCGCGCATCATGATCACCGGCGGGCTGTTCGACGCCCCCGTCGTCGGCGCCGCCATGCGCGCCTGCGAACACATCCGCGTCGACCGCGGCACCGCCCAGGTCGCCGACGCCCTCCCCGCCGCCGCCCAGGCCCTCAAAGACGGCGCCACCGTCCTGGTCTACCCCGAGGGCCGCATCGGCCTCGACCCGTGGATGTGGCCGGAACGCGGCAAGACCGGCGTCGCCCGGATGGCCGCCCTGGCCGGCGCCCCGGTCGTCCCGGTCGCCATGTGGGGCGCCCACGCCGTCCTGCCCTACGAAGCCCCCACGAACATCGGCCGCGCCCTGCTGCACGCCCTGCTGCACCGCCCCCGCGTCGCCGTCAACTTCGGCGCCCCGGTCGACCTCACCTCGGTCACCGGCTCCCCCGGCGCCCAGGCCATGCGGGCCACCCGCCTGATCATGGACGGCATCGACGCCGCCCTGGCCCCGCTGCGCGCCGACGAGATGCAAACCCCCAAACACGTCGACACGTCCCGCCCGCACGACACCTCCCGGGTCCGCCCGCGTCCCTGAAATCTGTCGTACCCGGGTGGCAGGATCACCGGCATGGTCAAGGGACGAATCCTCGCCGAGAGCCTGCGCCCCGGCGCCGCCCTGACGGTGCCGGGACTCGAGCTGACCCGCGTCTCCCGGATCACCATCACCTCTCCCGGGCCGGGCCAGCCACCGGTCTGGACCCTGCTCGACGTCACCGCCCCCGACGAGCGCGCCGAGGAGCTCGCCGCGGCGCTGAGCGCCGCTCTCCACGCCGACGGCGGGTGGTATGCGGATTTTCGCGCCGGCGCCGACCACGTCGTGGTCTTCGCCGGACGCATTTTTCGGTACGCGGTGAGCGACCCCGCCGCCCGTGCCGAGGCGGTGGCATACGGCCGCTCGGTCGGTGTCCCCGAGGCGCAACTGGACTGGGGCCCCTGATCGGTGTCGGTCGGCGAAGCCGTCCTTTGGGTCGTTGGTGCGGCTTGCCGCACTGCCCCTAAGGCATCCTAGGATTCTAGGAAGAGATCTCGCGGTCGCGCTTATCCGCCGGATCCAGTTTTGGCCCACTGACCAGCGGTTTCTCAAAGGTGAGCTGGTTGTACGGCGAGCTGCCCCAGTTCTCGGTCTCGGTGTATCCGGCCCGCCGGTACAGGGCGATCGCCTCGGTCAGCGCGTGGTGCGTGCCCAGCCGCATCGTGGTGATCCCCCGCCCGGCGGCATCCGCCTCGAGGGCGGCCAGCAGCCGCCGGCCGAGCCCGGCGCCGCGCGCGTCCACGGCGATCCACAGGTGCCGCAGCTCGGCGGTCCTGGTGCTCAGCCGGGTCCACAGGCCGCAGCCGACCGGGCGGCCGTGCTCCCGGGCCAGCAACATCACGCCGTCGACGGCGCGCGGCTCGGTCAGCACGTCGGGGTCGTAGCCCTCCGGGAACCGCACGGCCAGCTCGGCCGCGTACCGCCGCAGGCAGTCCCGGGCCTCCGCCGCGGCCGGGTCGACCGCGGCGATCGTGGTGGACGCGGTCCGCAGCAGGCGGTGCACGGTGGCCTGGGCGGCGACCAGCTCGGCACGCTGCGCGTCGTCGAGACCGCCGAGCGCCTCGGTGATCGCCCGCCGGGACCGCTCGTCGAGCTCGGCGCGCTCCCGGCGACCGGCCTCGGTCAGCTCGGCGATCCGCGCCCGGCCGTCGTCCGGATGCGACCGGATCACGATCAGGCCCTGCTCGTGCAGGGCGCGCAGCAGCCGGCTCAGGTAGCCGGCGTCGAACCCCAGGCGCTCGCGCAGGTCGCGCAGGTCGGCCCGGTCACCGATCTCGTAGAGCAGCCGGGCCGGGCCGAGTGGCCGGTCCTGCCCCAGATAGCGGTCGGTCAGCACTCCCAGGTGCTGGGTGTAGTAGCGATTGAAGGCCCGGATCCGCTCGATCTGCTCGACGTCCACCCCTCCGACTTTACTTGACTGCAGTCAAATAAAAGCCGGCGGAAAAAACTTCTGGCAGGGTGTCGAGTGGGTCGTGCGCCGTTCGACGCGTAGGTGACAAGGCACCCTGACACGAGGAGACAGACCATGCGGTTCATGGTGATCACCAAGGCCACGGCGAACAGCGAGGCCGGCGTCATGCCCAAGACCGAGGACTTCGAGACGATGGGCAAGTTCATCGAGGAACTGGTCGACGCCGGCGTGCTGCTGGCCGCCGAGGGCATCGGGCCCAGCTCCACCGGCACCCGGATCTACTTCGACGGGGAGAAGAAGACCGTGGTGGACGGGCCGTTCGCCGAGACCAAGGAGCTGATCGGCGGCTTCTACCTGGTCGAGATGAAGTCCATGCAGGAGTGCGTCGAGTGGTTCAAGCGCTGCCCGATCCAGCAGGTCAGCGGGGAGCCGACGAACATCGAGATCCGCCGGCTGTGGTCGGGTGAGGACTTCGGCGAGGAGTTCACCGCCGAGCAGCGCGAGGCCGTGGCCAAGCGCGAGGAGAAAGCCGACGCGGCCTACCGCTCGGCGTAGTTGCCACCGATCGCACGGTGGGGTAGACGAAAGCGTGCCCACCGACACCCACCGTGCGATCGAAGCCGTCTGGCGCATCGAGGCGGCCCGGCTCATCGCCGGGCTGACCCGGCTCGTCCGCGACATCGGCGTGGCCGAGGAGTTGGCGCAGGACGCGCTCGTCGCGGCGCTGGAGCAGTGGCCGGTCACCGGCGTGCCGGACAATCCCGGCGCCTGGCTGATGACCACCGCCAAGCGCCGGGCGATCGACCAGATCCGGCGTGCCGAGACCTACAAGCGCAAGGTCGCCGAGGTCGGCCGGGAGCTGACGGAGTCCAGCCCGGACATCGGCACGCTGGTGGCCGAGGACGACGGCATCGGCGACGACCTGCTGCGGCTGGTCTTCGTGGCCTGCCACCCGGTGCTGTCCACCGAGGCCCGGGCCGCGCTGACCCTGCGGCTGCTCGGCGGCCTGACCACCGACGAGATCGCCCGGGCCTTCCTGGTGCCCGAGCCGACCGTGGCGCAGCGCATCGTGCGGGCCAAGAAGACCCTGGCCGGCGCGCAGGTGCCGTTCGAGGTGCCGCAGGGCGAGGAGCTGGCAGCCCGGCTCGCCTCGGTGCTCGAAGTCGTCTACCTGATCTTCAACGAGGGCTACTCGGCCACCGCCGGCGACGACTGGATGCGGCCCGAGCTGTGCCAGGACGCGATGCGGCTGGGCCGGATCCTGGCCCGGCTGGCACCGCGCGAGCCCGAGGTGCACGGCCTGGTCGCGCTCATGGAGATCCAGGCGTCCCGCTCGGCCGCCCGGACCGGCCCGGGTGGCGAGCCGATCCTGCTGGCCGAGCAGAACCGGGCCCGCTGGGACCGGTGGCTGATCCGGCACGGCCTGGCCGCGCTGGAACGAGCCGAGTCGCTGGCCGGCGACGCACCCGGCCCGTACGTGCTCCAGGCGGCCATCGCCGGCTGCCACGCCCGGGCCCGGCGCTTCGAGGACACCGACTGGGTGCGCATCGCCGCGCTCTACGAGCGGCTGGCCGCGGCGACGCCGTCCCCGGTGGTCGAATTGAACCGGGCGATGGCGCTGGCCATGGCGTAGGCCCGGCGACCGGGCTGGAGCTGCTGGACCAGCTGACCGCCTTCCCGATCATGCGCAACTATCACCTGCTGCCCAGCGCCCGCGGCGACCTGCTGGCCAAGCTGGGCCGGCACGCCGAGGCACGGACCGAGTTCGAGCGGGCGGCGTCGCTGACCCGCAACGAACGCGAGCGCACCCTGCTGCTCGGCCGCGCCCGTGACATCGGGACTTGAACCCGACGTCACGTCAGGTCCTAGCGTCGGAGGCGCACCACCGCACAGGGGAGGTTTCCTGGTGGATTCCCAGCGTGAGTGGCGTGTCGGGGAACTGGCACGGGCGACCCGGGTGACCGTCCGGGCGCTGCACCACTACGACCGGCTCGGCCTGCTCGTCCCGTCGGCACGGACCGCCGGCGGGCACCGCTGCTACACCGGCGACGACGTGCGCCGGCTGCACGTCATCCTGGCGTTGCGCGGGTTCGGGCTGAGCCTCGCCGAGATCCGCGACACGCTCGGCGAGGCGGCCGGCGACCCGATCGGGTTGCTGCGCCACCAGCTCGCCGAGGTCGAGGAGCGGATCCGGCGCGGGATCAGCCTGCGCAGCCGCCTGCACGGGGTGCTCGGCGAGCTCGACCGGATGGCCGAGCCGTCGACGTCGCAGTTCCTTCAGTTGATCGAGGAGATGGTCACGATGTCCGCACCCCTGACCCCGGAACAGCTCGCCGAGATGCAGCGCAAACGCTCCGAGTGGGCCGCCACGCTGACCCCGGACGAGCTGGCCGGGATGAGCCGGCGCCGCACCGAGGCGATGGCGGCGCTCTCCCCCGAACAGCGCGCGGAGATGCAGGCGCACCGCGCCCGCTACCTGCCGCAGGCCTGACCGGCGATCGGCTCCGCGCGGGCGTCCGCGCGGAGCCGAGGAACGGTGTTGCATCTATACCTTGCCCCATGACAAGCTGTCTCGTATGCAGTTGCGGCATGACTTCCTGCGTGACGAAACCTGCCTGAGCAGCACGAACCTGGCCGAGCGTGGCTGGACCGCGGCGGCCATCCGCCTGTTCCTCGGCGAGCCGGACCGGATCGAGCCGCACCCGGTGCTGCGTGCCGGCCCACCGGTGCGCCTGTTCCGCAAGGCGCGCGTGCTCGAGGCCGAGGCCAGCGAGAATTGGCAGCGCTGGCGGGACCGATCCGTGCAGCGCGCGGTGCAGAGCCGGGCGGCCGCCATCGCGCAGCGGGCCGCCATCCTGGCCGAGATCGCCGCCCTGGAAATCCGGGTGCCGATGATCGACGAGGAGGAGCTGGCCCGCCGGGCACGGGCTTTCCGGATCCGCCGCCACCCGGCAGCCGCCGCCGACGACCCGGACCCGGGCACGCTGCGCCGCTGGATGGTCGCCTACCTACGCCGTGAGACCAGGGTGCAGGACTCCGGCAGCCTGCACGCCCGAGCCAGCCGCGCCCAGGCCACCCCGTCGATCCGGGCCAGCGTCTACGCGGTCATCGCCGCCCACTACCCGGCCCTGGCCGCCGAGGCTCGCCGTCAGGCCGCAGAGTCCGGCGAGATTCCACCCTGACACCGGGCTCGGCGGCGAGCTCATCCGCTGGCGCAGGCCGCCCGGCCCCGCCATGGTGATGAGGGCACATCACCGTCTACCTTCAGGTGGTCCAGTGGTGCCGTCGTGGATGACAGCGAGAGCGAGCCGATGGTGTACGGACCAGCGATGGCAGCCGGCTACGACCGGGGGCGGCGTCTTCGTTCTCAGGACCTCGAGAGCTGGATGGCCGCGGCAATCCCGTACCTTTCCTCGGCCGGCGGCCGGATCCTTGACCTCGGTGCCGGCACCGGACGGTTCAGCGGCACCCTCGCACGCTCCTGTGGAGCGACTGTCGTCGCCGGTGAGCCGTCGGCGGCCATGCGAGCGGCATTCCGATCGAACCTTCCGGACGCGCTGGTTGTCGGCGGTGCGGCTGAGGCCCTTCCCTTTCGTGCGGGTGTCTTCGACGCGGTGTGGGCTTCCCAGGTAATTCACCACGTCACGGACCTGACGGCATGCGCCGCCGAGGTGCGTCGTGTCCTGCGCCCGCACGGTCATCTGCTATTGCGTGGTGGCTTCGGTGCCGTGCAGGAGCTGCCGCTGTACCGATATTTTCCGCTCGCGTGGCCGCCCGGCAGCGCCGTGTGCCTCACCGTGGAGCAGCTTGCCGGTGCGCTGGGTGACGCCGGCTTCGCGATGGTGGACCACGTCCAGGTCGAGCAAACCTTCGCCCGGGATGCCGGCGAGTTGGTGCGGAAAGTGGAGACTCGAGCCCTGAGCCCTCTCGCCGGCCTGCCCGATGAGACCTTCGAGCGTGGACTGTCGGCGCTGCGGAGCGACGCCGACAGCGGACGTTTGACCGGCCCGATCGTCGAACGGCTGGATCTCGTGGTCTTCCGCGCGCCCGTCTGATCCCCGGACGTCGGTTCTACGAGATTCCCAGGAGCTTCGCCTCGACCTGCGGGTCGAGGCCGACCCGCGGCCGGTCCGTACGCTTCGGCGCCGCCCCCGGCAACGACCGCCGCCACGCCCAGGTGTCCTCGACCGTCTCCCGGATCGGCCGACACCGCAGCCCCGCCGCCACCGCCTTGCTCACGTCACCCCGGTGCATGAAATCGTGCCCCTCACCCGGCGGCAGCCAGATCGGCAGGTCCGTCCACGGCTCCACCCCGGCCGCCAGGATCGCCTCCGGGTCGGTCCAGCGCAGCTCGGCCCGCCCGCCGGTCACCTCGGCCGCCGTCTCCAGCAGCTCGCCCATCGTCGTGTGCCCGGACGGGCTGACCAGGTTGAACGCACCCTCCACGCCGGCCGTGGCCAGGATGAACAGGGCCAGGTCGCGCACGTCGATGTACTGGAGCGGCAGGTCCCGCGGTCCCGGCGCCAGGGTCGGGCCGCCACGGTGCAACCGGTCGAGCCACCACGGCAGCCGGCCGACGTCCTCGTGCGGGCCGAGGATCAGCCCGGCGCGGGCGAACATCACCGGGCCGCCGAACGCGGAAGCCGCCCGCTCACCGCGCAGCTTGTCACCGGCGTACCCGGGATCGTCCAGCGGCGCCAGGGGCGCGTCCTCGGTCATCCGCGCCGTGCCCGGCCAAAGGTAGACGGAGCGGCTGGAGACGTACGTGAAATGTCCTGCGCGGCCGGAAAGCGCGGCGGCTGCCGTGCCCACCGCGGAGGCCTCCGCCGACCACGTGTCGATCACCGCGTCCCAGGTGCCCGGACCGAAGTCGGGGTCGGCGAGCCGGTCGCCGACCAGCGTGGTGACGCCGGGCACCGGGTCGCGCTGACCGCGGTTGAACACTGTCACCTGATGGCCGGCCGCGACCGCCTCGGCGGCCAGGACGCGACCGACGAAACCACTGCCGCCCAGGATGAGAATCCGCATGCGGCCGAGCCTGCCGGATCGACCGGCCCGGCCCCAAACGGATCTGCTGACGGCAGAGTCAGTCGTCGTCGGCGCCCAGGAAGGTCTCCACGGCCTCGACCACCAGAGCGTGGTCCTCCGCCTGCGGAAGACCGGAAACGGTCACCACGCCGACCACCCCGACCCCGGGCACCCGGATCGGGAAGGCACCGCCGTGCGCCGCGTACCGGATCGGCTCGACGCCCATCGCCTCGTTCAGCTCCCGGCCCTTGGCCGCCAGCTCGCGGCCGACCCGGTACGACGAACTGGCGAACCGGTACACCACCCGGACCTTGCGCTCGATCCAGGTGTCGTTGTCGGCGGTGGAGCCGGGCAGCCCGGCGTGGAACAGCTGCTGCTGACCGCGGCGGACGTCCACCGCGACCGGCAGGCGGCGCTCGGTGGCCAGGTTGACCAGCAGGCAGCCCAGGGCCCAGGCGTCGGCCTCGTCGAAGCGGGGGAAGACCAGGCGCCTCTCCTGCTCTTCCAGATCGGCGATCAGTTGCTGCAACTCGTCGCTCATCAGCCCATTCTTATCTGGTCGGCGCCGAGCTTCACGATCAGGGCGAGCACCACGATCAGCAGCACGATCCGGACGAAGCCGGAACCCTTGCGCAGCGCCATCCGGGCGCCGACGACCGCGCCGGCGATGTTGCAGACCGCCATGCCGGCACCGAGCCACCAGTGCACGTGCCCGGTGGCCGCGAAGACGATCAGCGCGCCCAGGTTGGTGCCGGTGTTGACGAGTTTCGCCATGGCCGAGCCGTGCACGAAGTCGGCGCCGACGATCGTGGTGAACGCCAGCACCAGGAACGTGCCGGTGCCCGGCCCGATCAGCCCGTCATAGGCGGCGATCAGGCCACCGGCGACCGCGACCGCCAGGCCACGGCGCAGCGGGGTGCGTTTCTCCATGTGCTCGGCCAGGCCCATGGCCGGGCGCATGGTCACGAAGACCGCCACGGCGATCAGCACGACCAGCACGATCGGCCGGTACACCGTCGGCGAGATGTGCCCGGCCAGCAGCGCGCCGCAGCCGGCGCAGACCAGGGCCAGGGCCGCGGACGGCCCGGCCACACCCCAGTCGATTTTCGTACGCCGGGCGTAGGTGACCGCCGCGGTGCTGGTGCCGCAGATCGCGGCCAGCTTGTTCGTGCCCAGTGCGGTGGGCAGGGGAAGCTGCGGGGCGGCGACCAGCAGAGCCGGCAGCAGCAGGAGCCCGCCACCGCCGACGACCGCGTCGACCCAGCCGGCCGCGGCGGCCGCCACCAGGAGCGTGACGATCACTTACGGCCGCGCACCTTCTGGAGCCAGAGACCGAACATCGCGCCGACGATGAAGATCAGCATCGTGCAGCAGAGTGCCTTGGTGAACATCGGCGCTCCTCGTGGTCAGGGGTGTTCCTCTCGCAGGAGGTTACACAGCCCGCTGACCACGTCGTCCGCGACGGCCAGCAGCTTGTCCAGCTCGGCGGCGGCCGCCAGGTTCGGATAGACGAAACTGGCCCGCCCGTCCGCGATGTCGGCGGCCGGGCGGCCGACGGCGTTGAGCGCGTTCAGCATGGCCGCGGTGACGTGCGGGGCCAGGCTGCCGGACAGGTCGTAGCCGAGACCGCGCCGCGGATCCAGGTGCAGGTCACCGGGCAGATCCGGCGCCTCGACCGTGATCACCAGCGACAGCACCGTGCTGCCGTGGTCGATCTCGAGCTCGGACTCGAACCCGGAGTCGACCACCGCGGAGACCACCGCCGCGCTGGCCTGCCGCTGCCGGAACTTCCCGTGCGCGGCGCCGCGCTGGCGCAGGTTGGGCAGCGTGGCGAGCCGCCCCACCGGCACCGCCGGGACGAGGGCGGCCGGCAGCCAGGTCCAGCGGCGCGCCTGCGCCTGCTCGCGCAGCCGCCGCACGCCCTGCCCGGATTTCCGCAGCTTGCCGACCTCCTTGCCGGCCATCCCGAACGCGGTCACGCCCCGCACCACCAGGGCGCCGAGCCCCAGCGCCGCGCCGATCACCGCCCACTCCATACCGGCCCCTCTCGTCGACCCCTTGATCTGTACCGGACGCGGTCAACCTCGCATCGCCGGGGCCGGTAGGGTCGGCGGGTGCGCCTGGCCACGTTCAACCTGTTGCACGGCAGGTCGCTGTCCGACGGCACCGTCCACGCCGACCGGGTCCGTGCCGCCGTCGCCGACCTCGACGCCGACGTGCTCGGCCTGCAAGAGGTCGACCGGGCCCAGCCGCGTTCCGGGCACCTGGACCTGACCGCGCTGGCCGCCGACGCGCTCGGCGCGCCCGCGCACCGCTTCGCCGCCGCGGTCGTCGGCACCCCGGGCCAGACCTGGCAGCCGTGGCACGCCGAGGCCGACGCCGCGCATCCGCAGTACGGGATCGCCCTGGTCAGTCGCTTCCCGGTGCAGCGCTGGCAGATCACCGAGTTGCCCGGAGCGCCGATCCGCTCGCCCGTGCTCACCCCGGACGAGGGATTGTTGCTGCTCAAGGACGAGCCGCGGGTGCTGCTGGCCGCGGTCCTGGAGACCCCGCACGGCCTGCTCAGCGTCGGCACCACGCACCTGTCGTTCGTCCCGGGCTGGAACGTGCGGCAGCTGCGCCACGCGGTCCGCGCGATGCGGGCGCTGCCGGCCCCGCGGGTCCTGCTCGGCGACCTGAACATGCCGGCCGGCCCGGTCCGCGCGTTCACCGGCTGGCGGCCCCTGGCCCGGGCGGCGACGTTCCCGAGCACCTGGCCGCGCACCCAGCTGGATCACGTGCTGGCGGATCCGCGGGGGCGGCGGCGCTGGGCCGGGTGGTCCAGGTCCGCACCCCGCATCCGCCGGTCTCCGACCACCGCCCGCTGGTGGTCCGGATCGACCGCTGACCCGGGCCCGCGCGACATCGCGACGAGAACAGGCGGGGGTATGACGGCGACCGGTGCGTCGGTGACGAACCGGGTGCCGTGGGCGGCATGCAGGATCGTGTTCCCCGCGAAGCACTAGTCCACAAGGGCAGTCTTCGGCCGACTTCCGTGTTGCCTGTCGGGCGGAGGTCCCGATCTTGTCACCCGGGCACCCGATTGTCCCGGCCGCTGCCTCCGGATTGACTGCTCGCGGCTGCCTGCCGTGGGTGACCGCTGACCGGGAGATCCTTCGTTGTTCATCGTGACGCACCTGCGGAGCGTGCTGAATGCCGCCGTTGTCACCCTCGTGTTGTTCGTGACCGGGGCGGTGGTGATCTCGCCGGCCAGCGCGGCGAACTTCGACACGATGACGTTGCCCGGCAACGGGACGCTGCGGGTCTCCATCTCCACCCGGCCGGCCGGCGAATACGATCCGCGCTGGCTGATGTTCCGCAGCGGCTCGGACGACTCCACCATGCTGTGCGACACGGGCTACTGCGCGGCACGCCAATGGACCACTCCGTACGAGCGGAGGGGATCGATCTTCGATTTCACGCTGGGAGAGAACGACGGCAGCGTCGAGTTGTCGAACGACAACGAATTCTCGGTTGTCTTCGACGGATCCGGCGAATGGACGTTCACCCGGCGACTGGCCGATGGGGTGAATCCCTCCCACTTCGATTACACGGTGCGGGTGACGTTCCAGGAAGGCGTTCCGGCGCCGGACCCGACGCCCACGCCTACGCCGACCACGCCGCTGACGATGACCGTCACGCCGACGGCTTCGGAACTCGGCGCGGCCTTCGACGTCGCCGGGTTCACCGCGCGGCTCACCGACGAGGCCGGCAAGCCGTGGACCGGTGTGTTCGTGTCGTGGCGGGTGATCTCCGGGCCGGACATCGGGCTCAAGGGCGCGGATGTCACCGACGGTGACGGCGTCGCGAGCATCGCATACTCACGGGCAACGGGTTCCTACACGGCCCCGTCGAGTACCGACGAGCTGGTCTTCTGGTACGAGCAGATCAACAACGGCGAGCCTGACCAGTCCGAACCGCAGGCCGCCGCGTCCTGGACGTTCGAGGCCGCCACCCCGCGGTTCAGCTGCCCCGACAACGGTCACACCGGCCCTGTCCTGCTGCCGAAGGTCGACGTCGAGCCGCCCGCGCTGCTGCATGCGGTCAAGCCTTTCACCATCGAGTACGGGAACTTGCCGCTGACCTTCACCACCGGTGTCGCCCGCTCGGGCATCTACTGCACGACCACCTCGAACGTCGGGCACCTACCGGTGAACGTGGTCTTCCCGGTCGCGGGCGTGCCCTACCACCAGCACGTCGCCGACAGCGTCGCCACCGCGACCCTGGACTTTCTGCCCGCCGCCACGGCCGACCCGCCGCGGTGCGACTTCGGCGTGCTGAAACGCGTGCACAACGCCATTCAGAACGGCATCTTCACCCCGCCGCCGGGCACCAACGACTGCCTGCTCAATGCCCGGAGCAATGCCTCCAGCCACGCGGTGATCGCACGCTGGACCAACCCCGGCTTCGCCGAGTACGTGACGCTCGGTGGCGTCGACAAGCGGGTCTTCGCAACCCGGCCGCTGACCTACTACGTCGATCTCGAAACGCTCTTCGGTGCCCGGGACATGGCCTTCGACGACCTGGTCCAGCAGGTGGAGACCTTCTACCACCTGACCCTGATCGCCAGCCTGCCGATCATCGACACGATGGCAGTGGTACAGGACCCGCCCGCGCGGATCAGCGTCACCGACGCCGCCGGCAACACCGTGGGCCGGCTGCCGGACGGTTCGCTGGCGACCTACGACAACGCCGGATACGCCGAGATCGGCGACCGGTCGATCGCGGTGATCTCCGGGCCGGCCGCGGGAGGGTACCGGGTCGTGGCCGCCGGGGGCGCCGGATCGACGTACAGCGTGGACTTCGTGATCGTCAACGGCGGTGCCTCGCCGCCGACCGTGGACAGCGTGCGGGGCACGATCGGCGCCGGTGGCACCGCCACGTCGGCGTTCCATGTCGTCGACGGCGCCGTGACTTCCTCGGCCGCCGCGGTCAGCGGTGGTGGCCAGAGCGCGGCCGTCGGGCGTACGTTTGCAAAACCGCTGGTGGTGAAGGTTACTGACGCGGCCGGGGCGCCGATGCCGGGCCGCACGGTGACGTTCGCGGTGGCGGCCGGTTCCGTCTCGTTCGGCGGGAAGGGATCGGTCACCGCAGTGACCAATGCTCAGGGGCTCGCCACCAGCCCGCCGGTGCTGGCGGGTAGCCGGGTCGGCGGCGGGCGGGTGAGTGCGACGGTCGGCACGGCCGGCACCAGCTTCGCCCTGAACGTGGTCGCGGCGGCCGACGTGTCGCTCCGGTTCGGATCGGTCAAGGCCGTCCGTGCCGGAAAGAACCTCCGGGTCACCGTCACGGTGACGAACTCCGGGCCGTCCGCGGCGTCGGCAGTCTCCACCGTCGTGACCTTGCCGAAGGGCGTTGCCCTGATCAGCGCCGGTGGCGGCCGCAGGAGTGGCGCTACGCTGCGGTTCAGCACCGCGACCATACGGGTCGGCGGCAAGGTGACCTATACGTTCACGGTGCGGCCGGGACGCGTCACCCCTCGCGGCGCCAAGCTGACCGCGAAGGTCGCGTCGGCCGTCGCGGATCCGCGCTCCACCAACAACACGGCGAGGTCGGGAGCGGTCAAGCGCTGATCCGGTCAGCGGGCAGGCGGGCAGGTCGGCGACCTTCTGCCGCACGGGTTGCCGTGCGGCAGAGGTGATCTCACCGGTAGCGGGCCGGCCCGTTCGCCGGCGGCCCGCTGTGCTCGGTGCCCGTCAGTTGCGAGTGGGCTTCGCCGGCCGCAGATAGACGTCTTCCAGGCCGTCCTCCGGGTCCCACTGCTCCCCGATCTTCTTGAACCCGAACCCCTTGATCGTCGCCCGCGACCCCACGTTGTCCGGCCGGATGCTGGCCCGCACCGCCGTGACCCGCGGATCCGCGTCGGCTCGGTCGAGCAGCGACCGCAGCATCGCCTTCGCATACCCCTGACGGCGGTGACCCGGGTCCACCGAGTAGGCCACCTCGACCACCCCGTCGCCGTCCGGCGGCCCGTGGAAGCCGCCGTGCCCGACGACGATCCCCTCCGGCTCGGCGAGGGCGGGCCGCGCGATCCACTCGGCGGCCTCGGGGTTCTTGGTGATGTCCTCGAGCCGGATGCGCCACAGCCAGTTCTCGTCGATCAGGTACTGGCTCAGCGGGGTTCCGGCGGCCTGGCTGGCGGCGTCCAGGTCACCCTCGACGAGGGCGGCCAGAGCGGCGGGGGGCAGCTTCACGAATCGGATGGCCGGCATGCGGCGATGATCACACAACGTGGCGGAGCGCCGCTATTTCTATTGCGCACAACTTAATTGTGTCCTACTGTTCTGGGCATGCGGGAGAGCACGGCACTGGACCAGATGATCTGCTTCCAGCTCTATGCGGCCAGCCGGGCGATGACGGCGCTCTATCGGCCGTTGCTCGACCCGCACGGGTTGACGTATCCGCAATATCTCGTCCTGCGGGTGCTGTGGCACGACGGCCCGACTACGGTGCGTGACCTCGGGCGCACCCTGCATCTCGACAGCGGCACCCTGTCGCCGCTGCTCAAGCGCCTGGAGGCGCAGGGCTGCCTGACCCGTTCCCGGGGCGCCGACGACGAGCGGACCGTGCTGGTCAGCCCGACCGAGCACGGCATGCGGCTGCGCGACGAGATCGGCGATCTCACGCAGGCGCTGCTCTGCTCGGTCAACCTCAGCGTCGACGAGCTCGCACAACTGCACCACCTGCTCATCCGTGCCCGCGGCTGACCCGCCGCGCACGACATCCCTCGAAAGGGGCACCCCCGCATGACCGCGATCTACACCGCGTCCGCGACCGCGACCGGCGACGGCCGCAACGGCCACGTCCGCTCCAGCGACGGCGTCCTCGACTTCGACCTGGCCATCCCGAAGGAGATGGGCGGCCCCGGCGGCGCGCTGACCAACCCGGAGCAGCTGTTCGCGGCCGGCTACGCGGCCTGCTTCCACAGCGCGCTCAAGCGCGTCGCCAGCGCGCAGAAGGTGACGCTCACCGACACCGCGATCACCGTCGACGTCGGCATCGGCCAGCTGCCCAGCGGCGGCTTCGGCCTGTCCGCGACGATCGAGGCCGAGCTGCCCGGACTGCCCGAGGAGCAGGCCACCGCGCTGCTCGAGGCCGCGCACCAGCTCTGCCCGTACTCGAACGCCACCCGCGGCAACGTCGAGGTCCAGCTCACCCTCGCCTGATCAAAACCCGACAGCGGTCCGCACCCCCGGTGCGGACCGCTGTGCTCGTCGCCCGCCAGTTTCCGGTACGCCCGGAGCCCGCTCGATCGACACGCCGGTGCGGACGTCGCGCCCATTACAGTCGGCGCATGTCCGTGGAGGCGATGGGAGCCCTCGAGGCCGCGTCGTGGGGACTGCTCGGCGGATTGATCGTCGAGGTCCTGGAGTACTCGGCGGCGATCCGGCGCAGCCGGGGCCGGCCCTGGCGCCGCCGCGGCGAGCCCGGCTTCGGCCCGTCCCTGGTCGCCCTCCTGCTCCGGCTCGCCGCCGGCGCCGGATTGGCCGCGGCTGCCGCGGCCGGCCGGCAGATCAGCGGGGGGTTCGCCGCCCTCGCCCTCGGCGTCACCGCGCCCCTGGTGGTGGAGAAGGTCCTGGGCCGGGCCGGCACCCACGAGATACCGCCGGCGGACCAGCTCCCGGCCGGAGAAGCGGACCGCTCCGATGGGCCGTGAAGCGCACTTCGGCCGCCGGATGCGCGCCCTGGCCCGCGACACCGCGGCCTTCGGCCGGCACCTGCTGCGCCTTATTGCCCGCTGTCCCCCACATGTGGGCCGCCGCCCGGAGCAGACCCTGCCCCGCGACACCCCCGACGCCGGCCGCCGCTCGCCGCGCACCCCGCCCAGCGACACACCGGACCACGGCCACCCGGAGCAGACCCCGCCCCGCGACACCCCCGACGCCGGCCGCCGCCCGCCACGCACCCCGCCCAGCGACACACCGGATCACGGCCGCCATCCGGAGCAGACCCTGCCCCGCGACACCCCCGACGCCGGCCGCCGCTCGCCGCCCAGCGACACACCGGATCACGGCCGCCATCCGGAGCGGACCCCACCCCGCGACACCCCCGACGCCGGCCGCCGCTCGCCGCGCACCCCGCCCAGCGACACACCGGACCACGGCCGCCGCCCGGAGCAGACCCCGCCCCGCGCCACCCCGGACTTCGGCCGACTCCTGCTCCGCGCCCTGGCCCGCGACACCCTGGCCTTCACACCGGCCCGGATCCCCGGCAGGCGCACCGCGAGACGCAGGGTGCTCGACGCGCTGACCCGGCGGACCCCCGCGTTCACCGGCCGCCCGGCCACACCGTGCCTGGCCGGCGCCCGCCTGACCCGGCTGAACCTGCCGGGCGCCGACCTGTCCGGCGCGGATCTGCACGGTGTGCACGCCGAGCACACCGGCCTGCCCGGCGCCGATCTGACCCGCGCCGGCCTGCGTGCGGCCCACCTCGGCGCGGCCGTGCTCCCCCGCGCCGACCTGACCGCGGCCGACCTGCGCGACACCGATCTCCGCGAGGCCACGCTGGCCCGTGCCGTTCTCACCGGCGCCGACCTGCGCAACGCCGACCTGCGCGACGCCACGCTGACCCGCGCCGACCTCACCGGCGCCGACCTGCGCGGCAGCACCCTGCGCGGCGCGGTGCTCAAACGCGCCGACCTCACCGGGGCACACGCCTCACCGGCCGACCTGACCGGCGCCGACCTGACCAAGTCCTCCCTGCACGGCGCCGAGCTGCACGCTACCGACCTGACCGGGGCGCGACTGCGGGGCGTGCTCGGCGACAGCCAGACCGACCTGACCGGCGCCCGGCTGCGGCACGCCGACCTGACCGAGGCCGGCCTGCCCGGCGCCGACCTGACCGGCGCGGATCTCACCGGGGCGCAGCTCGACTCCGCCGATCTCAGCGACGCGACGCTGACCGGCGCCCGGCTCACCGGCGCGGGACTGGCCGGGGCCGTGCTGTCCTCCGCCGACCTCACCTCGGCCGACCTGCGCGGCGTCACCGGCGACCAGGTGGACCTGACCAAAGCGGCGCTGACCCGCGCGGACCTCAGCGGCGCCACCCTGCCCGGGGTCGGCCTGTATTGGGCCAGGCTGGGCCGCGCCACCCTGCGCGACGCGGCGCTGGACGGGGCCCTGGCCGCCGAGGCACACCTCGAAGGCGCCGACCTGAGCGGCGCCCGGCTGCACCAGGCGGACCTGTTCCGGACGGACCTGACCCGGGCGGTCCTGCGCGGCGCCCGGCTCACCGAGGCCCGGCTGGTCGAGGCCCGGCTGACGTTCGCCGTGCTGGACGGCGCCGACCTGTCCCGGGCGGCCCTCGCCTCGGCCAACCTGGTCCGGGCCGGCCTCGTCGGGGCGACCCTGGACGGCGCCACCCTCACCGGGACCGACCTGACCGGGGCGGACCTGTCCCGGGCCGGCCTGGTGGATGTCGTCGGCCGCGACGCCACCCTGTCCCGCGCCCGGCTGGCCGGGGCGGACCTGACCGGCGCCCTGCTGGTCAACGCGAGCCTGCGCAACGCCGATCTCAGCGGCGCCCTGCTGACGCACACCGCCCTGGTCGGCGCGGACCTGCGCGGGGCGATCCTGGCCGGCGCCCGGGAGCTGGAACTGAGCGAGCTGACCGGCGTTCGCTGGGACGTGCGCACCGAGTGGCCGGCGGCGATGGCCGGCGACCTGCGGCGGCGTTCGACCGAGACCCGGCCCGGCGAGTTCCGGATCCTGCCGCCGCTGCCCCCTGAACGGGGGATCGTGCGCGGCTGAGACCCGGCGCCCCGGCACGGCCGTGGGCGGCGGCGGGCTCCGGGCGTACGAAAATAGGGGTTTTGATCTGCTCGATGCCTGTCAGAATGCGGGGCGTGAGTGCGACGTTGGTGGTGGCGTTCCTGGTGACGGCGTTCCTGCTGAGCATCGTGCCGGGGCCGGACATGTTGTTCATCGTGGCCAACGCGACCGTCGGCGGCCGGCGCGCCGGGGTGGTGGCCGCCGCCGGGATGTCGACCGGGCTGGCCGGGCACAGCATGGCGGCGGCGTTCGGGCTGTCCGCGCTGGTGCGGGCCGCGCCGGAGGCGTTGACGATCGTGCGGATCGTCGGGGCGGTCTTCCTGGTATACCTCGCGGTCGGCTCGTGGCGCGCGTCGCGGGACAGCTCGCTGACGGCGCCCCAGGTGCCGCGCCGGTCACTGTCCAGGATCTACGCGATGGCCACGCTGACCAACCTGGCCAACCCGAAGATCCTGCTGTTCTATCTCACCTTCCTGCCGCAGTTCCTGACGCTCGGCGACGGCGCCTGGCCGGTGTGGGAGCAGTTGCTGATCCTCGGGGCGCTGTTCATCGTGGTCGGCTTCCCGGTCGACGCCGTGGTCGGCCTGACCGTGGGCAGTGTCGCGGACCGGCTGATCCGGCGCCCGGCCGTGCGGCGCCGGCTGGACCGGCTGTCCGCGCTGGTCTTCGGCGCGCTCGCGGTGCGCCTGGTGACCGACACTCGCTGAGCCGCCGGCCGCGCTCAGTCCTGGCGGCGGGCACGCAGCAGCTCGGCGAGACGCTGGGCGGCTCCCGGGTCGCGGCGGAACAGGACGGCGATCAGCACGGCGAACGCGCCGGCGCCACCGGACGCGAGCGCCCACTCCGGGACGGCGCCACTGCTGATCAGGGCGGCACCGCCACCGGAGGCGGCGAGCGCCTCGGCGAGCCGGCGCGGATCGGTGCCACGGATCGTCCGGGCCAGGGCACGGCGGCGTTCGCGCAGGCCGGGACGGTCCAGGGAGTCCAGGGCGGCGCAGGCCAGACCGGTCAGCTCGGCGCCGAGCTCCGGCTTGCCGAGGTCGCGGGCGAGCGGCACGTGGAAGGTCAGCGAGTCCAGCGAGGCGCGGCGGCGACTCGCGGCCGGCAGCGGGGCGAGCGTCCGCAGGTTGTGCAGCCGGTCCGCGACGGTGACCAGGGCCAGGTCCGCCTCGACCGGGCCGGCGCCCCGGACGGACCGATCGGTGAGCTGCTCGACCAGCGCGCCGATCCGCGGCCCGAACTCCGCGTGCACGGCCGACGCTGGAACCGGGGCGTCCTCGATGACGTCGTGCAGCAGGGCCGCGCAGACCGCGTCGGTCGTGCCGCCCTGCTCGGCGACGATCCCGGCGACCTGCACCGGGTGGGTGATGTAGCGGTCGCCGCTGACCCGCTTCTGACGGCGGTGGGCCCGGTCGGCGAACTCGTACGCGTGCCAGACCAGGGGGATGTCCCGATGGCGACCGGAGTCACTGAGAGTGCGGATGGTGTCACCGATAGTGGCGCTCATGCATCGAGGGTAAGCGGCGGCCTCACGCGCGGGGTAGCGCCTGGGCGGCCTGGTCGAGGGCGGAGCGGGCGTCCGCCGCCACCACCTCGGGAGGGCGGGGCGCGTCGATGAACACGTCGGTGACCACGCCGCCGGCGACCCGGACCCGCACGCAGTGGCCCGGCCCGGTGAACTCGTCGGCGTACGGGCGCGCCCGGCCCATCGCCGTCAACTGCCGGTCCGCCCGGTCGAGCGCGTCCCGCAGCCACGCGAGCCACCGCTCGTCGGTGACGTCCGGCGCGGCGGCCGGACCGGCGCCGTGCACCAGCCGGGCCGCCATCCGCTTCAGCAAAGCCTGCCGATACGCCCCGAGAATCGCCGCGGCCAGCGCGTCCACTCCCGGGAACCGTCCGGCGATCTCCACCCCGGACACCCCGCCCTCGGCCGTCACCCGGACCTTGACGACACCGGCGTCGTCCACGCCGAACTGCTCGGCCCCGGGGCGCAGGTCAGGTCCGAGGGCCGCGACCACATCGCCGACCCGGATCCGGGGCAGGCCCGGCACGTCGTCTCGCATGGCTTTCCTGTCTGCTCGGTTCTCCCCCACGGAAACCGCGGCGGGCTGATCCGCGTTGACAGGAAGCCGACATGATGCGATCGACGCGAATTCGACCGCCGCCGATGAACCGGCGGCGGCCGGCCGGTGTGAGAGTCGGGCCGCTCAGACCGAGCGGGCCGCGTGCCGGCCCGCGGCGCGGCCGCTGAACAGGCAGCCGCCGAGGAAGGTGCCCTCCAGCGCGTTGTACCCGTGCACCCCGCCGCCGCCGAACCCGGCGACCTCCCCGGCCGCGTACAGGCCCGGCAGCACCTGCCCGCCGGCGCCGATCGCCCGGGAGTCCAGGTCGGTCTGGATGCCGCCGAGCGTCTTGCGGGTCAGAATGTGCAGCTTCACGCCGATCAGCGGCCCGGCGGCCGGGTCCAGGATCCGGTGCGGCGCCGAGGTACGCCCGATCCGGTCCCCGAGGTAGCGCCGCGAGTTGTAGATCCCCTGCACCTGCGCGTCCTTGGTCACCTTGTTGGCCAGCTGCCGGTCCCGCGCCTCGATCTGCGCGCGCACGTGCCCCGCGTCCAGCAGCGGCGTGCCGGTCAGCTCGTTCATCCCGGCGATCAGCTCGTCGAGCGCCGGGGCCACCACGAAGTCCGCCCCGTGCCGCTTGAACGCCTCCACCGGCCCGGGCGCGCCCTTGCCCATGATCCGGCCCTTGAGGAACACCTTGCGGTCCTTCGCGGTGATGTCCGGGTTCTGCTCCGACCCGGAGAGCGCGAACTCCTTCTCGATCATCCTCTGGGTGAGGATGAACCAGGAGTGGTCGTGCTCGGCGAGGTCCGGCGTGGTCCGCAGGTAGCGCAGCGTGCCGAGGGTGTCGTAGCTCGGGTAGTACGGCTGCGGCAGCCGCCGGCCCAGCGCGTCGAACCACATCGGCGAGGGCGCCGACAGGATCCGGATGCCGTGCGCCGGCCAGATCGGGTCCCAGTTGCGGATGCCCTCGGTGTAGTGCCACATCCGGTCCCGGTTGACCAGGCGGACCCCGGCGTCCTCGGCGATCTGGAGCATCCGCCCGTCCACGTAGGCCGGCACCCCGGTGATCATCGACCTGGGGGCGGTACCCAGGCGGGCCGGCCAGTACTGCCGGACGAGGTCGTGGTTGGCGCCGATGCCGCCGGTGGTCACGATCACCGCCTGCGCGCGTACCTCGAAGTCGTTGACCTCGTCCCGGTTGGAGGGCATGCCACGGGCGGCGTCGTCGTCGGCCAGCACCTTGCCGCGGACCCCGACCACCGTGCCACCCTCGACGATCAGCTCGTCGACCCGGTGCCGGTGCCGGAACTCCAGCAGGCCCTGGTCCGCGGCGCGGTGCGCGGACGCGGCGAACGGCTCGACCACGCCGGTGCCGGTGCCCCAGGTGATGTGGAAGCGCGGCACCGAGTTGCCGTGCCCGCCGGCGCGCAGGTCACCGCGCTCGGCCCAGCCCGCGAACGGCAGCCAGGTCAACCCCATCCCGGCCAGCCAGGACCGTTTCTCGCCGGCGGCGAACTCGACGTACGCCTGGGCCCACTTGACCGCCCAGGAGTCCTCGTCGTCCAACCTGTCGAAGCCGGCGCTGCCGCGCCAGTCGCTCCACGCCAGCTCGACGCTGTCGCTGATCCGGGCCCGCCGCTGCTCCGGGCTGTCGACGAAGAACAGCCCGCCGAACGACCAGAACGCCTGCCCGCCGAGGTTGGCCGCGTTCTCCTGGTCGATCAGGATCACCCGTTTCCCGGCGCTGGTGATCTCATGGGCGGCGGCCAGGCCGGCCAGCCCCGCGCCCACCACGATGACGTCCACGGCAGCTCCTCACGGTGATCCAGACCACTTCGATACACGAATGTATCGGATACACGAATGTATGGAAAGGCTATGCTGAGCGCCATGGTCACCCGCCGACGAGCCGAAACCCGCGGCCGGCTGCTCGACGCCGCCCTGCACGTGTTCGCCGCCAAGGGCTGGGGCCAGACCCGCATCGAGGAGATCTGCGACGCCGCCGGCTACACCCGCGGCGCCTTCTACTCGAACTTCGACAGCCTCGACGAGCTGTTCTTCGCCCTCTACGACGAGCGGGCCGACCTGATCGCCGCCCAGGTGACCACGGCCCTGGCGCACCCCGGCCCGGACCTGCACACGATCATCGCCCGGGTCGCCGACACCCTGCTGCTGGACCGCGACTGGCTGCTGATCAAGACGGACTTCCTGCTGCACGCCGCCCGCCACCCGCAGGTCGCCGGCCGGCTCGCCGAGCACCGCGCCGCCCTGCGCACCGCCATCGAGCAGCGCCTGGCCACCCTGCCGCTCGCGGTGCCGGACGTGCCGGCCGCGGCCCGCGCGGTGATCGCGGCCTACGACGGGGTGACCGTCCAATTGCTGCTCGACGGTGACACCGACGCGGCCCGCGCCTGGCTCACCCAGCTGCTGACGGCACTGTTGATCCGGTAAATGTGTCGTCGCTCGCCCCGCACAACCCTGCGCGGACACCTCGGCCGTTCGACGCGACAATGGTGGGGTGCCGCAGCCGACACCCACCGCCGACCCGGCCCGGACCCGCGCGGATCTTGAAAACATCCGCCCTGACCTGGTCGAACGTTTCGATGCGGCACTGCCCGGCGCCCGCGCCGCGATCCTGCGCCGGCTGCGGCTGGCCATCGAGCGCGAGCCGCTGCCCGGCGCCGTCTACGCCGAGATGGACCCGGTCGAGCTGGCCGCGAAACTGTGGCCCGGCACCGCCTTCGTCACCGAGGTCGCCAACAGCGTCGCCAACCTCGCCCTGGCCCGCGCCGACGCCGTCGCGCCGTCGCTGACCGAGACCGACCTCGGCCGGATCGAGCAGTTCGAGACCGACGGGCACCCCCTGCACCCGGGCTGCCGCACCCGCGCCGGGATGACCGTCGCCGACGTGCTCGCCTACGCCCCCGAGCACCGCCCGGTGATCCGGCTGCGCCGCCTGCGGGTCCCGGCCGAGCGCTGGCACGGCACCGCCCAGCCGGTCCTGTACGCGCACCCGTGGCAGGCCGCCCGCCTGCTGCGGCAGTACCCGTGGCTGACCGACGCCGGCCCGACCCGCCCGATGCGGCCGCTCATGTCGCTGCGCACGGTCGCCCCGGTCAGCGGTGGCCCGCACATCAAGACCGCCGTCGACGTGCAGATGACCTCCGCGGTGCGGACCGTCTCGCCGGCCGCCGTGCACAACGGGCCGATCCTCTCCGCCGCCCTGCAGGAGATCACCGCCGACCTGCCGATCGACGTCCTCGCCGAGACCGAGGCCGGCGCCGTGATCACCGACGACGGGCCGGACCGGCGGCTGGCCCACCTGGTGCGGCGCGCGCCCCGGCTCGGGCCCGGCGAGCAGGCCGTGCCGCTGGGGATCTTCACGCACCACTTCCTCGGCACGGTCGACGACCCGTACGCCTGGCTGGCCCAGCTCACCGACCTGCTGTTCGCGCCGCTGGCGACGGTGCTGCGCCGCGGCGTCGCGCTGGAGGCACACGGGCAGAACACCCTGGTCGTGCTCCACGACCGACGCCCGGTCCGGATCCTCTACCGCGACCTCGGCGGCGTCCGCGTCCACCGCCGGCTCGGTCTCGGCCTGCACGGCGACCTGCTCACCGACGACCCGGTCCAGCTGCGCACCAAACTCGCCGCGGCCGCCCTCGGCACCGTCGCGAGCCAGCTCGTCGACGCGTTCGCGCAGCGGCACGGCGCCGAACCGGACCGGCTCTGGGCGATCGTCGCGGCCGGCCTCCGGGACACCCCCGAGCTGCTCACCGAACCGCTGCCGATCAAGGCGACCACCGCCATGCGCCTCGCCGCCGACCCGCTCGACGACATCTGGACATACCAGCCCAACCCGATGGCGGTGCACTCATGAGGTCCAGCCTCACCACCGGCCGGCTCGCCGCGGCCGCCGCGCACACCGAGGCCGCCCTGGCCGTGCACGCCCCGCACCTGGTCGCCGGGTTCCTCGACAACCTGCCGGTCGCCGCGGACACCGTGGGACGCCGGCTGCGCGGCGCCCTCGCCCGGGAGGGGCTGTCGCAGGACACCGACGGCACCCGGCACGCCTTCAACCGGATCGAGTTCGACCGCGCCGGCGTGGCCGACCCCGTCGATCTGCTGGCCGGCATCGACGCGCCCGGCTTCGCCGCCGAGATCCGCAACGCGGTGATCAACCTGGCGATCGCGCTGTCCCGGCCCGGACCGGTGCCCGGCGGCGACGCCGACGAGGCGGCGATCGCCGGGGAGCGGCTGGCCATTTCCGGTCACAACCTGCATCCGTGCGGGCGGACCCGGCTGGGCTGGGACACCGGCGACGTCCTGGCCCACGATCTCGAGGCGGGCCACACGGAGATCCGCTTCATCGCGGTCCGTGACGAAGCGCATCTCGGCGACGATTTGAGCGCACTACATCCCGACATTCCGGCTTCGGAACCGGGCTTCCGCCTCCAGCCCGTCCACGCCTGGCAACACGCACTCGTCACCGAGCGCTACCAGAGTCTGTTCACCGACGGCACCCTGCGCCACGTCGAAGGACACCTCGACGCCGTCCCCACCGCCGCCCTGCGCACCCTGCTGCTGCCACCCGCCGCCGACGGATCCCGGCACTACCTCAAGGTCTCCCTCGACATCCAGGTCACCTCCACCCGCCGCAGCATCTCGGTCGCCAGCACCCGCAACGGCCCGGCCGTCTCCACCCTGCTGCGCCGGCTCGCCGCCGACGAGCCGTCGTTGCTGCTCATGGCCGAGACCGCCGGCGCCGCCGTCCCACCCGGCCGCGATCTGTCCGCCATCCTGCGCGACGGCCTCACCGGCCGCCTGCGGCCCGGCGAGGAGGCGATCGCCGGCAGCGCCCTCCCCTACCGCCTGGACGAGCTCGTCCACCGGCACGGCGGCGGTCCGGCCGGCTGGCTCACCGACTACACCCGGTTACTCCTCCCGCCGCTGCTGCGCCTGGCCACCCACGGCGTAGCCCTCGAAGCCCACTTGCAGAACTGCCTGCCCACGTTCCTCGACGGCCGCCCGCACCGGCTCGCCCTGCGCGACTTCGCCGGCCTGCGCCTGCACCTGCCGCGACTCGCCGCCGCCGGACACCACGTCGACCTGTGGCCCGGCTCGGTCGTCGGCACCGACGACCCCGCGATCATGCGCGCCAAGCTCGGCTACACCGCCTTCCAGGCACACCTGGGCGAGCTCGTCCTGCACCTCGACCTGGCCGAGTCCGCTGCCTGGCGACTGGTCCGCGACATCGTCGACGAGACCTACGACAGCCTGGACTCGCCCGCGGCACGGGCCGACCACGCCGCGTTCACCGCGCCGGCCGTCCCGCACAAAGCCCTGGTCCGGATGCGCCTGGCCGGCGACGGCGACATCTACCTCCCGGTGGAGAACCCGCTGCATGTCTGAGCTTCCCGCGCACGTCGCCGCGGCGCTGCGCCGCCTGCCGCCGCCGGCCTGCGCCTACCTCTACGACACCGCCGCGCTGCGCCGGCAGGCTGATCACTTACGGTCCGCGCTGCCACCTCGGACCAGTTTTCTGTACGCCGTGAAAGCCAACGGCCACCCTGCCGTCGTGCACACCCTCGCCACCGCGTGCGACGGCCTGGAGGTCGCCTCCGGCGGCGAACTCGACCTCGCCGTACGGGCCGGCGCCCGCCGCATCGCCTTCGGCGGCCCCGCCAAGACCGACGCCGAACTGGCCGCCGCGGTCCGCGCCGGCGCCCTGCTCAACGTCGAGAGCCGCCACGAACTCGACCGCCTCGCCGGCCTCGGCCTGCACGCCGACATCTGCCTGCGGATCAACCGCAGCACCGTCGGCGTCACCGGCAGCCACGCCATGACCGGCACCCCGACCCCGTTCGGCATCGACGAGCACCAGCTCCCCGCCGTCCTCGGCGCGCTCCCACCCGGCCTGTCCGTGATCGGCTTCCACCTGCACGCGGTCTCCAACAACCTCGACGGCGCCGCGCACGCCGCATTCCTCGGTGACGCCCTCGACTGGTCGATCACCACCGCTCTTGCGTACGACCTGAGCCTGCGCGTGGTCAACGCCGGCGGCGGTCTGGGCGTCGACTACACCTCCACCGCCTCGATCGACCTCACCCCGCTGTCCCGGGTGACCGTCCCCGACGGCGTCGAGCTGATCCTGGAGCCGGGCCGCTACCTCGCCGCCGACGCCGGCTACTACGCCGCCGAGGTGCTCGACCTGAAGACCACGCACGGCCGTACGTTCGCGGTGCTGCGCGGTGGCACCCACCACTTCCGGCTCCCGGCCGCGTGGGGCTACAGCCACCCGTTCACGGTCCTGCCGGTCGATGCCTGGGACCGGCCGTACCCGCGCCCCGCCGTCACCGACACCCCGGTCGACGCGGTCGGCGAGCTCTGCACCCCGCGCGACGTGCTCAGTCGCGGCCAGCACGTCTCCCGGTTGCGCGCCGGTGATTTGCTGGTCTTCGCCCGCGCCGGCGCCTACGGCTGGGACATCTCCCACCACGACTTCCTGCGCCACCCACCCCCGGACTTCGTCATCCTCTGAGGTCACTTCGACGTCCGCACACGCCGCCGGCTCGCCGCCCCCGGCGATGAGCTGATCGCTCCTGGGCGCGATGGGCGTCACCAGCCTCGGGCCACGATGACGCCGCTGGCCTCGATCCCGGCCGCACCGACCTCGGTGACCCACCACTCCCGGCGGCGACCATGCCGACGGCTCGCCGCTTTCTCCGCGCCATGACGTCGCCGGCTGCGGTGAGATGCCGACAGCTCGCCGCTTTCTCCGCGCCATGACTTCGCCGGCTCACCGCTCCCAGCCGTGAGACGCCGACAGCTCGCCGCTTCTGGACGTCAGGACATCGCGGACCGCGTCGGGCAAGCGCGCCGTGACTCGCTCAGGAGGCGCTGTCCCGGGCCAGTTGCGCGCAGGCCAGAACGGTCCCGGCTGCGGCCAGCAGGAGCAGGCCGACCGCGACGGCGCTCGCCACGTCCGGCCCGGTGTCGATCGCCACCGCGACGGAGTAGAACACGCCCGGCTCGACCGGCTCCGGACGGTTGCGGGAGGCGGTGTCGGCGGCCTGCCACGCCAGCACCGCCAGCACGGTGACCCCGGCCGCCACGATCGGGATCGCGCCATCCCGGCGGAACTCGCGCCGCATCACCCACAGATAGCCGCCGGCCAGCACGCCCGCCGCCATCGCCACGTTCGTGAACGACCCGAACAGCGGGAGGAGCACCAGCAGGAACAACGCCAGCAGCGTCACGGCCACCGGCACCGGAAGCGCCCGCAACCGCCGCCGGGACAGATACACCCCGGCACCGGCCAGCGCCCCGAACCCCAGCGTCAGACAGGCCGCCACCAGCAGGTGCCGCTGGAACTGCGCACGCTGCCAGGCCGGATCCCGGAACCGGGCGACCAGCTCGGCCGTGTCCAGTCCGACCGGATCCTGGAACCGCGCCGACAACTCGGCCACGCCCAGCCCGGCCGGATCCGTCCACGCACTCACGTGGACGACCACCGCGGCGGCGAACAGCGCCAACCCCGACCACAGCAGCACCCGGAAGACCGGCGACGCCCCGCGCACCTCGGGATGCAGGGCGAGGACCACGAACACGACCAGGCACCCGCCCGCGGTCGCCACCGGCGAGCCGAGCAGCCCGCCCGCCACGGCGACCAGCGCGCCACCCGCCAGCAACAGCCCCGTCGTCCGCGAAAGCATCCGGACAGATTAGGCAGTCGACTCCCGATCCGCTGTCCCCGGCAGGAGCGCGTCGACCGACAGCACGGTGTCGAAGTTCGGGGCGAGTCGCGTCTTGGTCAGCGCGAAGGCGATCCCCCGGGCCGGGTCGGCGTAGGCGTAACTCCCACCGCCACCGGGCCAGCCGAAAGCCACGGAACCCTCCTCCGGCGGTGCGCCGATCCGGCCGAGTGGGAAGCCCAGGGACAGTCGGGTGGGCGTACCGAAAACTTGATCGACGCCTGCGAAAGCGGGCCGGGACAGGCGAGCGGACCGTGCCGGATCCATCAGGTCGCCCTGCAGGATCGCATTGAACAGCGCGGCCAGGCCGTGCGCGGTGGCGACGCCGACCGACGGGATGTCGGCGCGCAGGATCTCGGCCCTGTTGCCGAAGTCGGCGCTCGGCCGGCCCTCCCAGGGCGCGAGGATCGCGGTCTCACCGGCCGGCCAGCCGGGCGCCTGCTCCAGGCGGGCCACGCCCGGCAGCGCCTCGTCCGGGACGCCGAAGAAGAGCTCACCCTCGATACCGAGCGGCTCGGTGATCCACTCACGCAGCAGGGCGTGCAGGGGTTTGCCGGTCGCACGGCGGGCCAGCTCGCCGACCAGGTAGCCGAAGGTGTACGAGTGATAGCCGGTCGCGGCGCCCGGACGCCAGCGCGGCTCGGCGGCGGCCAGCGCGGCACACACCCGGGACCAGTCGGGCAGCTCCGCCGGGGTGATCTCCCGCGGCATCGCCGGCAGGCCGGTCGTGTGGGTGAGCACGTGCCGCAGCGTCGTGGCGTCCTTGCCGTGCGCGCCGAACTCGGGCCAGAGGTCGGTGACCAGGCTGTCGTAGTCGAGGAACCCCCGCGCGACGAGCAGATGCGCGAGCGTGGCGGTCACGTTCTTGACGGCGGAGAAGCTGAAGATCGGCGTGGCCGAGCCGGGCACCCCGGCCACGGCGTCGACGACCAGCACGCCGTCGCGATAGCAGGCGACCTGCACACCGGTTTCCGCCCCGCGCGCGACGAGGGCGTCGAGGTGCTGCTGCACCCGTTCCTGAAGGTCGGTCACCGCCGGACTCATACCCGCATGCCGGTCGCCGCGAACCAGCTGCGGGCCGGGTCGAGCCAGCGGGTCAGGCGCAGGCCGGCGGCTTCGAGTTCGGCGGCGAGCTGCGGCTCGGTGAGACGGTACGCCTGGAAGCGCTGCGTCCAGTGCCGTCCGTCCAGGTCGTAGCGGACCTCGGCGGTCAGCCCGGTGGGCTCGGCCGACAGCAGCCGGACGGTTCCGAGGACGTCGCCGAGGTGACGGGAGCGTTCCCCGGCGCCGATCAGGTCGTCGAACCAGGTGGCAGGGAACCACTGGACCAGCAGCACGCCACCGGCGGCGAGGTGGCGGGCGCCCGTGGTCAGGAACTGCCGGCGGCGGACGGGTTCGACGGTGCTGATCAAGTTGCTGGGCAGCACGACGGCGTCGAAGGTCTCCCCCAGATCGGGCAACCATCCGGCGTGGCCTCGGTGTCCTCCATGGTGGTGCGCACAACCTCTAAGGCATCCTAGGACTCTAGGCAGTCTCCTTCTGGTCGGTCACGGCCTCGGTCTCGAGCATCGGCACCTTGAAGCCGACGAACCCGTAGACGATGTCCAGCACCGGGCTCAGCAGGTTGAAGAAGCAGAACGGGAGATAGGCCGCGGTCGAGACACCGAGCACCCCGGAGATGTACGCGCCACAGGTGTTCCACGGCACCAGCACCGACGTCACCGTGCCGGAGTCCTCGACCGCCCGCGACAGGGTCTGCGGCGCCATCCCCCGGCCGGCGAACTCCTCCCGGAACATCCGAGCCGGCAGCACGTCCGCCACATACTGATCGCCGGCGATGACGTTCAGGCCCATGCCGCTCGCGTTCACCGCGAGGATCAACCGGCCGCGGGTCGTCGCCCACCCGACGATCGGGGCCAGCAGCCGCCGCAGGAAGCCCGCGTGCTCCATCACCGCCGCGAACGCCAGCGCACCGAGCACCAGCCAGATCGTGGTCAACAGGCTCGCCATCCCACCCCGGGAGAACAGCTCGTCGATCCTCTCGTTGCCCGACTTGCTGACGAATCCGCTGGCCAGCGCGTCGAAGACGGCCCGGACCCCGGTCACGAAGGGCGACAGCGACGGATCGTCGACGAACCCGCTGACCGCCTTCCACTGCGTGAACGGCGCCAGCACCCCGGCGAACAGCGCCGAGCCCAGGATCGCCAGGAACGGCGGCGCCTTACGGATCGAGAACACGATGAGCAGGATCAGCGGCAGCAGGTTCACCACGGTCATGTGGAACTCGCCGGCGAGCGCACGCCGCGCCTCCTCGGTGCTCAGCGAGTCCCCGTGCTCCGCCACCAGGCCGAGGATCAGGAACGCCACGAGGCTGATGCCGAGCGCCGGGCCCGCCGTCCAGAACATGTTCTTGACGTGCTGCCCGACCGTGAGCCCGCCGCCGACCAGCTTCGGCACCAGGATCGTCGTCTCGGACAGCGGCGTCATCTTGTCCCCGAAGTACGCCCCGCAGATCACCGACCCCGCCGCGATCGCCGTCGACAGGCCCAGCACCTGCGCCATCCCGACGAACGCCACGCCGAGCGTCCCCGCGGTCGTCCAGGAACTGCCGGTGATCATGCCGACCAGCGCGCAGATCGCCGCCGACGCCAGGTAGAACCAGGCCGGGCTGAGCAGCCCGATCCCGTAGTAGACGATCGTCGGGATGGTCCCGGCCATGTTCCACGTGCCGATCAGCCCGCCCACCGCGAGCAGGATGAAAATCGCGCCGACCGCCGAGGTGACCCCGCCGACCGCGGCGTCGGCGATCGCGGCGACCGTGTGCCGGTTCTTGAACGCGATCAGGCTCGCGAACGCGGCGCTGACCAGCAGGGCGACCTGCAACGGCCCGTCCGTCGCGGCCACCCCGAACAGGATGATGGTGGAGACCAGCAGGGTGATCAGCACGACGATCGGCAGGACCGCGTCGAGCATCGACGGTTCTCGCGTACCGGTGTCCGTAGGTGGCGCTGCGTCAACGGTCATGGCCTGCTCCCGGCGGACGTGCCTGCCACCGACCCTTGGCCTGCCGGACACCTCCGCGACTCATCCCGGCCGAATGAATTTCATCCCGGTGATCGGCTCCGACGGTAGGGTGCCCGGATGACGATCGGCCTGGACGATTTCGACGCTCTGCGGAAACTGCTCGGGGACGCCCAGGTCGTCGGGATCGGCGAGTCGGCACACAACGTCCGGGAGTATCAGCAGGTCAGACAGCACTTGGTGCGATTCCTGGTGGAGGAGCTGGACTTCTCGGTGCTCGCCCTGGAGTCCGGCTTCAGCGAGGGCCTCCGGGGCGACCGCTGGGTGCGCGGGCAGGACGACGACGACCTCGCCGTGATCGCGGAGCAGGGTCTGACCTATGGCTTCGGCCGCACCGCGGAGACCCGGGAGCTGCTGACCTGGCTGCGTTCGCGGGGTGACATCGGGTTCGCGGGCCTGGACCTGCCCGCCGACCTGGGCTCGCTGCTGCCCGCGGTGGAGGGCGTGGCGCGCTACCTCGCCGAGGTCGATCCGGCCGCGATTCACCAGATCAACGACATTTTTGCGTACGCCCGGAGCTGGGCTCGCCCGTTCACGATGGCGGCGTTCAGTGCCTACCGCGAGACGGCGGCCGCCGATCGGGACGCGCTGACCCTGCTCCTGGGTGAGCTGGCCACCCGGATGGACGCGCTGCGCCCGCTGTACGAGCGGCGTGGCGGTGGGCCGGGATTCGCCACGGCCGGGCACGAGCTGCGCCTGGCGGTGCTGCTCGACCAGATGCTGCGGGCTCAGGTGGCGGCGGCCGGTGGGTCCGGGATCCACGCGGCGGTGAACGTGCGGGACGCGGCGATGGCCGAGACCGTGCGTCACCTGCGGCGGGACGGGCGCAAGGTGGTGATCTCGGCGGCGAACACCCACCTCCAGCGGATCCCGATCATGCTGGGCGGGACGTTCGAGGTGCCGGTGCTCGGTAGTCACCTCGTGGCGGAGCTCGGGGAGGCGTACACCTGCATCGGGGTCTCGGCCGTCAGCGGCCGGACACCGACCCGCCGCCCCGCGCCGGGCACCGAGAGCGGCGTCGAGGTCCGCACCGTCGACCTTGCCCCGCCGGCGCCCGGCAGCGTCGAAGCCTTCCTGCCGGTGGGCACGTCGGTGCAGGTCACCGACTTGCGGCCGCTGCGTGGTGCGCCTGATGGCCCGCAGCGTTTCCGTAACCTCGACGGCTACGTCGACCTGCCGGTGGCCGACGCCTTCGACCTGATCGCCATGGTCCCGCACCTCACCTGACCGGGCCTGCGCCGCGGTCTCTACGGGAAGACCGCGGCGCTGACCAGCGTGGCGACGACCCCGGTGACGGCCAGCGCGACCGGCAGCCGCCCGCGCCCCCGCAACGGCACGTTCACGCCGGCGAACATGCCGGCGAGCACGAGCAGGGCCACCGCGCCGAGCACGATCAGGAAGCCGGTGCCGTCGTCGACGACCGTGGGGTCCGCGACGATCCAGCCGGCCTGCGCCGCGATCGCATAGCCGCCGAGATAGACGAACGGCCAGCCCACCCCGGCGCACGCCCCGACGACGGCATTGCCGAGCACGCTCAGGAACCACGCCGAACCCCGTGAAACGATCACCGCCGAGAGGTTAGGAGCCGCACGCAAGCCCGCGGTCAGGCGGCCGCGGCGTCGTACCGGTCCCGGACGAACGACCCGAGCCGCTCCGCGAACGACTCCAGCGTCGGCGCCGCCGCGTGCCGCGAGTCCCAGACCGCGGCCAGCCGGATGCTCAGCCGCCGCCCGCCCACGTCGACCGCGAGCGGCACCAACCCGAACCGCGGATCGTCGGAGGCCACCGCGATCCCCCGCCCGGCCGCGGCGAGAGCCTGCGCCACCGTCCCGTTGGCCGCCTCGATCGACGACGAGTAGGACGCTCCGGCCGCGGTGATCGCCGCCTCCAGGGACTGCCGGGCGGTGAACGCGGCCGGCTGCACGATCAGCGTCGACGTCAGCAGCTCCGCGAGGGGGATCTCGCCGCGCCTCGCCCACGGGTGGTCCGCGTGCACGTACGCCCAGACCGGGAGCACCGCGAGCGGCAACGACCGATACGGATCAGGCGCCCGCACGGTGCCGATCGCCAGGTCGGCGCCGAGCCGCAGCGTCTCGGCCGGGGACCGCCCGTCGGCGCCGAGCACGTCCGCGGTCGGGTCCTCCGGGGCGAGGGTCGCGATGAACGGCGACACCACGTCGGTCAGCGTCACCGTCGGCGCCCCGATCGTCAGTCGTTCCAGACGGCCGGACGCGGCGACCATGGCCGCCACCCGCAGCCCGTCCACCCGGCCGAGCACGTCCCGGGCCAGCGGCAGCAGCGCCCGCCCGGTCGTCGACAGGTCCAGCCGCCGGCCGCTCCGGTCGAACAGCGCCACGCCGAGATCGCGCTCCAGCACCCGCAACTGCCGGGACAGCACGGGCTGGGTCAGGTGCAGCCGGACCGCCGCCGCGCTCACGGTGCCCGCTTCCGCGGTCGCGACGAAGTACCGCAACAGGCGCAGCTCCACTTATGCCTCCCGAGCATGAATCACAGGCCCAACAGGAACTGGACGAGCATACGCACTGCTGAACACACTTCTCGGTGTGAGCCTCGAACAGAAACGCCGGCTGGTCACCGAGCTGCCCGGTCCCCGGTCCCAGGAACTGATGGAACGCAAGCTGGCCGCGGTGGCCGGCGGCGTCGGCACCACCATGCCGGTGTTCGCGGCGCGGGCCGGCGGCGGCATCGTGCTCGACGTCGACGGGAACCAGCTGATCGATCTCGGCTCGGGCATCGCGGTCACCACCGTCGGTGCGAGCGCGCCCCGGGTGGTCGCGGCGGTCACCGAGCAGGTCGCGGCGTTCACCCACACCTGTTTCATGGTCACGCCGTACGACGGTTACGTCGCGGTGGCCGAGGCGCTGAACCGGGTCACCCCCGGCGATCACGAGAAGCGCAGCGTGCTGTTCAACTCCGGCGCCGAGGCGGTGGAGAACGCCGTGAAGATCGCTCGGGCGTACACCGGGCGCAACGCCGTGGTCGTCTTCGATCACGCGTATCACGGCCGGACCAACCTGACCATGGCGATGACCGCGAAGAGCATGCCGTACAAGCATGGTTTCGGCCCGTTCGCGCCCGAGGTCTACCGCGCGCCGCTCTCCTACCCGTTCCGGGACGGCGGTCTCGACGGCCGGATCGCGGCGGCCCGCGCCATCGACCAGATCGAGAAGCAGATCGGCGCCGACACCCTCGCCGCGTGCGTGATCGAGCCGATCCAGGGCGAGGGCGGCTTCATCGAGCCGGCGCCCGGGTTCCTGCCCGCGCTGGCCGCGTGGTGCCGGGCCAACGGCGTGGTCTTCGTCGCCGACGAGGTGCAGACCGGCTTCGCCCGCACCGGCGACATGTTCGCCTGCGACCGCGAGGGCGTCGTGCCCGACTTGATCGTCACCGCCAAGGGCATCGCCGGCGGCCTGCCGCTCTCCGCGGTGACCGGCCGCGCCGACATCATGAACGCGCCACACTCCGGCGGTCTC
Source organism: Actinoplanes ianthinogenes (assembly GCF_018324205.1). Taxonomy (NCBI): domain Bacteria; kingdom Bacillati; phylum Actinomycetota; class Actinomycetes; order Micromonosporales; family Micromonosporaceae; genus Actinoplanes; species Actinoplanes ianthinogenes. The sequence goes on from NZ_AP023356.1 coordinate 9,542,336, forward strand.
GGCGGCACCTACGGCGGCAACCCGCTGGCCTGCGCCGCGGCGCTGGCCGCCATCGAGACGATCGAGGACGACGGCCTCACCGCCCGGGCCCGGGAGATCGAAACCCTGGTCAAGGAGCGCCTGCTGAAGATCCAGGCGGCGGACGGCCGCCTGGGCGACGTGCGCGGCCGCGGCGCGATGCTGGCCGTGGAGCTCGTCCGCGACGGCTCCGGTGAGCCGGACCCGCGCTTGGCGCGAGACATTTCCCGGTACGCCCACCAGCGCGGCGTCATCGTCCTGACCTGCGGCACCTACGGAAACGTCCTCCGTTTCCTGCCCCCGCTGTCGATCTCCGACGACCTGCTCGACGACGCCTTCGACGTCCTCACCGCCGCCTTCGAGGAGATCCGATGAGCACCATCGTCGTTGCCGACCCGGCGACCCTGGCCGCCGTGGCCGAGGTGCCTAACCAGGGGGTGGCCGACGCGCGGGCGGCCGTGGACGCGGCGCACGCCGCGTTCCCGGCCTGGGCGCGGACCGCGCCCCGGCACCGGTCGGAGATCCTGCACCGGGCGTTCGAGCTGATGCTGCGTGACCGCGCCGCGCTGGCCGAGCTGATCTCCCGGGAGAACGGAAAGTCGCTGTCCGACGCGGCCGGCGAGGTGACGTATGCGGCCGAGTTCTTCCGCTGGTTCGCCGAGGAGGCGGTGCGCCCCGGCGGCGAGTACGGCGAGGCCCCGGCCGGCGGGGCCCGCACGCTGGTCACGCATCGTCCGGTCGGCGTGGCCGCGCTGGTCACGCCGTGGAACTTCCCGGCCGCCATGATCACCCGCAAGGTCGGCCCGGCCCTGGCCGCCGGCTGCACCGCGGTGCTCAAGCCGGCCGCCGAGACCCCGCTGACCGCCCTGGCCATCGCCGCACTGCTGACGGAAGCGGGCCTGCCGGACGGCGTGGTCACCGTGGTGACCACCGCGGACGCCTCCTCGATCGTCGGCGCCTGGCTGGCCGACCAGCGAGTTCGCAAGATCTCCTTCACCGGCTCGACCGCCGTCGGCCGGGTCCTGCTCCGGCACGCCGCCGACCGGGTGGTCAACTCGTCGATGGAGCTGGGCGGCAACGCCCCGTTCATCGTCGCCGAGGACGCCGACCTGGACGCCGCGGTGGCCGGCGCGATGATCGCCAAGTTCCGCAACGGCGGCCAGGCGTGCACGGCGGCGAACCGGTTCTACGTGCACGCCGCGGTGGCCGACGAGTTCGTGGCCCGATTCGGCGCCGCCGTCGAGAAACTGACCGTCGGAGCCGCCGCGGACGGCGCCGACATCGGCCCGCTGATCAGCGCATCGGCGCTGCGCCGGGTCACCCGCACCGTCGACGAGGCGGTCGCGGCCGGAGCCCGGATCGCCCATCAGGCGGCGACCCCGTCGCTGCCTGGCCACTTCTACCCCCCGACGATCCTGGTCGACGTGGCCCCGGACGCCGAGATCCTGACCGAGGAGATCTTCGGCCCGGTAGCCCCGATCGTCACCTGGACCGATGAGGCGGCGATGCTGAACCAGGTCAACGCCACCGAATACGGCCTGGCCGGCTACGTCTTCGCCGGTGACCTGGCACGTGCCATCCGCCTCGGCGAGGCCGTCGAGGCGGGCATGGTCGGCATCAACCGGGGTCTGGTGTCAGACCCGTCCGCCCCCTTCGGCGGCGTCAAGCAGAGCGGCCTCGGCCGCGAGGGCGCCCGCGACGGCCTCCGCGAGTTCCAGGAGACCCACTACCTCAGCGTCGCCTGGCCGGCCTGACCGCCGTACGAAACCAGCCGAGACGGTCCGAGCCACCCCACAGCCCGGACCGTCTCGCATACCGCGAGACTCGCGGCCGAGCGACCACCGCGGAGGCCGCGCCGTCCGGGCTGCTCCGGGGGCGCGGCGAATTCGATCGCGGCGGACGGGACCGTGTGTTTGGGTGACGGCATGAGTCAACCGACGTTGCGGACGGATCGGCTGCTGCTCGTTCCGCTGGCCGACCGGCATTTCGAGCTCGAGGTGGAGCTCGACGCCGACGCCGAGGTGCTGAAATACATCTGGGGGCGGGCGCGGACCCGGGACGAGGTGGTCTCCTCCCACGCGGAGCGGATGGCGCTGGCTGCCAAGGTGGACGGGCTCGGATACTGGATGGCTTTCGGGTGCGACGGCGGGCGGCGGGATTCGTCGGCACCGGACACCGAGGTCGAGGGAGAGTTCGTCGGACTGATGATGCTGCCGCCGGCGCACGGCGACGACCAGCCGGACGATCCGACGGTGGCCGAGCTCGGATATCGCCTGGCGCGCCGATACTGGCGGCAGGGCCTGGCGAGCGAGGCGTCGCGGGTGCTGCTCCGGCACGCCTTCGACACGGTGGGGCAGAGCCGGGTCATCGCGCAGACCATGGCCGTCAACATCGGATCCCGGGGCGTGATGGAGAGCATCGGCATGCGATACGTGCGCACCTTCCACCCGATCTGGGACGACCCGCTGCCGGGCGCGGAAGCCGGCGAAGTCGAATACGAGATGACCCGCCCCATGTGGGAGTCCCGCCGCGGCACCCTCTGACCCGGTCGCGCCACACCGTGGCGGCGGTGTGCCGGTTTGGTGAAGGTCTTGTGGTGATCGGCCACATGCCCCGGCAACCGTGGTGGGATCTCGGCCATGCTGAGATCCGTCAAAGCTGCCGCCTACGCCCTGTACACCCGCCGGCTCCGCACCCGGCTCGCCGGCGCCGCCCTCCCCCGCCACGTCGCGATGGTGATGGACGGCAACCGTCGATGGGCACGCCAGATGGGTTTCGACGACCCGCGGATCGGTCACCGCTACGGCGCGGAGCATCTCGACGAGGTGCTCCGCTGGTGCCTGGAGGCCGGCATCCGGCACGTCACCGTCTTCGTGGCCTCGGTCGACAACGTGACCAAACGTGACGCCGGCGAGGTCGACAACCTGATGCGGATGATCGAACAGGTCGTCGCCGCCCGCCTGGCCCGCGCCGGGAGCCACTGGCAGGTGCATCTGGCCGGCCGCCTCGACGTCCTCCCGGACACCACCCGGCACGCCCTCAAGCTGGCCGAGGAGGCGACCCGCGACAACGACGCGGAGTTCCACGTCACGATCGCCATCGGGTACGACGGCCGCGACGAGATCGTCAACGCGATCCGGTCCCTGCTGGAGTCGGAGGCCCGAGCCGGCCACACTGTGGACGACATCGCCCAGCGCCTCACCGCCGACCGTATCGCCGAACACCTTTACACGCATGGCCAACCCGATCCTGACCTGGTCATCCGCACCAGCGGCGAGCATCGCATGTCCGGTTTCCTCCTCTGGCAAGCGGCGTACTCCGAACTGCACTTCTGCGACGTCTACTGGCCCGGCTTCCGCGAAGTCGACTTCCTCCGAGCGTTGCGTTCCTACGCCGCTCGCCACCGCCGCTTCGGTGCATGAGACGCCCCGGCTGCCGCGCCCGGAAATCAGAACGATCGCGTGTCAGCGATGTTCTTCGGCCCGGCGCAGGATGGCGTTGAGAATGCCCAGGTAGTGCCGGCCCTCGTCGGTGATCTGGACATAGTCCTTCAGGTCGAAGGGCGGTCGCTCGTGTGGTGCGACCGGCAGGTGCTCGTCGTCCCGGTGCTCCTCCTCGATCGCGAACAAGCCGCGGCCCGGGTGCGGCTGGATGAAACCCAGACCGTCCAGCCGATGCAGGTATCCATACAGGTCGGGCTCGTATCGGATGGTCATCGGGCCGGGGCCGGCGAGCCCGCGCAACAGCCCGAGCTCATGTTTGGTGAGCACGCCCTTGAGCCCGATCTGGATCGCCCTGATCTCCTCGGCCTGCAGGTCCTGCCGCCGCTCGACGCGGTCGATCGCGCGCTCCAGCTCGACACCGCCGACCTTCAGCCGCTGAACGTCCTCGCCGGTGAAGCGCTCCAGCAGCCGGGCCAGCGGTTTCCTCAGCACCAGCAGTGCGATCACGATGGCGACCGGCCAGGAGAACAGGATCGGCCCGACCGTCTGAACCCATTCGAGCATCACTCATTGTCGCCCCCAGCAGGGGCTCGGAACTGTCCGGAGAACGGCGTATCCGCGCATGGCAGCAGGTCGACGGTGATGGCGGGCGGATTCCGCTGCGCTCGCCGGAAATCTCCGCAAACGGCCAAGGTCAGCCTCCGAAGGCGGCGACGGCCTCGCGGCCGATGCGCTGGTTTTCGGTGACATAGGGGCGCAGCTCCTTCTCGTAGCGCTCGAAGGCCGCCCGGTGGTCACCGGCGGCCTCGGTCAGGCATCGGGCCAGGGTGGACGCGGCGATCAGGGCCTGCGAGGTGCCCATGCCGCTGGTCGGGGCGGCGCAATAGCCGGCGTCGCCGAGCAGGGCGACGCGGCCGGTGGACCAGGAATCCAGGTGGACCTGGCAGGTCGAGGCGAAGTAGAAGTCGGAGGCCTCGGTCATCGCGGCCAGCAGGCCCGGCGTCTCCGGCCACGGATGATCGGCGAACGCCGCCCGCACGGCGGCCTCCTGCGCGGCCCGGCCGGCTCGATCCAGCTCGGAGGACGTGGTCGCGAAGGAGAGGCTCACCGTCATCCGGTCGGGATCGCCGGCGGCGAACGCATAGATGGCGCGGCCGGGCGCGGTCTGGAGCAGGCCGCGGTGGTCCAGGCCGAACACGTTGCCGGTGGTGAAGCCGGCGCCGGACATGCCGAGATGCTCGATCGGCGCGACGCCGGGGAAGGCCAGCCGGCGCACCACGGAGTGCACGCCGTCAGCGCCGAAGACCAGGTCGAAGTCGCGGGTGGGCGCGCGCTCGAAGGAGACGGTCACCCGGTCGTCGTGCTGCTCCAGGGCGGTGATCGTGTCGTCGAAGACGACATCGGCGTCGACGGCCCGATGCAGGACGCCGGTCAGCGCACGCTTGGGCACCTCGAGGTCGCCGGCGAACGTGGCGGCGGGCAGCTCGGCGACAACCGAGCCGTCCGGGGCCAGCACGGTGGTGCCGCGCATCCGCGTCTCATGGGTGCGGACCTCGTCGAGGATGCCGATCTCGGCGAGCACGTCGAGGGCGGCACCGCGGAAATCCACCGCATAGCCGCTGTCGCGCAGCTCGGGTGCCCGCTCCACGACGGTGACACGGATGCCCTCGCGCCGCAGGAACCAGGCGAGGGCGGGGCCGGCGACACTCGCGCCGGAAATCAGGACGTCAGTCATGCCGACGACCGTAGCCAACTTTTATCCACCCGGTCAATCCATTTGGATAAACCATGTGGTTAAGATGGCGGGTATGATCGAGCCGTGGGAAACCGGGAAGCCCTCCTGGCAGGGGCGAAGCAATGCCTGACCGAGCGCGGCTGGGCGCGCACGACCGTGCGGGACATCGCGTTCGCGTCGGGGGTCAATCACGCCGCGATCGGCTATCACTTCGGGTCGCGGGAGTCGCTGCTGGTCCACGCCCTGATCGAGGCGGTCGAGGAGCTGAGCGACGCGGTCGCCGAGCGAGCCGCGGACGGGTCTGCGGAGCAGCGGTGGCAGGCGCTGATCGACACGTTCAGCACGCACCGCCCGCTGTGGATCGCGCAGTTGGAGGCGGCGGTGCAGGCCGAGCACTCCCCCGAGCTCCGCGAGCACCTGGCGAGGGCGCAGCAGGAGGGCCGGGAGGGACTCGGTGGCTCGGTGCCACTGGCCCTGCTCACCGGCCTGATGCTGCAATGGCTGGTCGATCCGGATCGGGCTCCCACCGGTGCGCAGGTGGCCGATGAGCTGCGCCGCCAGGCGGCCGCCGGCTGACGCGACGGCCGTCCGGCAGCCGGCGTCGCGAGCGGGCCGCGGTGGCACCACGGCCGGGCGGTGTCAGGAGGTCAGGACTGCGGCGGGCCCGCCCGGCGCAGGCAGGCCCCGCACCAGGTCAGAGGACCTGCTGCGGTTCGTTCAGAAGAATTTTGCGGACGTCCGGCCGCGCCGCGACGTCGAGGACCTGATCCCGGCTGAGCGTGGCGAGCACCGCGTTCGCCAGCGTCAGCCCCCGAGCCCCGCTCACCCCGCTCCGGTCCAGGTGCTCCAGCACGCCGGCCTGCGATGCGCTCACCTGCTCGACCGGCACGGGGTGCAGCTCGATCACGACCGGCACCCCGCGATCCCCCTCGAGCCGGAGGATCGCAGGGTCCACCTTGTCGGCGCTCACGCCGCCTTGCCCAGGATCGGCAGCATCGCGGCGAACGCGTTCACCAGGCCGTATCCGGCCTCGTTCGGCCCGTATGAGAGCCGCTCCGCGGTGTCCTCCAACAGCTTCTTCACCACCATCGGCCGGATCCCCGGGTTCTGCTCGATCACCAGCGCGGCCACCGCGGCCACGTGCGGCGTCGCCATCGACGTGCCGTTGAACGAGGCGAAGCCGCCGCCGAGCACCGACGAGACGATGTCCACGCCGGGACCGGCCAGGTCGGGCTTGGTGAGCCGGATCGGGCTGGCCGGCCCGACCCGCCCGCTGCCCGGGCCGATGCTGGAGAACGACGCCAGCTGCTTCGCCTTGTCAACGGCCCCCACGGTGATCACCCGGCGGGCCGCGCCGGGGTGCCGGATGTTCAGCTGCCCGGTGCCGGCCCCCGCGGTGCCCTCGTTACCGGCCGCGACCACCACGGTCACACCGAGCCGGGACGCGTTGTCGGCGGCCTGGCAGAGGATGCAGTCGGCGTCGTTGCAGACCCAGCCGTGGAAGATCTCGCTCCAGCCCAGGCTCAGGCTGGCCACCTGCGCGTTGCGCCGGACCGCCTGCTCCAGACCGTCGATGACGCTGGCGGGCGTGCCCATCCCGGCCGCGGTCAGCACCTTGATGTTGATCAGGTCGGCCTGCCAGGCCACGCCCCGGTACACCGCGTCGTTGCTGGCGATCGTTCCGGCGCAGTGGGTGGCGTGGTCGCCGGGCACGGTGACCGGCTCGCCGGCCGTGCTGAACTCGTCGACCACCTTGCCGGACAGCGCCGGGTGGGTGCCGTCGATGCCGGTGTCGAGCACCGCGACCCGCACTCCGGAGCCGGCGGTCCGGAACTCCTCCCACGCCTCGCGGGCCTCGATCACCGCGACGCTCTGGTCCATCGCGGTCACCTTGTCCAGCCGCTCCAGCCGGACCAGCTTCACCTCGTCGAGCTGGGCGACCTGCTCGATCTGCGCCGGGGTGAGCTCGGCGGTGACCGCGTTGGTCAGCGTGTGCCGCCGGGCGGACACGCCGAGCCCGTCGATCCGGTCGACGATCGGCTGCTGGCTGACCTGCGCTTGCAGTTGCAGCTGCTCCAGGCCGGCCGGGCCGCCGTGGCCCTCCGGCGCGGTCAGCGCCTCGTGGTGCGAGATGGTGACCTCGAACTTCTGCCCCTCGGTCACCTCGGTCGCGGCGAACCCGCGGACCCGGGCGCGGGCGGTCTCCGCGCCGATCGCCTCGACCAGCCGCGGCTCGAACTTGTCCATCGCCATAACGGTTGTCCTTTCCACGCTTCGCCGGCAAGAGAGCGACGCAAGAGTGCGAGCACCACATGAGTGCGAGCACCGCAGGGGAGCAAGCGCCGCAGGAGAGCGAGCCGTCGCCAGCAAGAGAACGAGCTTTGCCAGGAAGAGAGCGACCGCCGTACCCCGCTGATACCTCGGGCGCTGTCGCTGATCCGGCAGCGCGACCGCCCACGATCGGCGATAGCCTCAGCACGCTCAGTGAGAACCTTGGAGGTTCCGACATGGACGCTCTGGCCGGCCGCCTGGCCGCCGAGACCGACATCCGTACCCTGCAAATGAGCCAGTACCTGGGATTTCTCGATCAGCCGCCGGACACCCCGGCGCACGGCCTGCAACCGGACGGCAAGTTCCACCTCGGCGACCTGCGGGTCGACGTCTCCGCCGGTGAGCCGCTCGGCGACGTCGGCTACCAGAACTGCGTGCCGGCCGCGATGGCCCTGCTCGCCCAGTCGTGGTACGCCGCCGCGAAAGAGCAGTACACGCCCACCCTGGAGGACACTCTCAAGATCTACGAGAAGATCTCGCCGTTCCACCGGGACGCGGCTCGCTCGCACGACCGCCACCAGAGCACGTCCGGACGCCGCAAGGCGCAGAACGACTTCGGCGCGAGCCTGCTGCTGGCCCTGAAACTGTGGGTGAACCAGGAGCGGCCGCTCGCCGGGCTGTTACCGGAGGCGCGCGCCTTCCTGGAGATCGAGCCGCGCAACCTGGACCAGATCCGCGAGGCGGTGCTGCGCTTCAGCGGCGTGCTGGTCGGCCTGGCGCTGCCACAGTCGATCAAGGACGGCAAGGGCGTGCCGCGCGACGCCTGGTACGTGCCCGGGTACGGCCCGGTCTACGACGCCACGCCGGGCAGCCTGTCCAGCCACTGCGTCGCGGTGACCGGTTTCTCGGCCCGCGAGTTCTTCTGCCTCAGCGCCGGGCGGGTGCGCCGGCTGTCGCCGGAGTTCCTGCTCACCTACGTGGAGGAGGCGTACACGGTGGTGCCGCCGTCCGCGCTGGACAGCAACCCGCCGCTGCGCGACCAGATCACCCAGGACCTGTTCGATCTGCGTACCTCGGACCGGCCCGACGCGATGCCGGCGTTCAACCACCGCTGGCGTGGCGGCAACATCATGTAGCCGGGCCGCGTCTGATCAGCGCGGCCTCCCACCGGTTCGCCGCCCCGAGCTTGGCCAGGATGTTGGAGACGTGCACGCTGACCGTCTTCTCCGCGATGTCCAGGCTCCGGGCGATCCGGCTGTTGGTGTAACCGAGCGCGATCAGGTCGAGGACCTGCGTCTCCCGCGGCGTCAGCCCCCAGTCCGGGCCGTGATCGCCGGCCGGTTCCGCGGAGGCCGGCGACACGAACAGGGACACCCCGGCCAGCGAGGCCATGGCGTCCAGCTCGTGGGTGAGCCGCCGGGCACCGAGCCCGGCGGCCAGCTGTGCGGCCGCGGTCAGCTCCCGGTGCATGGCCGCGGTCGCCCCGCGCCGCAGCAGGCAGGCCGCCAGCCGCAGCCGGGCCTGCGCCTCCGGGTACGGATGGCCCAGCTCCGCCCAGGTCTGCGCCACCTCGGTCCACGCCTCCTCCTGCGGCTCACCCCGGATCCGCCGCAGCTCCGCCCCGGCCACCCGGTACAGCGCCTCGGCCACCGGCAGCGCCCGCCCACCGCTCGGCGCCCGCAACGCCGCCATGCTCGCGTCGGCCCGCTCGGCGAGCACGTTCGCCCAGGCCTGCCAGCGTTCCCGGGTGGCGTGCTTGGCCACCGCCTCGCCGGCCGCCTGGAGCCCGCACACCGCCAGCCGCAGCGCCGGGAACACCCCCTCGCCGTCGCCGAGTTTCGCCAGTCCCTCGTCGACCGCCCGCCGGGCGGCCCGCCAGTTCCCGTCGGCGATCTCCAGCGCCGCCAGCGCGGCGTACACGTGCCCGACGAAGTCCTGATCGGTCTTGCCCGCCGACCGCCCCATCACCCGGTCCAGAATGTCCCGTGCCGCGCCCCGCTCGTCCCGCGCCACGAACACCTCGGCCCGCACATATTGCAGGTACAACGGCAGGTCGTCGGCGGCCTCGTCGGGCAGCACCTCGCCGATCAGCTTCTCGATCTCGTCCCACCGCCCGAGGTCGAGCAGGATGTCGGCGGCGTTGCCGACCAGCACGGTCCCGGTCGTCATCCGCATCCCGAATCCGGCCGCCAGGTCACAGCCGCGCCGGGCCAGGGCCAGCCCCTCGTCGAGCCGGTTCAGCATCTGCAGGCAGTACGACAGATTCGTGTACGCCCGCAGGATGTTCTCCTTGCTGTCCGTGCTCTCCGCCAGCGCCAGCCCCTCCCACAGCTGCTCCACCCCGGCGTCCCGCTCCCCCAGCAGGAACCGCACGGTCCCGAGCGTGACCAGCAGATACCCCCGCTCGACCGGCTCGGTGGCCACCTCCAGCGCGGCCGAGCCCTCCGCGAGCGCCTGCCGGTAGTGCCCGCTGAGCATCAGCACCCGCGCGAACGTCGCACCGGCCCGGGCCTGCAACGGCGACTGCGGCACCCCGTCGAGCAGGCCGATCGCGTTGCGGGCGGAGTCCACCGCGCCCGGCGTGTCGTGCGCCCGCCAGCGCAGCCGGGCCAGGTGCTCGTGCAGTGCGGCCAGCACCTGCGGATCGCCGTCGACGCCGACCACCTGGATCGCCTCGCCGGTCAGCTCGACCGCCCGCTGCGGGTCACCGGCGTAGTCGAGCACCTCGGCCGCCTCGTCCAGCAGCCGCGGATAGGTGGTCTGGCACAGCTTGAACGCGTCCGGGACCCGCCGCCACAGCTCCAGGACCCGGCCGTACTGGCGGCGGGCCTCGGCGTACGCGTGCACCAGCGCCGCCGACCGGGCCGCCCGCAGCGTCCAGAACAGCGCGTCGTCGTCCTTGCGGCCGTGGAACCAGTGGTGCGCCAGCTCGGCCTGCACGACCGGCGACGCGTCCGGGCCGGCCGACACCGACAGGGCGGCGGCCACCGCCCGGTGCAGCCCGGCCCGTTCCCCGGGCAGCAGGTCCTGATAGAACGTCTCCGCCGTCAGCGAATGCCGCAGCTGGTAACTGCCGTCGGTCGTACGGACGAGAACCTGCCTGGTCACCGCATCGCGCAGGCCGGACCGCAACGCCGGGCCCGGCAGGCCGCTCGCGGCCTCCAGCAGCGCCCCGGAGACCGGGCGGCCGGCGGCCGCGACCACGCCGACGATCTGCTGACCCTCTTCGGACAGTCCGTCGACACGCATCATCAGCAGGTCACGCAGGTGATCGGGGACGGGGCCGCCCGGGTTGCGCTGCTCGGCGGCGAGGATCTCCTGCGCCAGGAACGCGTTGCCGCCGGACCGCTCGTGCACCTTGGCGATGATCCGGTCGGAGACCGCGCCGCCCGACGCGCGCAGAAAGACGCCCAGCTCCACCCGGTCGAACCGGTTCAGCTCCAGGTAGGTGGTGGCCCGCCCGCGGATCAGCTCGCCGATGACCACCCGGTGCCGGGAGTCCTCGTCCAGCTCGTCGGTGCGGAACGTGCCGGCCAGCAGCACCGGGACGTGCCGCAGGTTACGGCTCAGGAACAGCAGCAGGTCCAGCGACGACGTGTCCGCCCAGTGCAGATCCTCCAGCAGCAGCACCAGCGGGCGCTGCGCGGCGAGCCGGCCGAGCAGTTCCAGGAACAGCGAGAACAGGTGCGCCCGGGCCAGCTGGCCGCCCTCGCGCGGCAGACCCGAATCGGTCAGCGCGGGGATCAGCGCGGAGAGCGCGGCCTGGTCGCCGCGGGCGCCCTCGACCAGCGCGTCGGCGCCCACCTCGGCCTCGACCGCGTGCATCGCGGCCAGCCACGGGCTGTAGGGCAGCTCGCCGGCCCCGACCGACACGCACGCACCCCGGGCGACCAGCAGGTCCTCCCCGGCGCACCGCGCTTCGAACTCGTCGAGCAGCCGCGTCTTGCCGACCCCGGCCTCCCCGGCGATCAGCACCGTTCGTGGATCACTGCGGGCGGCGTCGTCGAGGGCCTCGGCGAGCGCGGCCAGCTCTGCCGCGCGTCCCACGAAGCCTTTCCAGGCGGCCATACAGAGCAGTATTTACTGCCCGGCCAGCTCCGGGAAGACGTGCGCGAGCTGCGCGCGGCTGGTGACACCCAGTTTGCGGAACACTTTTCCGAGATGGAACTCGACGGTCTTCGGGCTCAGGAACAGCCGCGCGGCGGCCTCCCGGGTGGACACTCCGGTCGCGACGACGCGTGCCACCTGGTACTCCGCCGGGGTCAGCCCGGTCGGCGCGCGCCCGGCCCGGGTCTCGTCGGTCCCGGTCAGCTCGCGTTCGGCCCGCTGCGCCCACGGCACCGCGCTGAGCCGGGTGAACCCGTCGCGCGCGGTCCGCAGCTGGTTGCGCGCCGCCCGGCGGTCACCGTCGCGGCGCAGCCGTTCCCCGTACGACAAGTGCACCCGCGCGTTGTCGAACGGCATCTCCATGCCGGTGTGCAGGCGGGCGGCCCTGCGGAAGCAGTCGTTCGCCCCGTCCCGGGTGGTCAGTCCGAGCACCCGCCAGGCGTTCGCGGCGATCGGCGCCGGCGCCGAGGCGGTCAGCCCGCGCAACGTGTACAGGTCCTCCGCGCTGAGCTCCCGGTCCCGGATCAGCCGGCACTCCAGCAGGTCGGGAAGGAACTCCGCGGCGATCTCGGCGCTGCCGATCGGATCACCCGGATGACGCGAGGCGAGACCGGCGAGAAGCGCGAGACCGGCCCGCACCGGATCGTTCTCTTTCGGTACGCCCGGAGCCGTCTCGGACTCCCCCGGCCGCCCGTGCAGGATCATCAGCAGCAACCTGGTGTGGTGGGCCCGCGCCGCCACCTGGTCGTTCTCGGTCAGCTGCGCCAGGGCGAGGGCTTGTTCGGCCTCCCGGGACGCGGCGACGATGTTGCCGGCCCGGGCCAGCGCCCAGCTCCGCAACGCGAGAACGGCTGGCAGCCGCCAGATCACCCCGCCGGCCCAGAGCCGCCCGGCCGTCGCGGCCAGCTCCCGCTCCGCCGCCAGGAACCGGCCGTGCGCCATCTCCCGGCGTGCGGCCGCGACCGACTCGTCCACCCCGTCCTGTGCCCGGGGCATCGCCTCACCGGTCGCGGCCGCCCGGCGCAGCAGCTCCGCCGCCCGTCCCGGCTCCCCCGCGAGCTGCGCGTCGGCGGCCGCCAGGGTGAACAGCCGGCGCTTGCCCACCGGCGTCATCCCGGCGGCCATCTCCAGGGCGGTGGCCGCGGCGGCATGCCCGGTCGCGCCCCTGGCCAGAGCGGAGAGTTCCTCGAGGATCTCCACGGTCGGCCGCTCCGCCACCGCTGTCCCGGTCATCGTGTGCCGCCGAAGTGTGCGCGGATCACCCGCCGGGCCCAGGCCATCCGGCGTATCGCGTACTCCGGCACCTCCCCGTAGGTGGCCGCGACCTCCGCCGCGCACCCGCGCGATCCGTGGCACGACCGCACCATCGCCCGGACCACCGCGTCCACCTGCTCCCGCCCCGGCCGCGAGCCCGTGGCCAGCGCACTCACGAAGAGCGCGTCGGTACGAGCCACGGTCAGCATCGTCGCGGACATCATCTGCTCCCCCCACCGTTCCCGGTTTCCACAAGCAGACTCGGCCGCGCGGCCGGTCGTACGTTAGGAAGGTCTTCCTACCCGCACCTCAGACACCTACCTAGGCCCCGGGCCGACCTCCCTAAGCCGTTCAGTCCCCCGGCGCCTCCGAACCGTTCCGAGCAGGCCGGGCCCATCGGGCTTCACCCGGCCGGCGACCAGCGCTGTCCCGACGGGGACGGTGACAGGGAGTCGATAGCGGATCGAGAGCGCTGACCGGAAGGATGGCCTGAACCGGTCGGGGCCGACGCCCCAAGCTCTGGCCCCGACCGGCCCTTTCCCGGGGAGGGGAAACGCTGACGGGCCCGTCGTGGGCGGGCCCGTCTCGCCCTACCGGCCGAGCACCGCGCCCCCGTTGAGCCCGATGATCTGCCCGGTCAGATAGCCGGCCTCCGGGGAGGCGAGGTAACCGACCGCCGCTGCCACGTCCGCCGGCGTACCGGCCCGGCCGACCAGCGTGTCGGCGACCTTGGTGGCCACGAACTCGGGCGTGTCCTGCCCGTGGAAGATCTCGGTGTCCTGGATGTAGCCGGGCGCCAGCACGTTCACCGTGATCCCGTCCGGACCGAGCTGGCGCGCCAGCCCGAACGCCCAGCCGTGCAGCCCGGCCTTAGCCGCGGCGTACGACCCGGCCGAGTGCGCGCCCGCGCCGCCCCGCTGGGCGGCGGCCGAGCTGATCATGATGAGCCGCCCGCCCGGGCGGCGGAGCCGGTCGAGCAGCGCGTTCGTCAGGAGCACCGCGGTGATCAGGTTGGTGTCGAGATCGCGGCGCCAGGCGTCGGCCAGTCCCGCGAGCCCCTCCCGCGACGGCGGCGTCACGGTCGCCCCCGCGTTGTTCACCAGCACGTCGACCGGGCCGAGCCCGGCGATCTCGGCGGCCGCGCGCTCCACCTGGCCGGGATCGGTCAGGTCGGCGCTGACCGGGATGACGAGCGCCGGATCGATCTCCGCTGCGGCCTGCCGCAGCAGACCCGAGCGGCGCCCGATGATCACCACCCGGTGCCCGTCGCGGGCGAAGCCGGCGGCGATCGCGCGGCCGATGCCGGTCGCGCCGCCGGACACGACCGCGAGACGTGACGAAATGATCATGATGGATACCGTACGGCCCGGCCGCCATGGTGGCCAGCACCACCGCGGCCGGGCCCGGCGGGATCAGCTGCCGCTGAGGGTGGCGATGACGCCGCCGGTCAGCAGTGACTCATAGTAGGCGCCACCCGGGTAGTAGGTGGCCGTGGTGGTCCCGTCGACCGCGTCCAGGGTCCAGTTCACCGCGAAGGTTTGCAGGGCGGTGACGTTCTGCGCCTTGGAGGTGCCGGCGGTCAGGGTGCACAGGATGTTCGTGCTGGCTCCCTCGGCGTCACAGTGCGAGCCGGTGGTCAGGCGCACGCCCAGGAAGTCGCGGTCCAGGTCGCCGGTCAGTTCGACGGTGCCGCTGGCGTTGCTGTTGGCCAGGTAGGGCGGGGAGGAGACGGTCCGCAACGGCAGCGAGGTGGCGGCCAGCCCGGTCAGGCCGGTCGCCATGTTGTTGCCGGCCGGGGACTTGACCGGGTCGAGCAGTTGCAGGTACTTCAGCGACGCGAAGGCCGCCGGATAGGTCGTCCGCAGAACGTTGGCGATGTAGGTGACGGCTTCGCCGCCGGCCGAATGACCGGCCAGGACCTATTTCGCCGGCAGCGTGCTGCCGGGCCGGCCCGCGGTGGTGGCGGCCGCGGCATAGCTCTTGGCCAGGGCCGCGTTCGGGTCGGTCGCCTGGCCGAGCCAGCCGGCGACGCTGGTGAGGAAGACGGTGTTGTTGCCGAGATTGTTGACCGTGCAGCCGAAGATGTCCGCGGACGGCAGGGTCGGCGCGAAGACCAGAAATCCGGCCGCCTGGAACCGGCGGGCCAGATCGGCCACGTTCCCGTTCGACCGGGAGAAGCCGTGCTGGAGGTAGACCAGCGCTTTCGGGCTGGTGGTCGCCGGGAAATACCAGTCGGCGTCCGGGTGGTAGGTGGACTTGTAGCAGGGGACGGAGATCTCGCCGTCCACCTCGACGGCCGCGGCTCCGGCGGCCGCCGGTGTGGCGACGAGAAGCGAGGCGGACAGGGTGAGCGCTGCGAGAACACCGCGCAGGGACAGGGACACGGGACCTCAATAGGGTCATCCGTAACACTCTCCGAAACGGTGTTTCCATTAGCACGCCTCGATGCTCCCCTGTCAAGGCCGGTATTGTGGAGGCACGACGGAGTGACGCCCATCGTCCGGCGGTGAATCATGCGAATTCGTGCGCGTGGATCGAGGATTCTCGGTGGGGTTTTCACCGGGGTCGTCGTGCTCGGCATCGTGGCGTTCTGGGCGGCCGTGGCCGCCCTCTTCTGGCAGGCCCTGAAGCCTTATCGCCTGCTCATCGCGGACCTGTGGGCGCTCATCCCGCCCGCCGCGCGGCCCGCCGCCGGTATCGGGCTCGCGATCGCGGCCGGGATCCTGGTGATCCTTGTCGTCATCGCCGGCATCGTCGGCAAGAACGATCCCGTCCCGCCCCGCGGCACAGCCCGGCGAACGCGTGTCGGCGTCGACCTCGACGAGGCCGACCTCGACGGGTCCGACATGTGATCCGGTTTTTCGGGAGCGCCCTCGACGACTACAGCGCCCACCAGCAGTACAGATGATGGCCCCGGTCCAGCGCTCGCCGGGCCAGCGCGGCAAGCTCCTCCAGGGCGCCCGCCAGCAAGGCGGGATCAGCGCCGGCCATCTCCTCGGTGGCGGCCCAGGCCCCGGCGGCCCGCTGGAGAGGTTCGCCGGCCGCGAGAGCGTCGCGCAGCGTGTCGGTGACCGTCACCACGAACGCCTCCGCGTCGGTGCCGGTGACCGGCCGGCACTGCCGGGATGCCGCGCTGACCTCCTCATACGAGCGCCCGGTGAGGATCGCCTCCAGGGTGCCCAGGTTGACGGCGGGGTCGATGCCCTTCACCGGCACCGTGTCGAAGCCGAGCGCGGCCGGGCCGCCCGACCCGGGAAGCACCCGAGCGGCGTCCGCGTCGTCCGGCGCGGTGAAGTAGTCCATGAACGGCATCCGGGGATCCTTACCGCTGCGGGTGAGCCGCGTAGGCGGCGGCCTCGCGGATCATCTCCGCGCCGGCCAGCGGTCCCTGCCCGGTCAGCACCAGCACATGGTTGCCCCGCAGCGGAATCATCCAGTGCCCCTGCCACCACTGCTGCCCGTCGTGCTGATACCCCAGCTCGACGACCGACACGTCGTCCTCGTCCGTCCGCCGGTCCAGGACCGTCTGATAGTCCGCGACCAGCGCATCCGGGTCCGCCAGCCGATCGGCCGCCACCGGGCCCTGCGGAAAGATCATCGCCTGGTCCGGGCCGAACAGGTAGAACGGCGTCGTATCGGACGGGTCCGCGGGCGACTCCAGGCTGAATCCGCGCGGCCACGGCAACAGCGCTGGACCGGTTTCGATCAGCCAGGCCGGGACGTCCATGCCGTCCGAGACGTCGACGACCTCCCCGCCCTCGACGGGTCCGCCGGGCGAGATCACCGTCGAGATCGGCCCGTCCGGCGTCGTCCGGGTCACCCGGACCGCGTCCGCGTCACCGTCCACCCGCGCGAACGAGTAGGGCCAGTGCGGCACCAGCGCCATCCCGTGCCCGTTCAACCGTGCCAGCACATGTCCCATGGCCGGGCAGCGTAGCTGATCATGGCGAGCCGGTATCAGTGACGCCCGCCGCGCCTCTTATCCAGAAAAGCAGCTCGGGGAGACGTCATGTCGCGACGATCGACCGACGGCCCGGACGCCGCCGAGACCCGGATCCATCCGGCCACCGACCACGAACCGGGCCCGAGACCGCCCACCCTCACGGTTGTCGCGCCGCCCACGGCCGCGGGCCGCCACACCCTTCTGGATCCTTACGGTACGACCATCGGCCGCGACCCGGCCTGCGACTTCGTCCTGCCGAGTGACCTGGTCAGCCGCCGGCACGCCGTCGTTCGCCGGCGTGGCGCCGGATATGAGATCGAGGATCTGGGCTCGTCGAACGGCACCCGGGTCAACGGCAGGCCGATCACCGGGCGGCGGGCCTTGCGGTCCGGCGACCATGTCGATCTGGGCGACGTCCAGCTCACCTTTTCGTACGCCGGAGCGCCGCGCACGGAGAGTTCGTACTCCGGAGCGCCGCGCACGGAAAGTTCGTACGCCGGAGCGCCGCGCGGGGAAAGCGAATCCCTGCGCCGGGAACTGCGCGACGCGCCCGGTTTCGGGCTGCGCGCGTTGGTCCTGGCCATCGCGGGATCGATCGCCGGAACCGTGCTGCCGGCCGCATTCGGCACCGGCGCCTGGGCCACCCTGGCCGGCGCGACGATCGGCCCGGTGGTCTCCACGGTCTTCTCCACCAAGGTCACCGGCGAGCGGGGCCGGGTCCGGGCCGCCGCGATCACCCTGCTCAGCGTGGCCGCGCTGGTCATCACGGTCACCGGGTTCACGCTGGGCGACAAGGCCACCGGCGGCTCGCTGCTGCCCGGCACGGACGACCGCACCGGCACCTTCCCCGACCTGATCGAGAACAACGGCGGCACCGGCGCCACCCCGGAGGCGTCGGTGGCGACCGTGGAACTGGCCGCCGTCGAGTGCGGCGGCGTCGCGGTCGGCACGGCGCGAGATTGTCCGCAAACGACCATCCGCTATCACGGGCCGGACCGGCTGCACGTGACCGGCGTCGAGATGCGCGGCGACGCGGCCGGCGACTTCAGCGCGCAGGGCGACTGCGTCGACCACTGGCTGGAGCCGGACGAGTCGTGCGCGCTGACCGTGACGTTCCGGCCGTCCGCCGAGGGCGAGCGCACCGCGACGCTGGTGGTCCGCCAGGACCCGGCCGGTCCCGGCGAGGGCGGCACCGCGCGGGTCACCGGCACCGGCACGGCCGCCACCGGCGGCGGCGCGGAGGACTGCCTCCCCGGTTTCGTCTGGCGTGCGGCGGTCTCCGGCGATCACGTCTGCGTCCCGCCGGCGACCCACGACCAGGCGCTGGCCGACAACGCCGCCGCCGACTCGCGGCGCAGCCCCACGGGCGGCGACTACGGGCCGGACACCTGCCTGCCCGGTTACGTCTGGCGGGAGGTCACGCCGGCGGACCTGGTCTGCGTCACGCCGGAGACCCGCGGCCAGGTGCAGTCGGACAACGACCTGGCCTCCTCCCGCCGGGCGAGCTGAGAAACGGCTCGCCCGGCGGGGGCGGTGGGTCAGCCGGGGCGTTTCTTGGTCTGGCTGGACCGAGCCGCCGAAGCTGACCACCGGGTTGCGACCGTTGACCGAGTAGAGCGGGTAGCCGCCGCCGAGACCGTTCTGGATCGTGGCGCTGAGCGAAAAGCTCCTGGTGGCGTCGGTGCCGGTGAAGGCGAGGTAG
This sequence comes from Actinoplanes ianthinogenes, assembly GCF_018324205.1. Lineage (NCBI taxonomy): Bacteria > Bacillati > Actinomycetota > Actinomycetes > Micromonosporales > Micromonosporaceae > Actinoplanes > Actinoplanes ianthinogenes. The sequence goes on from NZ_AP023356.1 coordinate 9,560,809, forward strand.
GCGATCTGCGCGCTCCGCCCCCCACGATGCCCTCCTGAGTGGACACGAGCCACCACTGAAGATCGACATCCGGCTGCCCGGCCGGCAGCGCGGCGGTGGCCGTACCGTGAGCGCGGCGACCGGAAGCGAAGCGGGCCGGGACCGCAACGGCGGGCCTCGGGCGTGTCATGCTTCGGTGGTGAGGGGGCCGTTCGCGGGAGAGGTGCGGATCGGGGCGGACGGGGTGACGCTGGGGTGGCCGCGGTTCTCGCCGGAGGCGCGGTATTCCGGCCGGTTCATCCCCTGGTCCCGGGTGCGGGACGCGGATCCGGAGGCGTTTCCGCCGGAGCTGCGGCTCGTCGGTGGCCGCACGGTGTTCCTCGGCCGGGAGCACGCGACGGCCCTGGCGGCGGCGCCGGTCACGGTGCGCAAGCGGGTCGATGTCTGGGGCGCGTTGCTCGAGCCGTTCGTGGACACCGAGTACGACGACGAGACACACGCGGTCTGCGCGCGGCGGTTGCACTCGTGCGGCTTCAGCGACGCGGAGATCCGGCGGATCCGGCGGCGGGTGCGCCGGCGGATGACCGCGCTGACCCTGCTGACCTGGGAGTGGGGTGGCTATGGGCACAGTGACGTGCTGGTCGCGTCCGGGCTCGCGCCGGGCTTCGCCTACCGCCGGTTCCGCAGGTGGGCGGACGCCATCGCGGCCCGGGGCGAGCGATGAGACTGCTGGTCGCCGGGGGTGGCGGGCTGCTCGGGCGAGAGGTCGTCCGGCGGGCGCGGGCAGCCGGGCACGAGGTCACGGCGACCTTCCGCGACCGGCCGATCGGGGTGGGCGGGCACCGGCTGGACATCCGGGACCGGGCCGCGGTGGCCGCGCTCGTGGCGGCCGTGCGACCGGAAGTGATCGTCAACGCGGCCTATCGGCAGGCGGACTGGGCGGCCACCGCGGACGGCGGCATGCACGTGGCCGCGGCCGCCGCGGCGAGCCGGGCGCGGCTCGTGCACGTGTCCAGCGACGCGATCTTCTCGGGGCGGGCGGACGAGTACGACGAGACGGCCGTGCCGGATCCGATCACCCCCTACGGTGCCGCCAAGGCCGCGGCCGAGGTCGCGGTCCGCGGGCTGGTCGTTGACGCGGCCGTCGTCCGCACGTCGTTGATCATCGGTGCCGGGGAGTCGGTGATCGAGCGCCAGGTGCGGGCGATCGCCACCGGGGAGCGGGGCGGCGTCCTGTTCGCCGACGACATCCGCTGCCCGGTGCACGTCGCCGACCTGGCCGGCGCGGTGCTGGAGCTGGCCGCGGTGGCCCGGCCGGGCGTGCACAACGTCGCCGGCGCCGACGCGATCTCCCGGCACCGGCTGGGGGTGCTGATCGCCCGGCGCGACGGCCTCGACCCGGCCGCGCTGCCGGTCGCGCTGCGGGCCGGGAGCGGCCTGCCGGGCGCCCTCGCCGTGCGGCTGAACTGCGCCGTGACCCAGAAGGCTCTGGTCACCCGCCTGCGTGGCGCCGAGGAGTTCCTGGCGGCGTAACCGGGGCACGGCCCGTGGTCGTTACAGGTGACGTGCATCCACAGCCGCCACGCCGCACCACTCACGTCCAGGGCACCCCGCGCAACCGGCTGGTCTACGACCGGTGGGGGCGGTACGGCCGGCCGGTGGTGCTGCTGCACGGGCTGTTCTACGACCGGACGATGTGGTGGCCGGTCGCCGCCGAGCTGGACGGCGGTTGCGCGGCGGTCGCGGTGGACCTGCCGGGGCACGGCGACTCGGTGGCCCGGCACGACCTGTCCGGGCTGGTGACGGATCTGGCGGCGCTGGTGCACGGTCTCGCTCTGCACCGGGCGCCGGTGCTGGTCGGGCACGGTGCCGGGGCGGCGCTGGCGCACGAGTTCGCGACCCGGTACGCGGTGCAGAACGTGATCGCGGTCGACGACGGGGAGGTTTCTGTCGTACCCGAGGCGTACCGTCAGTTCGCTGTGCGAAGGCCGGACGCGGCACTGGCCGCGGCCTACCGGGAGTGGTCCGGCGTCCCGGTCCGGGCGGCGCCGCAGGCGCACGTCGCCGACGGGCCGTTCCCGCACCTGCGGGACCCGGCGGCCTTCGCCGCGGTGCTGCACGGCCTGGTCTGATCGAGGAGGGGTTATGATGATCGGTACGTTGCGGGCGGTGGTGCTCGACGCGCCCGACGCCCGGCGGCTCGCCGCGTTCTATCGTGCGCTCGGCGGGTGGACCGAGCGTTACGCCGAGGACGACTGGGTGGCGCTGGGGACCCCGGACGGGTGGCGCGTCGCCGTCCAGCTCAGCCCCGACCATGTGGCGCCCCGGTGGCCCGACCCGGCGTTCCCGCAGCAGGCGCACCTCGATCTGCGGGTGCCCGATCTCGACGCCGGCGCGGCCCGGGCCGCCGAGCTGGGCGCCACGCTGCTGCAGAAGAACGAGCGGTGGTACACGCTGGCCGACCCGGCCGGGCACCCGTTCGACCTCTGCCTGGACACCACGCGGCAGGAGACCACGCTGATGGGCGTGATGCTCGACTGTCCGGACGCCGAGCGACTGAGCACGTTCTGGTCCGAGGTCCTCGGCAAGCCGATCACCTACGCGGCCGAGGGCATGGCGATGATCGGCGAGGACGGGGCGCAGCCGCTGCTGTTCCAGCAGATCGGCGACTACCGGGCGCCGCAGTGGCCGGACCCCGCGCATCCGCAGCAGTTCCACCTCGACGTGACGGTCGACGACGTGGACGCCGCCGAGACCGCGGTGCTGAAACTCGGCGCCACCGCCCTGCACCCGGGCGGGGAGAACTGGCGGGTCTACGCCGACCCGGCCGGCAAACCGTTCTGTCTCTGCTGGGACTGAGGGCGGCTCAGACCCGGAGGGTGGCGCGTTCGTCGTCGAGCAGCAGGCGGCGCAGGCGTCCCAGGGCCCGGGCCCGAGTCGGGCCGATCGCGCCGATCGGCATGCCCAGCCGGGCGCTGAGCTCGGTGTAATGGGCGTCCGGGTCGGTGGCCATCTGCCACAGCAGGCGGCGCTGGCGTTCCGGCAGCTGGGCGAGGGCCCGCCGGACCGAGGCCGCCTGCTCGGCGCGCAGCAGATCCGAGTCGGGGGCGTCACCGGGCTGGGTGAGCCAGTCGTCGAGGACCGGGACCGGGCACTCGCGGTCCCGGCCGGCGACGGCGTGCAGGCAGAACCGGCGCATCGTCACCGCCAGCCAGGAGCCGACCGCCTCCGGGCACTGGAGCCGGTCGATCCCGTTGAACAGTTGCAGCCAGGTCGCCTGCAACAGGTCGCCGACCTGGTCCGGTGGGATGCGGAAGCGGCGTGCGATCAGCCGCAGCCGCGGGGCGTACGCCTCGACCAGCCGGGCCCACGCCTGCTCGTCCCCGGCCCGGGCCGCGCAGACCACCGCCGCCAGATCGTCCACTGTCGTGTGCCGCATGGTCGCCTCCGTCAGCCCGCACCGGTCGTGACCACTGAAGACTGCCGAGAGTGACGACCACATCGCACCGGGGAAATCCCTGGTGTCCCGCGAAAATCACACGTTCGGGGCAGAATCCGGGCATGCTTCGTGACACCCTCCCCGAGCGCCGGGAGGCGCGCTGGCTGCTGCTCGGCGTGCTGCTCAACTTCCTCGGGCGGGGCCTCACGGTCCCGTTCCTGTTCATCTACCTGACCGACGTGCGCGGCCTGGCGGACGCGCTGGCCGGGCTCGCGGCCGGTTGGTTCGGCGTGGTGATGCTGGTCTTCGCGCCGATCGGCGGTTCCCTGATGGACCGGTTCGGCGCCCGGCCGGTGGCCATGATCAGCCTGCTCGTGCAGGTGCTGGGCGGGGTCCTGCTGGCGTTCGCGGACACCCCGGCGCTCGCCTTCCTGGCGATCTTCGTGTCGGCGGCCGGCAACGGTCCGGTCTGGCCGGCCGGGAGCACCATGCTGGCCCAGCTGACCGGTGAGCGGGAGCGGCAGCGGGCGTTCGCGTTGCAGTTCGCCCTGCTCAACATCGGGATCGGGCTGGGTGGCCTGATCGCCGGAGCGGTCGTCGACGTCCACCGCCCGGCGACCTTCCAGGCGATCTACCTGCTGGACGCCGCGACCTACCTGGTTCCGCTGGTCATCCTGCTGGCCATGCCGTCGATCGGCCGCCGGCCCGGCGAGCCGGGCCAGGCCCGGGCGGCCACCGGCGGCTATCGCGCGATGGTCCGCGACCGCCCCTTCCGCCGCCTGCTGATCTTCGGGCTGACCCTGATGACCTGCGGTTACGCCCAGCTCGAGGTCGGCTTCGCCGCCTTCTCGGTACGCGTCGCCGAGGTCGGTCCCCGCGTCGTCGCCTGGGCCATCGCGGCCAACACCCTGATCATCCTGGTTGCCCAGATCCCGGTGATGCGGCGGTTGGAGGGCCGCAGCCGCAGTCGCAGCCTGGCGGTGGTCGGCGTCGTCTTCGGGGTGGCCTGGCTGATCCTCGGCGCGGGCGGCCTGGCCGGTGGCCACCGCCCGATGCTCGCCGCGGCCCTGGTGATCGCCTGCATGGTCGTCTTCGGGCTGGGCGAGACCGTGTTGCAGCCGATGCAGCCCGCCCTGATCAACGCGCTCGCGCCGGACGACCTGCGCGGCCGCTACAACGCGGCGAACACGATGAACATGGGCATCGCCACGGTGCTCGCGCCGATCACCGCCGGCCCGCTGATCGGCGCCGGGCTCGGCGGCGCCTGGGTGATCCTGATCGTCGGCGGCTGCCTGATCGCCTCGCTGCTGGCCCTGCTCCTGCACCGCCACGTGACCGCGGCCCAGGACGGCACCGCCACCGCCGAGGTGGCCGGTTCCGCCCGCCCCACCGGGTGACGTGCACGTCACCCGGTGCAGCATCAGCGGGACACGACCGCCAGGTCGGCGCGCCGGGCCGGGGTGAAGAGCTTCGAGCCCAGCAGGGGCAGGCAGAGCACGGCGAGGGCCAGATCGGTGCAGAGCAGCAGCTGGACGCTGCTCAGGTCGCCGAGGAGCTCCTCGCTGAGCAGGCCCATCACCACGTTGTTGCCGGAGTGGGCGAGGCTGGTCACCCAGACCGAGCCGCTGGCGGCGTACAGCCAGCAGAGCAGGATCTCGAAGAGCAGGAACATCACGGTCCACAGCGGCAGGCTGATCGCCCGGTCGGTGAACTGGGCGTACCCGAGGAAGGCGAGCGGGTAATGCCAGACCGCCCAGATCAGGCCGGTGAGCAGGATCGACCCGCGGGGCCGGCCGGGCAGCAGGCGCGGCCAGAGGAAGCTGGTCCAGCCGAACTCCTCGCCGAAGTAGGCGGGCGTCATCACCACCTGGGCGATCAGCAGGAAGATCAGCTCGCCGCCGTCGAGCCGGGGCTCCCACCAGCCGGCCGAGACCGCGCAGGCCAGCATCATCAGGGTGACCCCGAGCGGCGCGAGCAACCCGGCCAGCCACAGTTTCGCGGGGCTGCGCCAGGTCAGCCCGGCGCCGGCGAAACCCTCCCGGGTGACCCAGCGGCGCACCACGAACGCGCCGATCGCCGGGACGAACGCCACCGGCAGCTGCACCAGTGGGTTGACCAGTGACCAGCCCAGTCCGAGCCGCGCCACGAACAGGTACGGCCAGACCACTCCGAACGAGATGGCCAGATAGACAACGATTCCCTTGACCCGCATCGACATGCCCCGAGCAGATCATCGAGCCGGGATCGCGGTCACTACCGGTGACCACCGCCTCGGGGTGTGGCCAGGTACACCATGAAACACATCAGCGTTCTTGTTCCGGAACCATTAACGGAGCCTTAAGAAACCTTGAGCGTGTCGCGGACCCGCCGAATGCTGGGCCCTCCCCCATCGGCAAGCATCGTTCAGGAAGGTCCACTATGACCGCTCCCCACCACCGCCGTCCCGGGCGGCGGACCCGCTGGCTGGCAGCCGGCACGATCGGCCTGGTCGTCGCCGGTCTCGGCGTCGCCGGCATCACCGAAGCCCTGGCCGCCGCCAGCGGCACCCTGGTCAGCTCCGCGAACGGCAAGTGTCTGGACGTCACCGGCGGCAGCACCGCCAACGGCAACCAGCCACAGATGTGGACCTGTTCCACCGGGCCGAATCAGAGCTGGACGCTGGCCGACAACGGCCAGGTGCAGGCGCTCGGCAAGTGCCTGGACGTGGCGAACAACGCCACCACCAACGGCGCGGTCGTGCACCTCTGGGACTGCTACGACGCCGTCGCCACCCAGAAGTGGACGCTGACCGCCGGTCGCGACCTGGTCAACGTCGCGGCGAACAAGTGCCTCGACATCAAGGACAACAACCTCGCCGACGGCGCCAAGCTCCAGCTCTGGGACTGCTCCGGCGGCGCTAATCAGAAGTGGACGTTCTCCGGCGGCACGACCACGCCGACCACGCCGGCCACGCCGCCGAGCACCGTGCCGACCAACCCGGCCAACCCCGACCTCGGCCCGAACGTCACGATCTTCGACCCGTCGATGAGCGCGTCGACGATCCAGAGCAAGCTGAACTCGGTCTTCAACGCGCAGGTCAGCAACCAGTTCGGCAACGCCCGGTACGCGCTGCTGTTCAAGCCGGGCACCTATGCCAACGACGTCAACGTCGGGTTCTTCACCCAGGTGGCCGGGCTCGGCCTGACCCCGGACCAGGTGACCATCAACGGTCACGTGCACGTCGAGGCGGACTGGTGGCCGGACGGGTCGCAGAACGCCACGCAGAACTTCTGGCGCTCGGCCGAGGGTCTGTCGGTGACCCCGGGTGACGGCCTCGACCGGTGGGCGGTGTCGCAGGCGGCGCCGTACCGGCGGATGCACGTGCGGGGCAACCTGGCGCTCTCCGACGGCGGCTGGTCCTCCGGCGGCTTCATCGCCGACTCCAAGATCGACGGGCAGATCCAGTCCGGGACGCAGCAGCAGTTCCTGACCCGCAACTCGGCGATGTCGAGCTGGTCCGGCTCGAACTGGAACCAGGTGTTCGTCGGCTCGACCGGCGCGCCCGCGCAGAGCTTCCCCTCGCCGCCGTACACCACGGTCGGCTCGGCGCCGACGATCGCCGAGAAGCCCTATCTGTACGTCGACGGCGCCGGCGCCTACCAGGTGTTCGTCCCGGCGCTGCGCAGCAACGCGTCCGGCACCACGTGGGCGAACGGGTCGCCCGCCGGGACGTCGCTGCCGATCAGCACCTTCTACGTGGTCAAGTCCGGGGACACCGCGGCGACCATCAACGCGGCCCTGGCCGCCGGCAAGAACCTGCTGGTCACCCCGGGTGTCTACCACCTGAACCAGACGCTGAACGTGACCCGCGCCGGGACCGTGGTGCTCGGCCTGGGCCTGGCCACCTTCGTGCCGGACGGCGGCGTCGACGCGATGCACGTGGCCGACGTGGACGGGGTGCGGATCGCCGGGCTGCTGCTCGACGCGGGCACCACCAACTCGAACATCCTGCTCCAGGTCGGGCCGGCCGGGTCGACGGCGTCGCACGCGGCGAACCCGGCCGTGCTGTCCGACGTGTTCGTCCGGGTCGGCGGCGCGATCGCCGGCAAGGCGACGGTCAGCGTGCAGATCAACAGCAACAACGTGATCGGCGACCACGCCTGGATCTGGCGGGCCGACCACGGCAACAGCGGGACGGTCGGCTGGACCACCAACACCGCCCGCAACGGGCTGGTGGTCAACGGCAACAACGTGACGTTCTACGGCCTGTTCGTCGAGCACTACCAGCAGTACCAGACGATCTGGAACGGCAACGGCGGGCGGACCTACTTCTACCAGAACGAGATGCCGTACGACCCGCCGAACCAGGCCGCGTACATGAACGGGAACACCCAGGGGTGGGCGGCGTACAAGGTGGCCGACTCGGTCACCAGTCACGAGGCGTGGGGGCTGGGCAGCTACTGCTACTTCAACGTGAACTCGTCGGTGGTCAACGCGCGGGCGTTCGAGGTACCGGCGGTGAGCGGGGTCAAGTTCCACGACATGGTGACGGTCTCGCTGGGCGGCACCGGAACGATCAGCCACGTCATCAACAACACCGGCGCGGCCGCGAACAGCGGTCACCAGGTCACCTATCTGACCGCCGGGCCGTGATGGGCGTGCCCGGGAGCGCCCTGCCCCCGCGCTCCCGGGCACTCACTCCAGGTCGCCGGCGAGCCACCGGCCGAACATCCGCAGCTCCACGGCGTCCAGGCAGTCCAGGTCGTCCTCACCGGCGGCGACCTGGGCGGCGTCGTCGCCGAGCACGGCGCGCATCTGGCGGCGGAACACCGTCCACGGCGGCCCGTCCGGCGCGGCCGGGTCGTCGAGCACCTTCAGCGCACGCTCCCGGCCGTGCCGGGTGACCTGCCCGACGAAGAACATCACCGACGGGCCCAGCGGGGACTTGGTCATCCCACCCGCCTCGCGGTAGGCCGTGTACAGGTCCATCGCCCGCTTCCGGGCCGCGACAGCCGCTTCGGTACGACCGGCCGCCCGCTCCAGGCGCTCCAGCATGCTCCAAACCAGCCAGGGTTCGACGGCCGCGCCGTAGGGTGCCAGGCAGTCGAGCGAGCGCCTGATCTCCCGGCGCGCCTCGTCGTGGCGGTCGAGTTCGAGCAGCATCAGCGCCACGTTGCCCCGCGCCCGGCCCTCCGAGGCCAGGTCGTTCATGGTGACGAACAGGTCCGCCGCCTGCCGGCCGAACGCGACCGCCTCCTCGAACCGGCCCATCAGGGCGTAGACGTTGCCCAGTTCCAGCAGGCAGCCGGCCTGGCCCTTGCGGTCGTCCTCGCGGACCCGGATCGCCAGGGACTCGCGGAACGCGTGCTCCGCGGCGTCCGGCTGCCCGGCCTGGGCGTGCACGTCGCCGATCTGGTGCCAGAACCCGGCGACCATGAGCGGCTCGCCCAGCGTCTGGAAGGTGTCGCGGGCCTGCTGCTTGGCGTGCAGTGCTTCGGCGTACCGAAGCTGGGCCTGGCGGACCGAACCGAGCTGGGCCCGGGAGATGGCCGCGGCCCGGACCTCGCCGGCTTGCGCGAAGCGCGCGATCGCCTCCTCGAAGGATTCCCCGGCGTCGATCAGCCGGCCCAGCGCGAGCTGACTGTTGCCGATCTCCGCGAGCACCGTGGTCTCCAGCCCCTCGTCGCCCGGGATCTCCCGGGCGCGCCGCTGCGCCTCGGCGAACGCCACCAGCGCCGCCTCCGGATCGTCGGCCTCGGCGAGCACCTGGCCCAGGCTCAGGTAGGCGGTCGCGGTGTCGTGGGCGGCCAGCGGGTAGGCGTCCGGGCCGGCGGCCAGGCATCGGTCGACCAGGTGCTGGGCCGCGGCCCGCGCGGCCGGCAGGTCGCCGCTGTCCAGCAGGCGCGAGGCGTCCGACGCGTCGGCCTGGAAGCGGGCGCCGGACCAGCCGGTCAGCTCCGGCTTGGCCTGCTCGCGCACCCGGATCGCGTGCGCCGTGGCCCGCGGCCGGCCCAGGTCGCCGAGCAGGGCCAGAACCTCGTTGGCGGCCGTGACGACCTCCTCCGCGGGCCGCCGGCCGGCCAGCGCGTCCAGCATGCCGAGCAGGTTGGGGATCTCCAGCACGGTCAGCTCGCGGGCCCGGTCGGCGTCCGCGCCGAACTCCCAGCGCCGCAGCCGCGCGGTCAGCGCGAGCATGGCGTCGGCCCAGCGGGAGCGGAGGTCCGCCGCCCGCTCGTCGGTCAGCTCGCCGAGCAGGTAGGGGGCCAGGCCCGGGTCCAGGCCGAGGTGCCCGTTGTCCAGGTCCTCGGCGAGGCCGACCTCGATCAGCTCGGTGGCCAGTTCGCGGGCGGCTTCCAGCCGGAGCCCGGTGGTGGCTTCCAGGACGCTGAGGTGCACGCCGCCGTGGCAGACGGCGACCGCCGGCACCTGCTCGCGGGCGCGGGGCGACAGGCGGCGCAGGGCGAGTTCGACGCTGGCGTACAGCGAATTCTCCCGATCGCCGGGATGCCGCTCGTCGAGACGGGCCATCAGCGTCCGCAGGTCGGCGGTGGTCGCGGTGACCCCGCTCCGGGCGACCTCCCGGGCCAGCAGCACCAGCGCCCGGGCGTGGCAGGCGACCGCCTCCACCAGGTCGGTGATCTGCTGCGGCGCCTCACCCGCGTCCGTCGCGGGCGGGGTCCAGCCGTGCTGTTTCATCACCTCGCCGACCAGCTCGACCGCGTCCGGGCGGTCCAGTGCGCCCAGCTCCCGGACCTGGCCGTGCCTGCCGAACGGATCGGGCAGCGGCTCGCGGGTGGTGAAGACGAACCGGGTGCGCGGATCGGCGTGCAGCAGGCCGCGGAACAGGGCGAAGATCTTCGCGGGGGCGTCGGCGTCGTCCGGCAGGACGCTCTCGCAGTTGTCGACCACGACGATGGTGGCCTGATCGGTGAGGGCGCGCTCGACCGGCTGGGCGGCGACCTCGAGATCCGGGTACTGCGCGACGGTGTACCGCGGGCCGGTCAGCTGCCGGCCGAGGGTGTCCAGCACCGCCCGGGCGTCGCGGTGGTGCTCCAGATTGACGAACGCGGCCCGCTGGAAACGGCCGGTGCGGACCAGCCAGCGGGCCAGTTCGATGGTCAGCGTGGTCTTGCCCTGCCCACCGATGCCGCGGACCACGGCCCAGTCCTGCCGGTGCAGCAGGCGTTCCAGGGCGAGCAGCTCCCGGCTGCGGCCGCGGAACCGGTGCTCCGGGGCGTCCGGCAGGTCGCCGAGGCTGAACCGGCGGCGCGTGGCCTCCAGGCGCCGGACCGCGGCCGGCGGGATCTTGGTGATCAGTTGCGGATCCTGTTCCTCCTGGTAGAGCACCGGCACGAACCAGTCCTGGAGCAGCAGCTCGCCGGCGCCGAGGACCCGGCCGCGGGCCCGGTCGGCGTACAGGGCCTGCTGGCCGGCCAGCATCGCGGCGCCGACCCGGGCGCCGCGGGCCAGTTCGGCATAGAAGCGCTGCACGAACCGGCGGGACGTCTCCACCAGGACGCTGTGGCTCATCGCGACGACCGAGGTGACGCCCTCGTCGAGCAGCCGGGCGGCGACCGAGGCGGTGGGGTCCCGCTCCGCGGCCGCCGACTGGCAGGCCTCCAGGAAGACCAGTGGGATCCGGTGCCGGCGGACCAGGCCGGCGAGCTGGGCGGCGTCGATGAGGTCGAGGCGGCGGCGTTCCCGGTCGATCGGGTGCTCGAAGCAGAGGGCGCCGTCGACGCCGTGGCCGTCGAAGTGCACCACGTCGTACGGAAATCCCTGATCTCCGTCGTGCAACGCCTGTTGCAGTGCCGCGTAGGTGGGCGGCTGGAGGATCGTGAGCCGGGCCAGCTCGCCGAGGTTCTCCACGGCCTCGACCAGCGGGCGGGCGGTGGCCCGGTGGTCGAGGTAGGCGATCGGGTTCTTCTCGGCGTCGGCCTCCGGGCGCGGGCTGACCAGCAGGATCCGGACCGGGAGGGCGGTCGGGCGGTCGGGCTGGCGCCGGCGATTCGGCAGGCGGCGGCGGACCCGGACCGGCTCACGACCCTGGAAGAGCCAGCCGCGGCCGTCGTACAGGAGTTCCCAGGGCAGCGACAGCAGGTCGGTGGCGGCCTCGCGGGCGGCGGCCCGGTCCGTCTCGGGGGCGCCGCGGGGCAGGTCGCCGTAGACCATGACGGAGAACCGGCGGTCGGCGCCGTCGGCGGCCTGCTGCCAGGCGGTCAGCGCCTCCCAGGCCTCCTCGTCGGCGAGGGCCGCCGCGTGCAGGGCGCCGCCCCAGGCCGGGAGCTGCTTCTGGATGCCGTCGGCGCGGCGGCTGAAGACGCCGACCGGCCAGAGGTGGTACTCCTCCAGGTACCAGCGCAGGTCGGCGGCCTCGATCGGGCCGAGCGGGGCGAGGAAGGGGTAGGGCAGGCTCTCGACGGCGCGGGCGCCGGGGCCGGCCGGTTCGTAGATCAGGGTGGCGGTGGCGCGGATCCGGCGGTTGCCGTCGACGTCCTCGATCCGGGGGTCGGTGAGTTTGAGGATCAACTCCTCCACCGGTTTGGCCTCGGGGACGGCGAAGGGCTGGGGGTCGTCGGGGGCCTGGCGGCCGAGGGCGGCCAGCAGGGCCGGGAGGGCGGCGCCGAGGCCGTCCGGGCCGAGCTCGACCGGGACGGGGCGCTCCGGGAACCAGAGGTCGAGGGCGTCCGGGGTGATGCCGGGCAGCAGCAGCGGGACGATCCGGAAGTCGTCGCCGGTGCGGGTGAGGGCGGTGGCGATCTCCCAGCGGACCTGCGGGGAGTTGACCGTGCTGGGGCTCAGGACGACCAGGACGTGTGCGGCGCCGGCGATGGCCGCGGCGATCTCCGGGGTGAGTTTGCTGCCGGCGCGTAGTTCGCGGGCACCGACCCACACCGGTATCCGCAGGTCTTCCAGGCGCCGGCGGAGGTCGGCGGCGAACGCACGGTCCTCCGGCGCGTGCGAGATGAAGACCGCGCCCGTCGACGTCGTCACCGATCCCACTGTGCCGGGCCGCGCCGATGCCCGCTTCCGCCACACGGCCGACCCGTTCCGGGTGCCCCGGGCGCCGGCAACCGAACGGCGACCCGAGGGCCACCGGACTGCGATCACCGGAGCCGGGCGGGGGACGAAGAGAACGGTGAACCTGGCGGCAAGCCAGGCGCCGCTCTTCGAAAGGGTCTTCCTTGCGCTCTCTCCTCCGCAGCTTCGCCCTGGCCGCCTTCATCGTCCCGGCCGCGGCCGGCATCATGATGACCGCGTCCCCGGCCGAGGCCGCGCCGGTGAAGGTCAAGGCCGCCGAGCAGACCCTGCAGGCCGACATCATCCGGCTCACCAACGTGCAGCGCACCGCGCACGGCTGTGCCGCGCTGACCGAGAACGCCCAGCTGACCGTCGCGGCGCGTGGTCACTCCGCGTGGATGGGCCAGACCGGCCAGTTCTCGCACACCGGCCGCTCCGGCTCCGACTTCGTGGTCCGCTCGAAGGCGGCCGGTTACGCCCGCCCGTCCGCGGAGAACATCGCCTGGGGTTACCGCAGCGCGGACGAGGTCGTCGGCGCGTGGATGCGCAGCCCGGGCCACCGCGCCAACATCCTCAACTGCAAGTCGAAGACGGTCGGCGTCGGCGCGGTCTACTCGGCCAACGGCGCGCCCTACTACACCCAGGACTTCGGCTACTGATCGTGATTCCGGCCCCGCCGCTCCCCCCGGAGCGGCGGGGCCATTTGCCGTTCCGGGGAGTCCGCGCCTCCCGTGTCAGGCGAAGATCGTGCCGAGCTGGGCGAAGGTGAACAGGTGGTCCTCGATCGTCTGCTCGGCCGGGGGTGCGGTGATCGTGACCGGCAGGCCGTAGTCGGAGTAGGTCAGCACCGTCGCGGGCTCCACCGCGTCCGCGTCCGTGCTGATCCGGCTGAACCGGCCGGCGACGTCCAGCTCCGCGGTGCAGACCGGATCCGTCGCCGCCCGCGCGCCGGCCTTCACCGTGCCCTGGAACATCCGGTCGGCGGTCCGCGCCGGTCCGCTCATCCCAGATGCGGCCCGGGCCGGCGTCCACGGGAAGTCGGTGCCGAACGCGAGGACCGTACCGGACGGCTCCGGCGCCACCTGGTGCACCCATTTGCCGAGGTCATCGGCGTACTGCCCGGCGTAGACGCTGAACCGGGGCTCCGCGGTCAGCTTCACGTAGAGGTCGTTGCCGATCCGGCGGACCACATAAGCGTCCCCGATCAGTTCCCAGTCGCCGGTGGCCGGGTCGACCGTCCCGGACGCCTTCTCCTCGGACCTCTCCCCCTTCCCGAAGATCACCGTGAATCGCGCGCTCTCGGTCCCCAGCCGGCTCGCCGCCTGCGCGAGCGCCGCCGCCGGGTCGGCCGGGAGCGCCGAGCTCGCCATCGGAGCAGGCTGTCCCGTCCCGCCCGGAGTCGCCGCATCCGAGGTGCAGCCGGCCAGCGTCAGCACGCCGGCCAGCAGCACGGTCCCCGCCGTGAACCGCCGCAGTTGATCATGCACGGCGGCCACTATAGAAGACTCAGCCGAACGTCGCCGTGGTCAGTCGTTCCCGAACCGGGCCGCCAGGCTGGAGCTGATCCACTCCAGGTGAACGGTGAAGTTCGCCTCGCTGGTGGCCTTGGCCACCACCACCCCCGCGTCGACCGTGACCTTGACGCCGAATTCGACCGCGATCCGGTCCGGCGGGTCCGGCATGCCGAGCATGCTGTCGCGGATCGCCGCGGCGGCCGGGCGGACCCGGTCGATCGCCTTGTGCAGGGTGTCCGAGGCATTGGAGATCATCTCGGCGGTGCGGCCTGCGTTCTCCAGGCTGCCCGGCTCGTCCGGCACTTCGACCAGCACCGTGCCGCCATCGTCCAGGGACATCTTCACGACCTGTGTCATGCCGCGGATTCTATCGACGTTGATCAACCGATCAGGCGCAGGGCGGGTCGGCCGGGGCGTTCTCCCGGCGGATCAGGTCCTGTTCCTCGCCGGTGAAGGGCCGGGCGCTGAGCCGGCACAACCGCTGGAACCACTGGTCCGGGTCGAGCGGGATGACCCGGCTGCCGGCCGGCCCGCGGGAGACGAGCTGGTCGCCGATCAGACGCCAGGTCGCGCCGAGACCGGGCGCGCTGATCCGGGCCAGCGACAGTCCCGGATCCACGTCCCACACCTCGACCTCGCCGGTGATGCCGCCGAGAACGAGGTGCCCTTGCGGGGTGAATCCCACGATCGCGTTCTGGTTCCCGCTGGTCACCGGCCGGCGCCGGGGTGGCGCCGGATCCAGCTCCCACACCGCCGTCTCGGTGATGCCGGCGACGGCGAGCCGATTGCCGGTCCGGTCGAACGCCACGGCGTCACCGTTGCGGAACGCGCCGGCGTCCAGCCCGAACAGCATCCGGCGTTCGGTCAGGCTCCAGAACAGGACCGCGCCGCCGGGGTGCACCACGACGACCTGGTCGGGATGGCCCGGCCGGACCGGCCCGAGCATGTCCATCCCGGCGTTGAGCCGCTCCTGGAGGCTGCCCGTGCTCAGCGGCAGCGGGTCGGCCACCTGCCGCCCGGTTCCGGTGTCCCACCAGCTGAGCAGTCCGCGGTGCAGGACCGCGAGCCGATCCGGCCCGGTCAGGGTGACCGTGGTGTAAAGATCGTCGACGGCCGCCGGGGAGAGGGCGCCGAAGTCGGGCTCCGGCAGCGGCGACCGCCAGCGCAGGTCCAGCGACGGCAGGGTGTAGGCGGCGACCGCGTCCGGCTCGGCGATCAGCAGCGTCCGGCTGTCCGCGGTGATCACGAACCCGGCGCCCCAGGTTCCGAAGCCGCTTCCCGGTGGGCGCCCGGTGGCCGTCGCGAGGGACCGCCCGGTCGCCGCGTCGGTGACCTCGATCCGTCCGCTGTCGCGCACGATGACCTGGGTCGTCCCGTCAGCGGCCAGCGCGCGGCCGAACTGGTCCTCGACGGACATCCGCTGCTCGACGGCGGGCGTCAGCCGGTTGCGGTACAGGGTGGTCTGCCGCGCGCTGAGCATCACCGGCGTTCCGTCCGGCCCGGGCGCCACGACCCGCGACACCGCCTCGTCGAACAGATCGGCATCGTCGGCGGGCGGCACCTGGTCGCGGTACAGGCGCCCGGTGCGCAGGTCGGTGATCGAGACGGTGACTCCCGCGGCGCGCTCGCCGGTGCTCGCGGTGAGGATCACGCTGCCCTGGTTCGCGTCGGTCTCCGCGGAGTTGCACGATGCGAGACGGATCGTGCGGCGGGCCGCGCCGGACACCGTGTCCCGGACGTGCAGCGTTTCGCCGTCGCAGTCCAGCAGGACGGCACCGTTCAGGGCCGGGGTGAGGTCGGCGCCCGCGGCGCGCCGCCGGACCCGGCCGGTGCTCAGATCGTGCACCTGCGCGCCTCGCGATCCGGTCACCACCACCGTCCCGGCGACGGGCGTGAAGAACACCCGGAAGCTGGAGTCGGCGAACAGCGGGACCGCCGAGGGCACCCGCGCTCCGTCGGCCACCTGCCAGACCCGCAGGTCGGGCTCGTGCCGGGCGCGGTCGGCCACGCCCGCGGCGACCGTGTTCGGTGTCCGGAACACCAGCAGCCGGGCGCCGTCGGCGGAGAACGCGAGGTTGCCGACGGCCAGGGGTACCGGCAGGTCGGCGCCCGGGGAGGCGGCCAGCGTCCGTGGATGCCCGGGGTCGGCGACCGTCCAGACCGTGACCGCTCCGTCGGCACCGGCCCCGGCGACGTACCGGCCGGTCGGGTCGACCCGGAAGGTGTCGTCGCGGCGGGCGCCGGGCAGGTCGAACCGTTGCGGGTGGTCGCCGCTGAGCCCGATCCACCCGACCGGCCCGTCGTCGGTGGTGATCAGGGCGACCCGGCCGTCGTCGCTGCTCTGGATCGTCTCGGCGGTCCCGGTCCAGAGCTGTTCGAAGATCCGGTCGACCGAGGCGAGCATCGCGTACTGGGTGAGCAACGCGCCGTATGCCTCCGCCGTGCCACTGGTCTTCCAGGCCGCCTCGGCGAACTGGAGAGACCGGGCCGGATCGGTGCTCTGGTACTGGGTGGCGTGCGCGGCGAGCTGCCGGGACGCGGTGACGCGCAGCTGGGCGGCCACCTCCGCGCTGCGCCGCACGGCGAGCACCGCGAGCAGGGCGGCGAGGATCGCGAGGATCGACACGACCGCTACGGTCGTCCGCAGCAACCGCAACCGGCGGCGTTCGCGCCCACCGCTGACCTTGATGAAGGCGAGGTCGGCCGCGCCGATCTGGGCGGGCCGCTCGGCGGTCCACCGATCGGCGGCGGCGAGCGCCGCACCGCGCAGCAGCGCGCCGGGATCCTGCTCGGCGTCGGCCCAGCGCCTCCGGTCGGTGCGCAGCTGGTCGTGCCAGGCCAGGAAGTCGCGGTCCTCGTCGAGCCAGCCCCGCAACGTCGGCCAGCTCTCCAGCAGCGCCTGATGGGCGGGCTCCGCGTACTCCGAGTGGATCACCACGAGCCGGCGGGCGGCGAGTTCCTCGACGACCGCCCGCGTCGGGGCGTCCAGGCCGGACAGTTCGAGCGGCCGGCGGCGGAAACCGGTGCCGTCCTCGGCCGGGCGCGCCATCGCGGTCAGCACGCCACGGACCCGGTCACGGTCCGGCGTCGCCAGCCGGTCGAGGACCTCGTCCGCATAGGTCGCCAGGGCGCCCGACACACCTCCGAGCCTGTGGTACGCCTCGATCGTGACAGTGTTGGCCCGGCACCCCTGCCAGAGCAGGTCGAGGGTGAACTCGACCAGCGGGAGGCGCCCGGGTTCGGTGCCGGCGTCGGCCAGGATCCGATCCACCAGTCCCGGCTCGAAGGCGACCCCGCCCGCGGTGATCGCGGCGTGCAGGTCGGCCACGCCCATCGGCGGGACCATCGGGGTGGCCGCCGCCCGCACGGCGGCCGCACTCTCCGCGGTCAGCATGCCCTCCAGCGCCCCGGCCCGCAGCGTGACCACCGCCATGAGCCGGGCCGTCCCGTCGGCACGGGGCTTCGGGCCGGCCACCCGCACCAGGTGGTCGAGCAACGCGATGACCTGGCGGGCGACCTCGGGTTCGGCTTCTTCGAGCTGATCGACGAAGAGCAGCACGCCGGTGTCGCCGGCGTGCTCGTCGAGCTGCCCGGCGAGTTCCCGCAGGGTGTGCTCGGACTCGGTGGCCAGCCGGGCCGCGGGCTCGTTCGCCTCCGGTCCCAGCACGGCGGTGACCAGCCGGGCCACCAGGGACCAGGCGTCCTCACCCGGACGCAACCGGGCCCGGCCCACCGAGGGGCGGCCGGCGGCCGGGCGGTCCGGGCCGAGGCGGCCCATGCGGCGCAGCAGCGGGATCAGGCCGGCCTGGACCAGCGACGACTTGCCGCTCCCGGACGGGCCGAGCACGATCAGCAGCCGCCGGTCGAGCAGCTGCCGGGCGAGTTCGGCGGTCAGCTCCTCGCGCCCGCGGAACCACTCGGCGTGCCGCTCCTCGAACGGCTCCAGGCCGCGATAGGGCGAGACCTCCGCCGGGTCGCGGGCGCTCAGCTGCGGGAAGTGCTCGAACAGGGTGTTGACCGGTATCGCGTTGCAGGTGGTCTCGCCGGTGTAGCGAGAGACCACCATGCCGACCACGGCATCCGACTCCGGGCTGTAGACCGGGGAGCCGCTGAAACCTCCGGCGATGCGCGGGTCGCTGGCGTCGGTCTGGATCTGGAGGAGCCCGGAGGAGCGTTCGTGGCGCATCTTGCCGCCGACCGCGTCACCGATCCCCTCGGGACGCCGGCCGGCGTACCCGAAGATCCGCACCTCCTCGCCCCAGGTGGTCTCGACGAGGTGCAGCCGGGCCGCCACCAGGTCCGGCGGGGGTGGTTCGAGGAGCCGCAGCAGCGCGGTGTCACCACGGCCGGGTCCGTCCTCGGCAACGGTGGCGACGATCTGCGCCCGGGTCGCCCAGTCCTTCGGCCGGCGCGGGAAGTCGACCGCGACGGTGCCGGCGGGTCCGGGTGGGGTTTCGGCTTCCGGGAGCACGTGGAAGCAGGTGAGCAGCAGGTTCGGTGCGACCAGGAAGCCGGTCCCGGCGATGTTGCCGTCGGCGTCCCGGATGCGTGCGACCGCCACCGGTTCCCTGTTGCCCGTCACCCTCACCCTCCCCGGATGGACGGGAACCAATCTATGGGCTGGACGCCGTTGCGGAACAGCCGCCTCACGCCTGGGCGAGATAGCGCAGGCCACGCTTGAGGAAGGTCCGGGGATTGGTGTCCAGGTAGCGGGCCCACGGCGGATGCGGCTCACCGCGCAGCCAGGCGTAGCGGGCCAGGGCGTAGCCGTACATCGGCTCGGTCAGGTAGCCCAGGCGGGAGGTGCGGTAACTGGTCGAGGTGCGCGAGTACTCGAAGGCCGCGTTGGCGGTGAAGATGCCCAGGCCGAAGAAGACGGTGAGCAGGTCGGTGAGCGGCTCGTGGTCCTCGCGGCCGGCGGAGATCCGGCCGTCGGCGAGCAGCAGCACGTGCCCGAGCTCGTGGCCGATGGTCGCGACCAGGGCCATCGGCGCCGCGGCCTGGTCGTCACGGATCCCGATGACGGACCGGCCGTCGCGGACCCGGTGGTGTCCGGCCGCGCCCCGCGACCGCCAGTTCATCGGCACGTGCGCGGACAGTCCCGGCTCCTGGTCGCCGGCGTAGTGCTCCAGCTCGATCCGGGCCGGGTCGATGCCCATGTGTGCGCACAGCCGGCTCAGCACGGAGCGGATGTCGGCCCGGTCCGCGCGGTACGAACCCGGGAAGAATCCGTCGGTCGGCAGCACCACGGTCCCCCGCAACCGGCCGGTCCCGAACTCGGCGACCAGCCAGTCCAGCTGCGTCTCGATCCACTCCTGCTCGACCTGTCGTACCGGGCACTCGGCCCGCCCCCACCACGGCATGCCCCGAGTGTGCGCCACGGCCGCCGATGTGACGCAGCCGTCCCGCCAGAACTCCTCCTTTGGCTATAGACTTTGCATGGTTAACCGCGCCCCTGGAGGAGCGATGAGCGAACGACAACCACACCTTGCCCTGGAAGTGGACGGGAACGGGGCGCACCCGGCCGCCGGCCCCGCCTTCGACGTCGCCACCCTGCGCAGCCGGGTCACCGCCGCCGAGGCGGCGGGATTCGCGCTGGTCACCATCGCCGACTCGCCCCTGCCACCACCGCGCGGCGCGATCGAGGCCGGGGTCCGGGCCGCATACCTGAGCCGGCTCACCCGGCGGATCGGGCTCGCGCCGACGCTGCACGCCACCGTCACCGAGCCGTTCCACCTGGCCACCCAGCTGGCGTCGCTCGATCACGCCTCGCTCGGGCGCGGCGGATGGGTGGTCGGGGCCGATCACGACGCCGCGGCGTTCGCGACCGTCGGCCTGCCGCGCCTGGACGGCCCGGAGCTGCGGCGGGAGCTCACCGACGTGATCGACGTGGCCCGGCTGCTGTGGGACTCGTGGGAGGACGACGCGGTGATCAAGGATCTGGCGACCGGCCGGTTCCTGGACGCCGACCGGGTGCACCACGTCGACTTCACCGGTGAGCGGTTCTCGGTGATCGGTCCGCTGATCACCCCGCGTCCGCCGCAGGGGCAGTTGGTCGTGCTCGGCGCCGACACCCTCGGCGTCACCGACCGCCTCGACGTCGCCCTGATCGCCGCGCCGAGCTTCGACGAGGTCGCCGACCGGGCCCGGCAGGCACGCGAGGCGGGCGCCCCCTGGTCTTCGCCGACCTGGAGGTGCTGATCGGCACCGCCGAGCCGCGGCTCGCCCGGCTGGACGCGGTCGTCGCGTGGGGGACGCCCGGGCGGCTGCGGCTGGTCGGCGACGCGGCGGAGCTGCGGGACCTGATCGAGCGGCTGGGCACTGTCGTCGACGGGGTGCGGCTGTTCCCGGCCGAGCTGGACGTCGACCTGCCACGGATCGCCGCCGCGCTGGGACGCGGACCGGTCGCCGGTCCGACGCTGCGGGACACGCTCGGGCTGGCGCGTCCGGCCAACCACTACGCCGTCGCCGGATAGGAGAGGCACCATGACGCACCGTCTGCACCTGGGAGTGTTCTTCACCGGCGTGGGACCGCAACTGATCTGGACCGATCCGGCGTTCCGGTCACACACGCACATCGACACGTTCGTGGCGACCGCGCAGACGCTGGAGCGTGGGCTGTTCGACGCGTTCTTCCTGGGCGAGGGCTTACGCGTACGGGAAAATCGCGGACGCGTCCACGATCTGGATGTCGCCGGGCGGCCCGACGCGATCACCCAGCTCGCGGCCCTGGCCGGGGTGACCCGACGGATCGGGCTGGTCGCGACCCAGAACACCACCTACAACTTCCCCGCCGACCTGGCCCGCCGCCTGGCGAGCCTGGACGTGATCTCCGGCGGCCGGGCCGGGTGGAACATCGTGACCACCGACAATGCCTGGACCGGGGAGAACTTCCGGCGCGGCGGCTGGCTGCCGCACGAGCGCCGGTACGAGCGGGCCGCCGCGTTCGTCGAGACCGCCAAGGCACTGTGGCGGGGCGAGACGGTGGACCGGCACGACGACCTGATCGACGTGACCGCCGGGCCGACCACGCCGGCGCGGCCGGTGCTCTTCCAGGCCGGGGACTCCCCCGGCGGACGCGATCTGGCGGCCCGGCACGCCGACGTGGTGTTCTCCGCCAACACCGACTTCGACAAGGCCGTCGCCTACGCCGCCGACCTGCGCCGGCGACTCGCACAGTACGGACGGCTGGCGGACTCGCTGCGGATCCTGCCGGGCGCGTCGGTGGTCCTCGGGGACACCCCGGCCGAGGCCGCGGAGAAGGCCCGGTGGATCCAGCGGGAGCAGGTGACCGGGCCGCGCGCGATCGCGTTCCTGGAGCAGTACTGGGGCAAGGACCTTTCCGGGTACGACCCCGAGGGCCCCCTGCCCGACATCGAGCCCGCCGAGGGTGAGCTGGACCCGTCCCGCGGCACCATCTCGATCGAGCACCGGACCGGCAAGGCGGAGCGGATCGCCGGGTGGCGCAAGCTGGCCGCCGAGCGCGGCCTGTCCATCCGCGACCTGGTGATCGAGGTGACGCCGCAGCACAGCACGTTCGTCGGGACGCCGGGGCAGATCGCCGACCAGTGGACGCGCTATGTCCGGGAGCGGGCGGCGGACGGGTTCAACCTGCTCCCGCAGCTGCTGCCGGGGACCATCGAGGACGTCGTGGACAAGCTGGTCCCGGAGTTGCAGGAGCGCGGCGTCTACCGCACCGAGTATGCGGGGAGCACCCTGCGCGAGCATCTCGACCTGCCGGCCTGAGGCTCAGGACGCGGGCCGGACCTTCGCGGCGGCCCGCGGACGGGGCACCCCGTCGACCTCGGTGCAGATGCCGAAGACGCGGGCGTGGCCGGTCCAGCCGTTCACCCGGCCGCGGTTGTTGCTGATCTGCACCCGCCCGGCCGCCGGGTCGAGTGCCGAGACGAGGTGCAGATAGGTCGTCCCGGCGACCCGGGCCAGCACGATGTCGCCGACCTCCAGTCTGGCCGGGTCGACCGGGGCGACGGTGACCAGCTGCCTGCTGCGGATCAGCGGCACCATCGACGACCCGGTCGGCCGGAACCGGATCACGGCCCCGGCGGCCACCCGGGTCGCGTGCGCGTCGAGAGCTCCCATCGACCGCAGTCTCGCGCCGATCCGGCCCGGCACGCCACCGGATTACCCGCGCAGCCGGGCGCGGACCTCCATCAGGGCGAAGCCCAGCAGGTTGAGGCCTCGCCAGCGGGACGGGTCGTCGGCGCGGGGGTCGTCACGGGTCAGGCCGATGCCCCAGACGCGGTCCATCGGGCTGGCCTCGACCAGCACCCGGTTGCCGGTGCCCAGCAGGAATGTGCCCAGCTCGGGGTTCTGCCGGAACTTGGCGAGGTTGCCGGCGACGACGATGGCGAACCGATGCTCGTCCCAGGTCTGCTGGTCGAACGGGGTGACCCGGCCGCCCAGCGTCTTCGCCTGCCGCGGGTGGCCGGCGGCCAGGATGTGCCCGGCCGAGGCGGTGTCCCCGAACAGTTCGGCCTTGCGCCACATCATGTAGTGCTCGGCCGTCGCGAACCGGACGCCGTCGACGGTGAAACCCTCCGGCGACCACTGACTCAGGCAACTCGCGCTGACACTCCCGTCGCGGGACGGCGTGTGCCCCCAGAAATGGACGTACTTGACCCGCTGACCGGACGCCGTGCGGGCGGCCAGGTCGGCGACACTGCGCACCTCGTCGATCATGCCCGGCAGTCTGCCGGAGGGCGCCCGGCCTCGCGCGGCATTTTCCGTACGGTTTGCGGCAACCTGCGAGAGTGACAGTCATGATCATGGCGGATGCCGGCGCGGCCTACATGTTCGTGATGCTCGGGGCCTGGCTGTTCTTCATGCCGTTCGTGATGATCGGGCTCGGCCTGGTCAGCGGCAGTGCGAGCTCGGCACGGACCCGGCGCCTCGGGGTCATCGTCTCCGTCCTGGTGATGACCTGGTTCGTCGCCTCGTTCGCGATCTCGAAGTGGCGTGGTTTCGACGACGAGTACTTCTGGGCCGACGAGGTCAACGGCTCGCTCTGTGCGCTGGGCTGGCTGCTGGTCCCGTGGCTGGTCACCCTGCTGCTCGCCGGGCGCAGCCGGCGGCGGGCCGGCCGTCCGGCACCGGTGCCGGACGACGAGATCCCGGTGGTTCCGGACGACGAATTGCCGTGACGGGAGGCCGGTCCCTAAGGTTGCCGATCATGGGGAGTCGTGAATTCACGGTGGTGCTCCGCGGTTACGACCGCGTCGAGGTCGACAAGGTACTCACGCAGGCGGAGCAGGCTCTCGACTCGGGCAGCGACACCGCCCGCGCGGCGGCCCGGGACGCCCTGGCCGGCGCCGCGTTCACGGTGGTCCTGCGCGGCTACGACCGCGCCGAGGTCGACCGGGCGGTCGCCGCGGCACAGCAGGCCCTGGGCTCGGCCGGCACACCGATCAGCCCGGCGAGCGTCCCCGCCCCACAGTTCACGGTCGTGCTGCGCGGTTACGACCGGATCGGCGTCGACAAGGCGATCGCCCAGGCGCACCAGGCCCTGGACTCGGGCAGCGAGTTCGCCCGCGCGGCCGCCCGCGACGCCCTCGCCGCCGCCGACTTCGCCGTGGTGCTCCGCGGATACGACCGCGCCCAGGTCGACGCCCACGTGCACCGCCTGCGGCAGGCCCTCACCCAGGCCGGCTGATCGAGCCGCTCCCCCGGTGCGACCGGTCAGTCCCAGAAGCATTCCAGGTGGTCGGAGGTCTCGACGGCGTCGGCGTCCACGCAGAACTCGAGGGCGGCGGCGCGGAGGGGTTCGTCGATCTGCGGGGCCCACACGGTCTCCAGGGAGACCCGGTAGTCGTCGCGGTCCGGGCTGACCGCGTAGCCCTGGGCGAACGCACCCGGGTGGGCGCAGACGAACTGGAAGATGTCCCAGGCGGACGGTGCGGCGTTCTGCCGGTCGTCGGGGTCGAGCCACCGGCCCTCGAACAGGGCGGCCAGTCCGGCGGCGTCCAGCGGGCCGAACGACCCGGCCCCACCGGTGAAGGTCTCGCCGTTGCCGAGCAGGTCGATGAAGTCGAGCAGGCGGTCCCGGCTCGCCGCGTCCTTGTTGAACGGGAACGGGTCCCGCGCGGGCGGACGCTTGGCGTCACACAGGGCGGGCCGGACCGGAGCCGTGGTGGGAGCGGCCGCCGCTGTGGTGGCCGCGGCCACCACAGCGGGGTCAGCCGAGGGTGCGGACGGGCCGATGACGGACGTGGCGGCGACGGCGGCCAGCCCGCAGGCGACAGCGACGCCGGCGGACAGCGCGAGGTTCACGGAGCGGCGCACCGGGAGAGTATGCCGCCGGTGATCAACAAGCGCGACCCCGGCCACGGGGCCGCCGCAGCGACCACGCCCGGGAGCCGGTCAGCCGCCCAGGGCCTTGATCAGCTCGGCCTTGGTCATCGTCGAGCGGCCGGTGACCCCGCGGTCGCGGGCCTCGGCGTACAGCTGAGCCTTCGACTTGTCCCTGTCCGAGGACTTCCGGGCGGCCGACGGTTTGCCGAGTTCACGCCAGCTCTTCTCGGTCATCTCCACGCCGAACTTGTCCGCGGCGCGCTTGATCCGGCGGAACGCCTCGTCCCGCTCCTTGTCGGTGACGTCGCGGACCTGATCGAACCGGGCGATCGCGTTGCGCACGTGCTTGGCGTCGTTGAGCGGTTCCTTGCGCAGCCGGGGGAAGGCGAACGTGCTGTCCGACATCGCGTTGCGGTCGGCGGCGTCCAGTTGAGATTTCTTCTTGGCAGCCATGAGCATCGGATACCCGAAACCGCGAGCGCCACACAACGCATCGACGGATTCAGCCGGTGAAGTTCGCCCAGGCGAAGCCCGGCTCCCGCACCTCGCGCAGCGCCGACCGCCGGCGGCCGGCGACGGTGAGCCCGAACGCCTCGTCGGAGGGGAACGTGAGGGCGATCAGGCCCGGCGCCACGTAGATCCGGGTCGGATCGACCGGGAACCTCGCCGGCGCGAGCGGCACCGGGATGAGTCCCTCGACGAACCGGTCCCGTTCCGCCTCGGTCAGCTCGGCCTGCCCCGCGTAGGGTGCCGACATGACCGCCTCGATGAGGGCGAACTGGAGGAGGAAGCCGCTCAGCGGTTCCGCGTCCGGCTCGCCGTCGTCGTAGACCGGCGGGTCGTCGAGGTCGAAATTGATCACCCGGGTCCAGACGCCCTGGTTCTCGTCGGCGAACGGGACACCGTCGAAGTCGTCGTCGTACTCCAGCTCCTCCGGCCGGCGGACGGTGTCCTGCGTGCCGTAGATGATCGGCTTGCGGGCGGCCAGCTCGTAGAAGACCCGGAGCGGCTCGGGCAGCTCCATCGACGGCTCGATCCCGTCCGGCTCCTGCTCCGGGACGTCGGCGTACCAGCCGGTGAGGAACTCGCGCAGCGCGGCGACCCGGTCGTGCTGGACGTCGAGCAGCCAGCCGACGCCGGGGACCGGCTCGTCCCCGGCCGGCCTCGCCAGGTCCAGCGCCCGGGACGGGAGCCGCTTCTCCAGCGCCAGATCGATGCCCTGCAGGCCGGTGTCCGCCGCGGGGTCGCGCGGGAAGTAGCCGTTGTCGATCAGATCCGTCCCGCCGCCGTAGCGGCAGACCTCGCGCAGCCGCCCCAGCGGGAGACAGCCGTCGCTCAGCCGGACGAACCCGAGCCACGGCCGCCGGTGATCGCCGAGCCAGTCGGTCACCGGGCCCGGGAACGGCCGGCGCAGCGTCACGTCCTCGCGGCTGGCGAGCTGGCTGCCGTCCGGTCGCTCCCCCGCCGCCACGATGATCACCAGGGCGTCGCGGCCTCGAGCGTAGGTGACGTCGCCGGCGTCCACCACCTCGGCGTCCGCGCCCGCCCGCCGGAACGCCTCATCCTCCGATACCAGCACGCCGTGATCATAAAGTCCGCCGGCCACGGCTCCGCCGCCAGCTACCGGCCGCGGCAGCGTCAGCAGGGATGGACGGCGGTTGCGGTCCGCGTTTCCCTCGCGACTCCGGTCGCACATTTTCCGTACGGTCGCAGCACCCGTCCGTACCGGAAATGTCGGTCTGAGGCGAAGCGCGGACCCGAGCGGCACGGCTCGTGTGGCCGCGACCGTGAGCGGCGGCCGGTCAGTGGCCGGCGGCTGCCTGGCCTGGCGCCCACGGCGAGATCGGCCGGGAGCGCGTGCTCAGTGTGGGAGCGGGGCTCCCGCCAGGACCAGGAGCACGCCCGCGACGGCCGCGGTGGAGAGAATGAGGACGGGGCCACGGCGGAACGCCAGGGCCAGGAGGGTGGCGCCGGCCAGGACGGCGAACTGCCAGAGTTCGGTGAGGGCGAGGGCCAGCGGGACGGCGGAGCCCAGGATCGCGCCGATGGCGGCCGGAGCCGTGCCGTCGAGGAAGGCTCGGACGTGACGGTTGGCCCGGAGCTGGTCGAAGCGGTCGGCGCCGAGCAGGATGAAGGCGAACGACGGACTAAAGGCGACCGCGGCAGCCAGCAGGCCGCCGGCGACTCCGGCCGCGGCGTAACCGACCACGGCGACCGTGTGAACGACCGGGCCGGGCGTGATCTGGCCGAGCGCCACCGCGTTGAGGAACTCGGCGGCGGTCATCCAGTGGTGCCGGTCGACCGCGTCGGCCTGCATCAGCGGGATGATCACGAAGCCGCCGCCGTAGGACAGCGCGCCGACCTTGACGGCCGTCCAGACCAGCGGGGCCAGGACACCGCCACCGAGACCGGCCAGGGCCAGTGCTGACCCTTGCCGCGGCGGGGCCGAGCCGTCGCGGGCCGCGGGCAGGCGCTGGGCGGCCAGTTCGGCGAAGCCGCAGGCGATCAGCAGCAGGACCAGCCAGGGGCCGAGGGTTGCCGCGCCGGCCGCGCCGAGCAGCAGGTAGGCGAGCCAGCGCGGGCGGCTGCTCTGCTGCGGGGCGCGCTGCCAGCCGGCCGGGATCAGGCTGGTGCCGGCCTGGAGGGCGACCGCGGCGACCGCCGCGCCGGCGCCGGCCCCCGCGGCCCGGACCCACGTCGGCGGGTCGCCGAGGAACAGCGCGGCCAGGGCCAGGATGGCGATCAGGCCGGGCAGGATGAACGCGGCCCCGCCGACGACCGCGCCGGCCCGGCCGCGGACCCGCCAGGCGCAGAAGATCGCCAGCTGGGTGGAGGCCGGGCCGGGCAGCAGGTTGCAGGCGGCGATGGCGTCCTCGAACTCGCGCGCGTCCAGCCACCTGCGGTCGTCCACGCACAGTTTGCGCAGCAGGGCGATGTGCGCGGGCGGTCCGCCGAAGCCGACGCAGCCGATCCGCCCCCACTGGAGCAGCACGGTCAGCAGGTCGGCGCGCGCCTGGACGGCCGGCACTCAGGCGCCCGCCGGCTGGAGCAGCACGGTCAGCAGGTCGGCGCGCGCCTGGACGGCCGGCACTCAGGCGCCCGCCGGCTGGAACAGCTCCACCGGGTTGCCGGCCGGGTCGTCCAGGACGATCTGGCGGCCGCCCGGGCCGGACACCACCTCGCTGCGGAAGGCGACCCCGCTGTCCCGCAGCCGGGCCACCTCCGTGTCGATGTCGTCGACGAGCAGGTGAATACGGTTCCACCCGCCGGGCTGCGGGCGGCGTCCGTCGGGCATCGGGCGGCCCGCCGAGCTGTCCGGCCCGGACAGCAGCAGCCGCAGGTTGCCCCGGCGGACATCGGCGAACGCCGGCAGGAACACCCGGTCCGGGGTGAACCCGAGGTGGGTGGTGTAGAAGTCGATCGCGGACTGCACGTCGTCGACCAGGTAGCGGACGTGCACGGTGCCGTCGGTCATGACGCCTCCTTCGTGGCTCCGATGAGGTGCGCCAGGTGGCCGATCCGGTCGTCGAGCCGGTCGGCGACCTGGCCGAACGTGGCCAGGTCAGCGGGCTCCGGAAGACTCCAGTGGGTGGGCCGGGGATGCCCGGGGAACTCGGGGCAGACCTCCTTGACCCGGTCGCACAGGGTGATCACGTGGTCGAACCGCTGCCCGGCGAACTCGTCGAGGTGCCGGGGCCGGGCACCGCTGAGGTCGATCCCGCGGGCGGCCAGGACGGTCACGGCGAGCGGGTGGATCGGCTTGGGACGGCTGCCGGCACTGTGCGCCTCGACCCGGCCGGCGGTCCGCGCGCGCAGCAGGGCCTCGGCCATCGGGGAGCGGGCGCTGTTGCCGGTGCACAGGAACAGCACCCGCGCGCCGGCCGGTCCGGTGCTGGTGGGCGGGCGCAGGCGCAGGGCCGGGTGCAGGTCTCCCCCGGCGCCGGCCAGCAGGGCCCCGCAGCGGGTGAGGTCGAGGGAGTAATAGGTGTCGCGGCCGTCGGCGCTGCTGCGGCGGGCGGTCACCAGCTCGCTGCGGCGAAGCTTGCCCAGGTGGTAGGAGACCAGGTTCTGCGGCTGGCCGAGCAGGGCGGTCAGCTCACGGACGGCCAGGTCGGTGCGGGCCAGCTCGGTGAGCAGCCGCCAGCGCACCGGGTGCCCGGCGGCGGTGAGGAAGGCCGGTGGTGCGCTCACCCCCGCAGATTACATCAAACCAATTTGATTCATCACCCCGGTCGGGGAACCCGGGAAACGGCCGCTCCACCGTTTCCCGGGGGCATCCCGCCGGTCAGGACCAGGCGCCGCTGCAGCTGTAGACCACGCTGCCGTCCTGGAGGCACAGCTTGAAATGGAGGTCCTTGGTCGGGAACCTCGAGCGCTGCCAGGACGACCACTTGCCCTCGCCGTACGGGTTCTTGTCGACCGCCAGCCGGCGGTGGTGCCAGCCGCTCCACTTGCCGTTCTTCTTGATCCGGTAACGGACGTTGAGCACCGCGGCGAGGCCGTCGTCGCTGGTGTCACCGGCGAACCCGATGGTCCAGACCTTGGTGCCGGACCAGCAGACCTTGCTCCAGCTGACCGCCCGGCCGCCGATCGCCAGCGACCGCTCCCGGCAGTTGTTCGTCCCGCTCTTGGCGACCGCCTTCCACTCGGAGGCGGCCTGGGCCGGCGTGGCCACCGCGGCGAGCCCGCCGGTGGTCAGCGCGAGCGCGGTGGTGCCGCCGACGAGCAGCCGGCGTGCCGTTGCTGTTTTCATCGGAAATCCCCCCAGATTCCGGGTACGAACGTCTTTGCCCGTACCGCTTCGAAACCTGAAGTTACCGACGGACATCGATGCGGTCGTCCGGCCGTGGGTGGAATTCCGCACCCACCCAGCGCGGTATCCGGTACGGCGGAAGTGGTACCAGGGCACGTGCACGCGTTGGCCAGAATGGTCGGATGGTCCGTGTACTGGTGGTCGACGATCAGGTGCTGATCCGGGCCGGCCTCGCCGCGTTGTTGCGGGCCGCGCCGGAGATCGAGGTGGTCGGCGAGGCGGATTCGGGGACCGCCGCGGTGCGGCTGGCCGCACAGCACCAGCCGGAGGTGGTGCTGATGGACATCCGGATGCACGACATGAGCGGCATCGAGGCGACCCGGCACATCCTCGCCCAGGGCGGCGAGCGGGCGCCCCGGGTGCTGATGCTGACCACGTTCGACCTGGACGAGTACGTGTACGACGCGCTGCGCGCCGGGGCGCACGGGTTCCTGCTCAAGGACACTCCCCCGCAGCGGCTGATCGCGGCGGTGACCGAGGTCGCGGACGGGGAGATGCTGTTCGCGCCCACGGTGACGCGGCGGCTCGTCGAGTCGTACACCGGACGGGTTGGGCCGCAGAGCGGACCACGACCCGAGCTGAGCGCCCTGACCAGCCGCGAGTCCGAGGTTCTGCGGCTGATCGGCACCGGGTTGTCGAACGCTGACATCGCGGCCCAGCTGATCATTTCGGAGGCGACCGTGAAGACGCACGTCAACCGGACGATGGCCAAGCTCGGGCTGGCCAGCCGGGCGCAGGCGGTGGTGCTGGCCTACGAGGCGGGCCTGGTGACGCCGGGCCGGCAGGCCTGATCTACACCCCTGGTTGCAGGAGCCCTGCCACGCACGGTTGACGTGTCGCGCGCGCGTGCGGGATACCGTGTGCCGATGCGAGGTCGGGTGCGGAGTTTCGCCCGGCGCCATCCGATCGTCGTCGACGCGGCCCTGGCGGCCGCGGTCCTGTGCGTGAACCTGGCCCTGGGTCATCAGCAGCCACCCGCCGGCATGCGCGCGCCCGACCCGCTCGGCTACGCGCTGACCGTTGCCGCCTGCACGACCCTGGTGTTCCGCCGCTACTTCCCGCTCCCCGTGCTGGTCGCCTACTGCCTGATCTGGACCGGTTACATCGCGGCCGGGTTCTGGCCGGTGGTCAACAGCGCCGGGGCACTGCTCGCCGTCTACACGGTCGCCGCGCACCGGCCGCTGCGCGAAGCGGTCGCCGCGGTGCTGCTGCTCGACGCGGTCTGGATCTACGGCGGGCTGCGCGGTGGCGAGAACGAATACCTCACGCTGCTGTCCCAGGCACTGGTCTGGCCGGTGGTGATCTGCTGGTTCGGCACCCGGGCACGGCGGCTGACCGAGCTGACCGCGCGGCTGCGCGACGAGCAGGAGGAGAAGGCCCGCCGTGCGGTCGACGACGAGCGCATCCGGGTGGCCCGCGAGCTGCACGACGTGGTGGCGCACCACATGGCCGTGGTGTCGGTGCAGGCCGGCCTCGCCTGGTACGTGTTCGACTCGGACCGGGACACCGCGCGGACCGCGCTGGGTGCGGTGCTGGAGACCAGCGCGCAGGCGCAGGAGGAGATGCGCCGGCTGCTGATCCTGCTGCGCAAGGCGCCACTGAGCGGCGCGGACGAGACGACGGCGTCCGGGCTGGCCCGGCTGCCCGAACTGGTCGGCCGGATCCGGGGCGCGGGTCTGCCGGTGGAGCTGACCGTCACCGGCGAGGTGCGGGAGGTGCCGCGCGGGGTGGACGTGTGTGCGTACCGGATGGTGCAGGAGGCGCTGACCAACGTGCTCAAGCACACCGGGCACGGGCCGGCCGCGGTCACCGTGGACTATCGCGAGGACGACCTGGTCGTACGGGTCCGCGACACCGGGCCGTCGGTGCCGGCCGCATCCGCGACCGGCGGGCACGGGCTGCGCGGGATGCGGGAGCGGGCGGCGCTGTACGGCGGCGCCCTGGAGGCGGGGCCGCATCCGGACGGCGGGTTCGAGGTGGTGCTGACACTGCCGTTCCTGGCCGCGGAGTGACGAGAAAGTAGTGGCGAATCTCCGGCCCTCGATCGCGCGCGACGCCGCCGCCGGATGGCAAGATCATCGCCCATGATCGTTGATGCTGATCTCATGGAGACTCGCCGGTGAGGGCGGTCATCGTTGCGGCCGCGGTCGCGTTCGTCATCTCGCTGTTCGGCACGCCGGTGGCGATCCGGGTCTTCAGCGCGCTCAAGGCGGGGCAGCCGATCCGTTCCCTGGGGCTCGCCTCGAACGAGGGCAAGAAGGGCACCCCGGCGATGGGCGGCGTCGCGTTCATCCTCGCGACCCTGGTCGCCTATGTCGCCGGGCACCTGGCGCTGACCACGCTGCCCGAGCGGCAGATCGCGCAGGAGAAGCCGACCATGACGGCCCTCGTCCTGCTCGGGCTGTTCGTCTTCTGCGGCGCGATCGGCTTCCTCGACGACTTCCTCAAGGTCCGCAAGCGCAACTCCGACGGCCTGTCCGCCAAGGGCAAGTTGCTCGGCCAGGCGGTGGTCGGCACCGGGTTCGGCATCGCGGCCCTCTATGTGGCGAGCACCAACGGCCAGACCGTGGCCAGCGAGCACATCTCGTTCATCCAGGACATCAGCTGGCTGAACGTCGGCAAGGTCGGCTCGGTGATGGTCTTCGTCTTCGTGATCACGGCGATGTCGAACGGCGTCAACCTCACCGACGGCCTCGACGGCCTGGCCACCGGCGCCTCGACCCTGGTGCTCGCGGCGTACGCGCTGATCGGGTACTGGCAGTACCGGCACTGGTGCGCCGACGCGACGTACGCCCGCGCGAACGACTACTGCTACCAGGTCCGCGACCCCCTGGAGATCGCCATCATCGCCGCCGCGGCCGCCGCCGCCTGCGTGGGCTTCCTGTGGTGGAACACGTCCCCGGCGCGGATCTTCATGGGCGACGTGGGCGCGCTCGGGCTCGGCGCCCTGATCGGCGGGCTCGCGGTGGCGACCCGCACCACGCTGCTCGCGATCCTGATCGGCGGCCTGTTCGTGATCATCACGGTCACCTGGGTGATCCAGATCGTCTCGTACCGGACCACCGGCAGACGTGTCTTCCGGATGGTGCCGCTGCACCACCACTTCGAGCTGGCCGGGTGGAGCGAGGTCAACATCGTGGTCCGGTTCTGGACCATCGCCGGCGTCTGCGTGGCCGCCGGCCTGGGCGTGTTCTACTCGGACTTCCTGGCGGCCGTCGGCTGACGCCGGTCAGGCCAGCGAGAAGACGCCACCGATGCGGGTGCCCGGGTGCGGGGTCATCGGCAGGCGTGACGTACGGGCGCCGCTGAGGACCTCGTGAAGTTCGGTGAGGATGCGGCGCGGGGACAGCGGCTTGGGCAGGTATCGGTCGGCGCCCGCGTCCAGGCCCGCGTCGACGTCGTAGGGGTGGATGTTGGCGGAGAACATCAGGATGGCCAGGTCGTGGCTGGCCGGAGTGCGGCGGACCAGGCGGCAGAGGTCCATGCCGTTCATGTCGGGCATCCGGACGTCGGTGATCAGCGCGGCGGGATTCTCCGTGGCGATCAGGCGGGCCGCGGTGGCGCCGTCGCGAGCGGCCACCGTGCGGTAACCGGCGTGCTCCAGCGCGAAGGTGAGCAGTTCCCGGACGTCGCGGTCGTCCTCGGCGATGACTACCAGGGGCGGGTTCATGGCTGGTTCCTCCGGATGACGGCGGGCTGGTTCCGTCCGGCTCTTCGGCGCGACCGGTCGCCGTTGCAGTGCGAATCGGTATCGGCTGGGTTGCCGCTGCCCAGCCGGGTTGCATGCCGGTTTGATGTGGCCCGTGCCGGTCACGTCACCGTCCCGCGGGCCGATGAGGGATCGCTGACCGACAGCACAGGGAAGGACGACATGTTCAAGCGATGGCGCCCGCTTGCCTTCTACGGCGTGTCCGGCACGGTGGTGGCGAGCGTGGTCAGCTACCTGCTGCTCGGTGAGTTCCACGGGCAGGACGAGATCGACGCGGTCGCCGGCCCGGTGATCCTCGCCTTCGACGTGACCGGGGCGGTGTTCGCGTTCCTGGCGAGCTTCCGGCGCGGGCTGGAGGAGCGCACCCGGCGGGCGTGGCGCTGGATCGGCGCGGCGAGTCTGGTGCTGGCCGCCTGCTCGATCTCGTTCGCGGTCTTCGGCACCCACGGCTTCCCGGCGCCGGGCGACATCTTCCGGCTGTCGTTCACCCCGGTGATGCTGGTGGGGCTGCTGTCGCTGCCGCGGCGTGGGAGCGGCGGGCTGGCCCGCTGGAAGCTGCTGATGGACGTCGGGACCGTGGTGGTCGCCGGCGCCATGGTGATGTGGTACTTCGTGCTCGGGCCGGCGCTGGCCGCGCACGACCTGCCGGGCGCGGCGATCGCCGGCGCGGTGGCGTACCCGATCGGTGACGTGGTCCTGCTCTTCGGGGTCACGCTGGTGCTGTTGCAGGGTGTCGACGCCGCGGTCCGCCGGTCGATGCGCCTGCTCGCCGCGGCCCTGCTGTTCGAGATGGTCGGCAACGTCTACCTCGGCTACCTGCGCTCGCACCCGGTCTTCGAGAGCATCACCACCTGGCAGTTCTCCTGCTGGATCATCGGGCACTTCCTGATCGCCTCGGCCGCGTTCGAGCAGAGCCGGGCGTCCAGCCGCCGGCGGTTCGTGGGCGGGCCGGAGGGCGCGGTCAGCCGGATGCCGTACCTGAGCGTGCTGATCGGTTTCGTCCTGCTGGCCGTGGCCGCGGTGCGGCAGGGCGCCGCCTACCCGTGGCTCGGCCTGGTCGCCGGCTGCATCACGCTGACCGCGATCGTGGTGGTCCGCCAGGTCTTCGCGCTGCGCGAGAACCACCAGCTCGCGGTCACCGACCCGCTCACCGGGCTGGCCAACCGTGCCCGGCTGCGGGACGCGCTGGCCCGGGCCCTGGCCCGGTCGATCCGCAACGGCCAGCCGGTCGCCGTGCTGCTCGCCGACCTGAACGGGTTCAAGGAGGTCAACGACACGCTCGGGCACGCCGCGGGTGACCGGCTGCTGGTGGAGTTCGCCGGCATGCTGCGCCGTTCCGTGCTCGGCTCGGACGTGGTCGGCCGGCTCGGCGGCGACGAGTTCGCCGTGGTGCTCTCCGACATCGGCAGCCGGGAGAACGCCGAGGCGGTGGTCCGCCGGCTGCGCCAGCAGATGGAGCTGCCGGTCATGATCGGTGACGTGGTGGTGCAGATGCGCTCGGCGGTCGGCATCGCGCTGACCGAGCCGGGCGAGAGCGACGGCGAGGCGGTGATCCGCCGGGCCGACGAGGCGATGTACGCCGACAAGCGCCGGATCAAGAACGGCCCCGGGCCGACCAGCGACCAGAAGCAGCTGGCCACCGACCTGTGGGGTGCCGCCGAGCGCGGTGAGCTGCGGGTCTACTACCAGCCGGTGGTCGAGCTGCCGTCCGGCGCGATCACCGGCGTGGAGGCGCTGGTCCGCTGGCAGCACCCGGCGCACGGGATGATCCCGCCGGGCGCGTTCGTCCCGCTCGCCGAGCGGATCGGCGCGATCGACGAGATCGGCGCGTGGGTGCTCGCCGAGGCGTGCGCCGCGATCGCCGGCTGGCGGGCCGCCGGACGCGACCTGCACCTCGCGGTGAACGCGTCGGCCCGGCAGCTGAACGGCGGGTTCGCCGACCGGGTGGCCCGGGTGCTGGCCGAGACCGGGCTGCCGGGCGCCGCGCTGATCATCGAGATCACCGAGAGCGTCCAGGTGGACAACGCCGACGTGGTCTCCGAGCTGCACCGCCTGCACGACCTCGGGGTGCGGGTGGCGCTGGACGACTTCGGCACCGGGTACTCGACGCTGCGGTATCTGACCCAGCTGCCGATCGACATCCTGAAGATCGACCAGTCGTTCGTCTCGGTGCTCAACGGCACTGCGCAGAGCGCCGTGGTCGCCGACACCGTGCTGCGGCTGGGCCGGATGATGAACCTGACCACGATCGCCGAGGGCGTCGAGTCGGCCGAGCAGGCCACCGAGCTGGCCGGGCTGGGCTGCCTGAACGCGCAGGGTTACCACTTCGCCCGGCCGATGCCGGGCGAGGAGCTGGAGTCGCTGCTGTTCCCGGCGGTCAGCCAGGCGGGGTAGCCGTGCCGGGGCCGGTCGCCAGCTCTATCTCCACGAGCGGGCTTCCGGCCAGCCAGGACTCCACGGTGCCGGCCCAGCCCAGGTTCGGCACGATCTCGCCGAAGACGCGGGCGCGCTCGTCCGGGTCGGTCACCGGGCGGGCGCGTACCGGAAGGTCGTGATCTTTCAGGTGGAGAGTGAACTCGGGGTGGGCGACCAGGTTCGCATACCAGTCGCGGCGGCCGGGACTGCCGGACAGCCAGTAGCGGCCGGCCGCGCGGTAACGCCACGTCTCGATGCGGCGGGGCCGGCCGCTGCGCCGCCCGATCGTGGTGATGTCCACGGTCTGCTGCTCGTCCAGGGCCCGCCGGATCTCCTCGATCACCGTCATGTGAGCCATCCTGCAACCTCAAGCGGGGTTGAGCTCAAGCGCTAAGGCCTGTTTCATAACCCGGCCGAGTGCGAGGCGAGGTCAGGAGTGTGGCTGGCAACGGCCGCGATTTGCCCGCATACCGGTGTTGTATGCGGGCAAATCGCGGACGCTGCCAGGCGCGCTCCTGGCCACGCCGCAGCCCCGGTCGGGTTATGAAACAGGCCTTAGTTCAGCAGGCGCTCGGCCCAGTAGACCTGGCCGTCCGGGCCGACCCCGATCAGGGCGACGAGCAGGTCCTCCACCGCCGCCGGCCCGGTGGCGACCTCGTTCTCCGGCGGCGTGCCCTCCACGGCCCGGTGCAGCACGGTCTGGAACGTCACCGGGGACGCGTCCACCGCCGACACCGTCACGGCGCTGCCGGCGCTCCAGAACGAGCCGTTGATCTCCCGGACGCCGATCCCCCGCAGCCACGGGTACCGCTCGGCGGCGGCGTCGAGCGAGCCGTCCGAGCCGGTGCCGACGTCGTCCGGGTCGGCGGCGGTCACCGCGATGAAGCCGGGCATCAGGTGGCTGCGCTTGTCCAGCAGGACGATCCGGAACGAGTCGCCCTCGCGCGCGTCGGCGGGCGGCGTCCAGGTCACGCGGCCGAGGAAGATCTGCTCGCCCGGCTCGGCGTGCTGCGCGCCGACCGGGGCCAGCGCGGCGTCGGCGGTCGCCTGGTCGACGATCCGCAGGGTCGCCCGGGCGTGCAGCACCTCCGGCCGATAGGGCGCCCGGCTCTGCCACCACCGCACGCCCACCACGCCACCGACGCCGGCGAGCAGGATCACCACGCCCAGGACCAGCACAGCCCGTCTTCTCACGATCGACAGTATGCCCCTTGCCTATTCGTTAGCCGTCGCTTACGTTAGCGGTGACGAACACAAGCGAGGATGAGGGCGATGACGATCAAATACGTGGTGTTCTACCGGTCCGCCGACGACGTGCTGAGCCGCGCGCAGGAGCACTTCGCCGCGCACAAGGCCCGGCTCGACGAGTTCCACGCCCGTGGCGACCTGCTGCTGGTCGGCACGTTCGGCGACCCCCAGACGCAGGGCTCGATGTCGATCTTCCGCACCCGCGCGGCGGCCGACGAGTTCGTGGCCGGCGACCCGTTCGTCGTCAACGGCCTGGTGAAGTCGCACGAGGTCCGGGAGTGGCACGAGATCTACGGCGCTTGACCTGGACCCTGAGGTGCGGGTTTAGCGTCGGAGCATGATCGACACTGACATGCGGCAGTATCTGCGGGGGTTGCCGGTCTTCACCGGCGAGCTGCCCGTCTTCGACGCTTCCGGGGTGCCCGCCGAGCCCGAGACGTTGTTCGCCGAGTGGCTTGCCGGGGCGGTCGAGGGCGGGGTCCGGGAGCCGCACGCCATGACGCTGTCGACCGTCGGCACCGATGGTCTCCCGAACGCGCGGGTGCTCATCCTCAAGAACGTCGACGCCGGCGGCTGGCAGTTCGCCGGGCATGCGGCCAGCCCGAAGGGCCGCGAGCTGGACCGGCATCCGGCCGCCGCGCTGACCTTCCACTGGCCGACGCAGGCCCGCCAGATCAGGGTCCGCGGGCGGGTCCGGCCCGAGCCGGCCGAGCGCAGCGCCGCGGACTTCCTGGCCCGCCCGGCCGGCTCGCGGGCCGAGGCCGCCCTCGGCCGCCAGAGCCGGCCGCTGACCGATCGCGGCACCCTGGACCGCGCGCTGGCACAGGCCCGGGAGCGTCTCGACGCCGATCCCGGTTTCGTCGCGCCGGAGTGGACCCTCTACACGCTGACCGCCGACGAGGTCGAATTCTGGCAGGGCGACAAAGACCGCAAACACCACAGACTTCGGTACGCCCGCAGCACCGCCGGCTGGACCCACGAGTTGCTCTGGCCCTGACCCCCGATGTCCGGAGTTCAGCAACGGCAGCAGACGAACCGCTGCGGCTGGTGACACGAGGACCTCGCGGTTCCCTGTCAGACGGTGTCGCGGACCACCTCGATCTCGTGCTCGGCCGAGCACGGCAGCCAGCCCTGCGGAATAGTCACCGGGCCCTCCCGGTGCGCGACAGCGGCCCACTGGTCGGTCGCGGTCTCCAGGTACACACCCTTGCTGGTGCCGATCACCGGACGTCCACCGGCCGTCACCGCGATCGTCTCGACCGCGTCGAACCGGGTCCGGTCACGCAGCGGCAGGCCACTGCTCACCGGCGCGGACTCCCAGAACGGGCCGGCCTTGCCGAGATCGAGCCGCTGCACGCCCCCGCTCTGCGAGGCGGCCAGCACCGTCGACCCGGTGAACGCGAGGTCCCAGCAGGTGCCGCCGGTCCAGTCGCTGGAGAGCGTCTCCCAGTGCACGTCGCCGTCGAGCAGCCGGGCCCGCAGGCATCCCTTCCCCGGTTTCCTCGGGTCGGCCTCGCCCGCGCCGGCCCACAGGACCGTCGCCGTCCCGTCCTGGCGTACCGCGAGCGTCCGCACGTCCGTGTCGACCAGGCCGATCATGGTGAAGGTGTTCGGGCGGCCCCCGGCCGACGACAGGTAGACACCCCGTCGCGCCTGGGCGGCGAGCGCGACGCCGGCGACACCGTCGGCCGTGACGAACGACGTCACCGCGGCGAGGCCGCGATCGGGGTCGGCGTCGTCGACCATCACCTGGAGCGGCGCCGAGCCCGGCGCTGTCGACAGCTCGTACAGCCCGGCGTCGGTGGCCAGCAGCAGCGCCGGCATCCCGTCCCGGTCCACCCACGCCGCGCCGGTCACCGAGGGTTCCAGCTCGCCCAGGACGGTCCAGCTGTCTCCGGAGTCCTTCGACAGGTGCACGCGGTTACCGGCGACCACGGCGAGCAGGCCGGTCCGGAGCGCGAGGCGGGACACCACCACGTCGGGGAAGCGGGCGACCGCCTCCCAGCCCGCGCCGCCGTTGGTGGAGCGGAAGAGCGCGTCGTCGCTGCCCGCGTACCAGACGTCCGGGCGCGCCGGGTCCACCTCGACTGCCCGGGTCCGGGTGTCCGGTGCGTCCTGGACGACGAGCCGGAGGTTCTCGACCCGGGACTTCTCCGGGGCACACTCCTCGATCACCCGGTTCACGACCGTGGCACCCAGCGGCTCGCCGAACGGCAGGCCGTCGTTGCGGCCCGCGGCCGGCGCCGGGCTGATCACCTGGTACAGGCGCTCCTCAAGGTACGCGCGGACCAGGTCGGGGTCCTCGTGGGCCGGGACGATCACGCGACCGCGTACCGAAACGGGTTTGTAGCGGGCCCACTCGGTGACGACCGTGGTGGTGAGCGGCCGCCGCTCGTCCAGCAGTGCCTGGGTGGCCGCGAGCACCTCGGCGTCCTGGTGCTCGGTGAGCACCTCGGCCGTCAGCCGCCAGCCGGGCCGGGCCTGCGCCTCCACCCGGGGCACCAGCCGGACCCGGACCCGCCCCTCGCCGATGGCGGCGCCGGCTCGGGCGACCGCCGGCGAGACGGCGAGGATCTCGAAGTCCCGGGCGGTGATGGCCCGTCGCCACTGGGACTGTTCGTAACGCCAGCGGGCCAGCATGCCGGTCACGTCCTCGAGGGCCAGCCCACCCCGGGCCGGCGCGGGATTGGTGACCCGCACGCCCGGGATCGGGTCGCGCATCGCGGACACGGTGTTCGCCGCCACGTTGCCGGCCACGCCACCGCCGGTCGAGTACCACATCCGGATCTCCGCACCGGCCGGCGGCAGCGCGCCGACGACCCGGGGCTGCGCGCCGGCGGTGTCGCGCAGGTCCA
Source organism: Actinoplanes ianthinogenes (assembly GCF_018324205.1). Classification (NCBI taxonomy): domain Bacteria; kingdom Bacillati; phylum Actinomycetota; class Actinomycetes; order Micromonosporales; family Micromonosporaceae; genus Actinoplanes; species Actinoplanes ianthinogenes. The sequence goes on from NZ_AP023356.1 coordinate 9,600,089, forward strand.
GCCTCGGCGCGAAGCTCACCGTGCCCGACGCGCGGTCCAGCAGGTACACCCGGTCGGCGGCGGTGGCTCCGGCGAACGTCGACACCGGCTCCCACACCTCGTAGGTCACGCCATGAAACGAGCGGGCCGGTGCCACCGGGTCGGGCCGGGCCACGCCGAGGACCACGTCGTGCCCGTCGTCCAGGGCGACGATCGGCGCCCTGGCCACCCGCAGCACCTGGCCGGGCCGGCCGGTGGCCACACCCACCAGCTCCCCCTCGACCTGTTCGCTGTGCCGGGCCCGGACGGTGACCGCGGTCTGCCCCGGCTCGATGGTGGCCGACCAGGCGGTGACGAACACGACCGGGCCGGGCGCCGCGACCCGCGTGCCGGCCGGGATGAAGATCTGCTCGTCGTTCGCGTCCGACCTGGTGAAACGCAGGTCCACCGAGGCCGCGGCGGGCGGGTGGCGCAGCACCCCGTGCGGGGTGTGGTCCTGAAGCGCCTCCGCCGCGAAGGAGACCAGGCCGAGGACCGTGTCCCGGATCGGGGACACCACTCGGTCCAGCCATGCGGGGAGTTCGGGAACGGACGTGGTCACCGTGCACCTCCGGCGGCTCGAATCGTCGACGCCTTCGCACTATCCCATCGGGACACCGCCGCCGAACGCCCTCCGATCGGTCAGCGGTCGCGGCGCATCACGCCGCCGCTCGCCGCGACGATCACCGCTCAGCGGTCGCGGCGCATCACGCCGCCGCTCGCCGCGACGATCACCGCGAGGACCGCCGGGATCCACAGTGCGGCGGGCAGACCGACCACGGTGGCCGCCGCCCCGATCAGGATCGGCCCGACCAGGAACCCGACGTAGCCGATGCTCACCACGGTCGACAGATCCCGGCCGGACCGCTGCGAGTCCCGGCTGCCGACCGCCGAGAAGACCTGCGGCGCGATGCCGGAGAGCCCCAGCCCGAGCAGCCCGAACCCGGCCACCCCGGCCCAGGGCCGGTCCACCACCAGCGCGACACCGAGACCGGCCGCCGCGACGAGACCACCGGCACGCACCAGGGTCACCGGGCCGAGCGCGACCACCAGCCGATCGCCGAAGATCCGGCCCACCGTCATCATGATCGCGAACGCGGCGTATCCGTACGCCGCGAAACCCGGCGTGGTGTGCAGGTCGTCCCGCAGGTAGACCGCGCTCCAGTCGGCCGCGGCGCCCTCACCCACCAGGGTGAACAGCACCAGGACGCCGAAGAACACCACGAGCAGCGACCCGCGCTCGCCCGGGCTGTCCACCCGCGGCTCCGGGACGACGCCCCGGGACGGCAGCACCCACAGCGCCGCCCACCCGGTCAGCACCAGCACCCCGGCACCGGTGATCAGGAAGGTCGGTCCGATCCCGACCGCGTGCCGGGCGAACAGCCCGCCGAGCAGCGCCCCGGCGAACCCGCCGATGCTGTAGATCGCGTGGAACGAGGACATGATCGGACTCCCCCAGGCCCGCTGCACCTCGACCGCGTTGGCGTTCATCGCGATGTTGAGCGTCCCGTGCGCCGCCCCGAAGCAGAAGACGACGACGCACATCCCGGCCAGGCTGCCGTTGAACCCGGTCACCCCGAGGAGCAGGCCCTCCAGCGACGCCGCCACCACGAGCAGCCGGGAGCTGCCCACCCGGTCCGATAGCCGTCCGAGCACCGCCAGCCCGAGCAGGCACCCCGCGGCGAACGCGAGCAGCACGAACGTCAGCCGCCCGTCGCTGAGCCCGAGCTTCTCCTTGACCGCCGGCAGCCGCGCCGTCCACACCCCCAGCGCTGTCCCGAAAAGCAGAAACGCCAGCGAGGTGGCGATCCGCCCGCGCCGTAGCCGCTGCCCATCAAGGGTGACGTCTGATGACATGCGTTCTCCTCGATGCGGCACGCCAGGCACCGTACCGCTTCCCCCATCAGGGCGGGTCCAAGCGGTGCACTGATGGATCACTGGATCACAGGATCGCGGAGCCAGCCGACAATCGATCATCCCTTGACCGCTCGCGAATTGTCACTGTCCTCACGTTTTGAAATAGATCATTCCCGCTCCTATTGCACCCTTGAAACGACCAGGAGCGAGCCGCGACCATACACGCATGGCTTGAATAGAAATCGATCATGGCCACGGTACGGAAGGATAATGGCTTGAGCAGCAACGACGTGATTCTTCTGCAATCCATGCTTGAGAACGATCGGACTCAGTCGGCATCGAAGATGACTCCCACCGACCATCACACGTTCTTTGCCGCGCGCCATTACCTAAAGCAGCAATTCAGCCTGGGGCACGATGACCTTCTCAGTGGAATCGTGGATGGCACGAAGGACTGCGGAATAGATGCGATGTACCTCTTCGTCAACTCCATGTGCCTACGCGACGACGACTACCACAACTTCGGCCGTCGCCCTACGGTCGACCTCGTTATCATGCAGGTCAAGAATTCATCAGGATTCACCGAACCGCCCTTGGACAAACTAATAGTAAATCTGCCGAAGCTGCTCGACTTCGGCCGGGACGAAGATGATCTGATAGAATTCGCGAATCGTCGCGTCATCGAGATAAGCCGCCGCTTCTTGAACATATATCGTAGGCTCGACATGCCGGAGCTTCACATTTCCGTGGCATTTGCCTCCCTACGTGCCGACCACCTTCATCCCTCGATCGAGCGGAAAGCAAACGAACTCAACGCCTGCATAAAAAGACTGTTCGGCGGCTCCACACCACGCGTCGATTTCCTCGACGCCGTGGGACTCAGCGACCTGGCCCGGAAGCCGGACATCGTCACTCGCAAGCTTTTCTTGGCGGAAAATCCCATATCGACTAGCATTGGCGGCTACATCGGGGTCGTTCGTCTGAGAGACTACGACCAATTCATCACCACACGCACCGGCGAACTGGACGCAACCCTGTTCGAGGCGAACGTTCGCGACTACGAGGGCGAAACAGCAGTCAACCGGAGTATCCAGGAAACACTCGAGACCTCGGATCCAACCGAGGACTTCTGGTGGCTCAACAACGGAGTCACCATCGTCGCCTCCAAGGTGCAGCCCGCAAACAAGGTCCTCGAACTTGAGGCGCCACAAATCGTCAACGGTCTCCAGACCTCTCACGAGATATTCAAACGCCGGTTGAGCGGAAAGTCTCCCGACGATCGCAGCGTACTCGTGAAGGTCATACAGGCTGCGGAAAGCAGCCAGCGAGAACGTATAATCCGCGCCACGAACAGCCAGACGCCGTTCGGTCCGAGCACGCTTCGGGCAACCGACAAGGTACAGCGCCAGATTGAGGAATACCTCTCCCAGCGAGGCCTTTACTACGAACGTCGTCGACGGTACTACTTTAACCAAAGCAAGCCCGTCGATAAAATAATCAGCATTGATGAAATGGGCCAGGCTGTCCTCAGCGTGCTGGTGCAGACGCCACACATAGCCCGCGTGAGCCCCGGCAAGATATTCGAGCCAGAAATTTATGACACAGCATTCCAAGCATCCTGGGATCTCGCAACCTATGGAGCATGCATCGACATCTTGCGCGACGCCAGCGACTATCTGACCATAAAAGAAGGGCTCAGCGGAGCCGACGATTACAGATACCACCTGGCAATGCTTCTCGGAATGGCGCAGAGCGGAAAGGAAACACCCAGCCCCAAAGACATCGCACTCTTGATCGACCACGGATTTCCACACTCGATGGCCGGCGAGCTTCTGGATCTGATAAAAGACGAATACGCTAAAGCCGACCGGACACGAAAAATACGCATGTACGACCGCCTGGCCAAGGACCAGCACATCACCCAGCAGATTTTCGAACGCGGCCGCCGGTACCTACGCGGAATGCCCGCAGCTAGCGGGAGACGCGCTCGCCGTGCACCGAGGCGCCCTATTTCGCAGCGGTGAACTGCCGCCGCATTCCGGCGGCGGCAGCGAAGTCCCATCCGGTTCGGTACTCGCGTCAAGGTATTGCCCGCTCTGACGTAAGGACGATATCAGCGCCCACTCAGAAGGAAAATGGGTCGTAGCCGTCGTTGTTACAGGTGCGGCGCTGGGCGATGCAATTGCGGACCCGCTGGTTCATCGCGTCGGCGTCCCACATCAGGAAAGCGTCGCCGTGCATCGACGAGGCGCTCTTGCCGATCGGGTCGGAGGACAGGTAGTAGCCCGCTTTCGAGCCGGTCACGCCGTACGTGATCTCGAAGGTCAGCGCCGGGATCCGCACCGGATGGGCGGCCGGGCAGCCCTCGTTCGTGCCGAACGCGACGTGGTCCTTGTGATTCGGGCTGTCCAGGTTCCTGCCGTCCCAGCAATCCGGGAACTGGAGAGTGAAATGCAGATGCGCCGGCTTGCCGCAGATCGGCCAGTTCCCGTTGCTGCTGCGCGCGTCCCCGTCGAGGTTCCCGGGCCCGTAGAACGCGCAGTAGAACTGTCCCTGCGCCCCGCGCGGCGTCGGCACGTGCTTCCTGGCGTCACCGGCGATCATTCGCAGGCCGTTCGGCATCGGCATGATGCCCGCCGAGTTGTCCCGGATCGACCGGTAGTAGACCCGGAATCCGGTGGTCTCGACCGGCTTGTTCGTCGCCGCCTCGTAAAGGGTCGGCACCCAGTAGGCGGAGTGGTCCACCTTCGGTTTGCAGGTGCTGGCGGTGAACTTCATCAGGTCCCCGGCGGTGGTGCCCGCGTCGACGGCTTTGTTGCCGACGAAGGAATGCATGTGCGAGGCGCCCGGCAGCCCCGGGAAGACGATCGGGTCGTCCGCCTTGCGATGGCTGTACTGGCAGTCGGCCCGGAATTCCGCCAGGTTGCCGGCGTTTCCCGCCGGGTCGGCCTCGGTCGCCTTGAACGTGGCGACCTGCGCTTTCCACGCGGTCTGGTCGACCGCGATCCAGCCCGGTTTGGCCGCCACCGGTTTCTTCGTGGTCGGCGAGGCCGCCGCGGACGCCCGCGCGGACGCCGGCGTGCGCATGGACGGCGTGCTCGGCGGCGCGGCCAGGGGCTGGTTCGCGCCGGTGTCCTGCGGCCGCTGCGCCTCGGGGGTGCCGGGCCGGCTGATCCAGACCGCCACCCCGGCGATCAGGACGACGGCCACGCCGACGGCCGCGATGGCCGGTCCCCGCGACCGCCGGACGTGACGGCCGGGCTCGTTGACAGCGGAAGAGGACACGACTTACTCCTGGGGCAGACCGGGATGACCGCCGGAATGGTAGGCGGCCTCCCGATCCACCGGACAGTCACTTAAAGCAAAGCAAAAGAAAGACTGCCCTTTCGTACGCAATGAGCCGCCACCACCAGAAAAGTGTTATCCGTCGTCCCGCCCCGCGTCCTCGAAGGGCAACCACGGCTCGATCAGCCCGGGGTCGGCGACGAATCCGGTGACCCGAGCCCGATCCGCGGCGCCGAGCCCGATCCGCCGCAGCCGCTCGCCCCACTCCGGGACCTTCTCCGGCTCGTCGAGAACGGTCGACAACTCGATCAGGGCGGCCAATGCCATCGCCTGCTCGACGGCCGGGGCATCGGCGCCGTGGCGGCGCAGGCCGGAATTCAGCGCCCGGAACGCGGCCAGGTCGTCGGTCTTGAACTCGCGCAGGATCCGGGCGTTGTCGAGCACTTTGGCGAGGCCGGTGAGCTTCTTCGAACCACCGTATTCGAGGTCGCCCGGCTCGTCGCGGCGGATGAAGACGATCGAGTTCCCGGACGGGTCCATCACGGTGAACCGGGACGCACCGGCCCGGAATCGAGTGATCCGTGGCAGCCCTTTGCTGAGCACTTTGCCGTACGCGCCACGCATCCCCTCGGTGAATCGCGCGTGGTATGGCGCGACCGCGTCCACCATCACCAGGCAGCCGCCGGTCCGCTCCTGCGCCGGGTCGATCCCGTCCGCGGCCCGCGCGTAATGCAACGCGAAACCGCTCCATTCAAAAGCCAGATAAAGGTACGGCCGCTGCTGTTCCCAGGTGACCCGGAATCCTAAGGCACGCCAGAATGCCAGCGTCTGATCCGGGTCCGTACAGGGCAACAGCGGAACCGTCGTCTCGTTGGATTCGACCCGCTCGTCGGTCATCGATCGCACCTCGTCGCTCGGCGGATTTCGGTAATGCCGAAGTCTTCCGGAATCCCCACCGAGGCGCACATAGGTTGGCACAAAGCGTCGTTCAGCAGGAAATTCGTCAAAAGGCGTAGCGGATGCCCGTGAGGCGTTCGGAGAGCTGCCACAACTGCGCGGCGGTGGCGGTGTCGCGGATGGCGCGTTCGCGGGTGCGGCGGGTCGGTTCGCCGCGTGTCTGGAGCAGGCCGTCCGGCACGATGTAGCTGCCGCCGGGCAGGTCGGGTGCGGTGGCGGCGTACAGGGAGGTCTTGGCGCCTTCTGGGGCCGGTCGGAACAGGACGCGCATGGCCAGCCCGACCGCGGTCCGGTAGAACCGGCCGCGGCTGCTGTTCGCCCCGCCGGTGAGCACGTTCGTCCTGGTGAAACCAGGGGCGACGGCCATGCTGCGCAGGGCGAGCCCGGCCGCGTCGCAGCGGCGCTGGAGCTCCACGGCGAAGTACAGGTTGGCCCGTTTCGACTGCGTGTAAGCCTTGCCGGCGCGGTAACCGCGCTCGGCGTCGAGGTTGGTCAGGTCCAGGTCGCCGAACCGCTGCCCCTCGCTGCTGACGGTGACCACGCGCGCTTCCGGGGCGGCGCGCAGGTGCGGCAGCAGCAGGCCGGTGAGCGCGAAGGTGCCCAGGTGGTTGACCCCGAACTGCGATTCGAACCCGTCTTCGGTACGCGCGAACGGCACCACCGCGATGCCGGCGTTGTTGACCAGCAGGTCGAGCCGGTCGTGGTCCCAGCCTGCCGCGAACGCCCGGATGGAGGCGAGGCTGCCCAGGTCGACCCGGCGGAGTTCGAGGCGGGCCCCGGGCACCTCGGCTCGCATCCGGTCCAGGGCGTCCCGGCCGCGGCCGGGGTCACGGCAGGCGAGCACCACGTGCATGCCGCGCTGGGCGAGCTCGCGGGCGGTGACGTAGCCGATGCCACTGTTGGCGCCGGTCACCACGGCGACTTTGTTCGCATCCATCGATGTCAGGATCCACCGTGGACGGGCGTACCGAAAGAAGATGAAGCGGACCGGGCGGGATCGAGCGATCCCGCCCGGTCGCGGTCCTGTCGGGTCAGGACCAGCCGGCGCCGACCACCCAACTGACGTCGTCAGCGAACAGGCCGGTGGCGTCGAAGGTGTGCACGCCGCCCTGGCTGGCGATGTAGCCGGTGTTGTTGTAGTGCCGGATGTAGCGGGTCGGATAGTTGAACGAGCGCAGCGCGTTGCCCTGGCCGTTCAGGCCGGCCTGCGGGCAGAAGGTGGCGTCCTGCTTGAAGACGGCGCTGTTGTCGTTGGCGTTGAGGTACAGCTGGAAATTGGAGTGGCGCAGGTAGCTGCCGGCGGTGTCCTTGGACTCGAAGGAGACGCAGCCGCTGTTGGCCAGGCCGGCCCGGACGATGAAGGTGGCCTGGCCCTTCACGGTCGCCGAGCTGGACGAGGTGACCGCCTGGGTGGCCACGCTCGTGCCGGAGTGCGCCAGATAGCGGCCGGTGCAGCAGGCGGTGGTGGCGCGCAGCGACACGGACGAGCCGACGGTGAGCGCCGGGCCGCTGGTCAGCGACGTGGTGGCGTATCCGGCGGCGGTGATGTTGGCCTGGACCGCGTTCTCGGTGGCGTCCGACGGGTATCCGGAGGTCATCACGCCCTCGTAGAACGTGCCCTGCGCGCTGATGCTGTTGTCCCCGCCGATGCCGAGGATGATGGCGCCCTCCTTGTGCATCGGGTTGTAGCCGGACTTGTTCGGCCGCACCCCGCTGTAGAAGGTCGACAGGCCACCGGACTGGGCGTTGCCGCCGCGGATCGACCACTGGTTCGGGCCGCCCTTGAGGGTCGCGGTCAGGAACCGGTGGGTGATGGTGGGGTCGCCCGAGTTGTTGCCGGCGTTGTAGCCGCTGAAGAGGCCGTTCTCCAGGTCGGCCATGATCCACGGGCCGCTGCCGGCGCCGGTGCCCCAGCCGGTGCTGGTGCCGAAGTACAGCGCCTCCATGTGCCCGTTGCCGGTGTCCAGGCTGTTGGTCTCGGCGTTGCCGTAGTCGAAGCAGCAGCCGCCGTTGGAGTGTGTGCCGTCGAAGATCGCGTACATGCCTTCGGGCTGGTCACCGGTGGCGATGCCGTTGGTGTTGTTGTTGCGGTAACCGGTGCCGGGCGAGATCCAGACCCCGTACGCCTTGTGGCCGCCGACCGTGACCGGGGCGCCGGTGGCGCTGGCCAGGTTGTCCTTGCCGCCCACGTCCGGACCCTGGAACCCGCCGGGCGGGGCCTGGGTGAGGTGGTTGCCGCGGCCGGACTGGTCGTAGATGACGGTGATCAGGCAGGTGGTGTTCGCGCAGAAACTGTCCTGGGCAGCGGCGTTGGCCACCCCGCCGGCGCTGAGCGGGGCGATGGTCGTGGTGGCCCCGTCGGAGTTGCGCTTCACCTGGTACAGGGCACCGGTGTAGGCGCCGTAGAGGGCGCGGGTGGTGCTGTGCGCGGCGACGCAGGGGGTGCCGCCGGAGGCGTAGAGGTCACAGGGACCGGTGACGGCCGCCGCGGACGGAGCGGCGTTGACCAGGATGCCGGCGAGCGCGGCGCCGAGGACGGCGGCGCCGGAGACCAGCATGCGGGTTCGCGAGGGCATGGCAGGGCTCTTTCTGTCGGGGGACGCGGCATTGTGAGCGCTAACAGCGACGGGCACACTTCAGGACGAGAGTGTGGTGATCGAAGTGTGTTACCGCTCACAGGGGATACCCCGCAGATTGAAACACTGCTGTAACGCGACTGTCAACGCATCGACGAACGCCACCGCGCGTCATGGACCGGCGGCAGTCCGAACAGCGCGAAGAGTGCCGGATCCACGAACGACACGCTGCGCCGGACCAGCCCACCGGCCACCGTGAACACCTGCACGGAGTGCGCCCGCAGGTCCGGGGCGTAGGCCGCCAGCGCCAGGCTCCCGTTCGCCGGCACCGGCACCATCCGCCAGCCCGGACCGCGCATGGCGAACACCCGCACGATGAACGCCAGGTAGTCCGCGCGCCCGCGCAGCCAGAGCGCGACCGGCGGCATCTCCATCGCCACGTCGTCGGCGAGCAGCCGGGACAGCTCCGGCACGTCGGCGGCCTCGAACGCGGCCAGGTAGCGCTCGACCACCGCCCGCTCCCCCGGGTCGGCCGGCTCGCGCTGCTCGTCGAGCTCCGGTGCGGCCTCGCGCAGGGTGGCACGCGCCCGTTGCAGGCCGCTGTTCACCGACGCGACGCTGGAGTCCAGCACCTCCGCGACCTCGGCGGCGGAGAACTGGAGCACGTCGCGCAGCACCAGCGCGGCGCGCTGCCGGGCGGGCAGCAGCTGAAGTGCCGCGACCCAGGCCAGTCGCAGGCTGGCGCGCTGCTGGGCGGCGTCGGCGGGGTCACCGAGGCGGGCGTCCGGGAACGGCTGGAGCCACGGCACGTCGAGGCTCGGGGTGAGCGGCGCCTGCGGGTCGCCGGGGCCGCCGAGGCCGCTCGGCAGCGGGCGCCGGGCGCGGCCCTCCAGCGCGGTGAGGCAGGCGTTGGTCGCGATGCGGTGCAGCCAGGTGCGCAGCGACGCCTTCCGCGGGTCGAACCGGTCGGCCGCCTTCCACGCCCGCAGCAGGGTCTCCTGCACCAGGTCCTCGGCCTCCTGGACCGAGCCGAGCATCCGGTAGCAGTGCGCCAGCAGGTCGCCGCGGAAAGCCTCGTGCTGCTCCGGTGTCGTCATGGCGATGAGTCTGCCGCCTCCGCTCGGTATGTGGTGGGTGAGAGTTGGATCGCCGAGATTTCAGGGAGCAACGATGGGCGACGTCATCGTCATTCAATTCATCACGCTGGACGGCGTGGTCTCCGACCCGGACGGCCGGGGCGGCACCGGGCACGGCGGCTGGGCGTTCAAGTTCGGGACCGGGCCGGTCGACGGCGACAAGTTCCGGCTCGGCTCGCGGATGGTCGAGGGAGTTCATCTGTACGGGCGACGCACCTGGGAGGCGTTCGCCAAGGTGTGGCCCAGCCGCGACAGCGAATTCGCGGGGCTGATGAACGCCGCGGCCAAGCGGGTCGCCACCCGGACCGGCATCGACGCGGCCGCCTGGTCGAACTCGGCCGCGATCGACGGCGACCCGGTCGCCTGGGTCAAGGAGGAGCGGCAGACCCGTGACGTCGTGGTGATCGGCAGCCTGAGCGTGGTGCGGGCGCTCGCGGCGGCCGATCTGGTCGACGAGTACCGGCTGGTGACCTTCCCGGTGGTGGCCGGGGCCGGTGACCGGTTGTTCGCCGACGGTCAGGGCGCCGACTTCCGGTTCACCACGATCGAACCGGGCTCCGGTGGGGTGACGGCCCTGACCGTGCTGCGCCGGGATCGCTGAGCCCGGCCGGAGCCTCGATCGCGTCCGTGATCGGGGCTCCGGCCCGCACACCCGGACGGATCGCGTTCCTGACGTCCGCCCAGGAGCGGAACGGCACCTCGAAGAGCTTGGCGAAACACCACGCACCGATCAGCGACAGGCCACCGGCGAGCACCGTCGTGGCCGTGAAGGCGACGATTCCGTGGCCCAGCCGTGGGGCCACCACCTTCTGGTCGATCGCGACCACGATCGGCAGGTGGATCAGGTAGAGGCTGTAGGAGAACGAACCCAGCCGCCGCAACGGCGCGGAGTCGAGCAGGCGGATCAGGGCGGGTGGCCGGCCGCTCACAACGGCCAGCAGGAACAGGGTCATCGCCGGGACGACCGCGAGATCGACCCAGTAGTAGTGGTGGACCATCCACCGTGAGCCCTGGTGCAGGACGAGGGCTCCGGCCGGGATGGCGGCCAGCAGTGACAGCGCGGCCCACGGCAGGCGGCGGGCGCCTGCCGCGGCCACGCCGGCCGCCGCGACGCCCGCGGCGAAGGCCGGGACGAGATGCGGGGTCAGCAGGTTGTCGCCCTGCGGCGGTGAGCCGTCGAAGACCATGAAGCCGATCACGAGCACCGGCAGGGTGACGACGGCCAGCATCGCCGCCGGGCCGAGGCGGCGGCACAGGATCAGGAGCAGCGGGAGTACGCCGTACAGCAGCACCTCCACGCCGATCGACCAGAACGCGCCGTTCGGGGTCGGCACCGCGACCAGGTCCTGGAGCAGCAGCGTGTAGACCACCACCGACCCGGCGGTCGGCTCCGGGGAGTACGGCTGGCGGACCACGGTCCACGCGATGACCAGGCTGAACGCGAGGGCGGCCCAGTAGGCGGGGAGGATGCGCCAGGCCCGGCGGCGGGCGTACCGGACCAGGCTGCCCAGCCGCCAGTCGTCGCCGGCCGCCGCCAGGGCCAGCGAGAACCCGGACAGGACCAGGAACAGCACCACCGAGAGCCGGCCGAAGCCGAGCCAGCTCAGCCAATCGGGCCCGCGATAGCGGGGAAAACCGCGGAACGTGTACGCCCAGCAGTGGAACAACATCACGTAGAGGGCGCAGAGTCCACGCAGACCGTCAAGACCGGCCACCCGTTTCCGGTTCACTTCGCAGAGAACGCACAGGCGGCGCACAAGGTTCAATCACGGCCGGGTCAATGCCAGTCGCTGATCGGAAGGTCGTGCGGGGCGGGCGCGCCGGCGCCGGTCTCCACCAGCGCCTTCAAGCTCAGCAGGTAGGTGGCCCACTTGGTGCTGCAATGGTTCATGAACTCGACCGGCTCCTTCCACCCCTGGTGCTCGAACAGGATGATCGTGTAGTCACCGTCCCGGCGCAGCCGCCAGTCGATGGTCGTGCCGATCCACTCCTCGGGGCCGTCGACGACCCGCCAGGTGACCCGCTCGGCCGGCCGGGTCTCCACCACCTCCATGTCGAAGCCGCCCACCGGCGGGAACCGGAACTCCAACCGGCCCCCGAGCCCGCCGTCCCCACTGGTCTTCTCCGTCCACCAGGCAGCCAGCCCGTCGACGGTGGTGAGCGCGTCGTAGACGTCCTCCGGTGCCGCGCCCTTGACGCCGACCCGGTGCAGGATGTCCGCCATCGTGATTCCTCCTCGGTTAGTGCAACCGTTGGTTGCACATCACCGTAGTCACCGGGCCGCCGATACGCAACCTTAGGTTGCGCATCGAGTGGGGGCACGGGCTCAGGTGCGGCTGGCACCCGCCTCCGGACCGGCCAGCCGCTGGGCCAGCCACACCGGGATCACCGACAGCACGATCAGTACGGCCGCGACCACGTTGACCACCGGCGCCTGGTTCGGCCGGAACAGGTTGTTGAAGATCCAGATGGGCAGCGTCGTCACCCCGGGACCGGCCGTGAACGTGGTGACGATGATTTCGTCGAAGGACAGGGCGAAGGCCAGCAGCCCACCGGCCAGCAGCGCCGAGCGGATCAGCGGGAAAGTGACGTACCGGAAAGTCTGTAACGGTGACGCCCCGAGATCCGCCGAGGCGTCCTCCAGATTCGTGCCGGTCCGGCGCAGCCGGGCCAGCACGTTGTTGTAGACCGTGACCACGCAGAACGTGGCGTGCCCGACGATCACCGAGAACATGCCCTTGCTGACCCCGAGGTCACCCATCACCGACCGCCAGGCGCTGTCCAGCGCGATGCCGGTGACGATGCCGGGCAGCGCGATCGGCAGCACGATCAGCAGCGAGACCGTGTCCCGGCCGAAGAACGCGAACCGCTGCACCGCGAACGCCACCATCGTGCCCAGCACCAGCGCGATCGCGGTCGCGCCGAGCCCCGCCCGGATCGAGGTGAGCAGGGCCTGCCGGGCGCCGTCGTTGTCCCAGGCCGCCGCCCACCACCGGGTCGTCCAGTCGTGCGGCGGCCAGGCGAAGGTCCGGTCGCCGTTGAACGAGTTGACCAGCACCAGCAGCAGCGGCACGTAGATGAAGGTCAGCCCGAAGCCCATGAAGACACGCAGCGCCCAGCGGGCCGGTGCGGACAGCGTCACAACTCCTCCAGAGCGCCCGAGCGACGGACCGCGACCAGGTAGATCACCATGATCAGGACGGGGATGGTGGCGATGGCGGCCGCGAACGGCAGGTTGTTGGCCGCCCCGATGTTGGCGTAGACCAGGTTCCCGATCAGCTGCGTCTTCCCGCCGACGATCTGCACGGTGATGTAGTCGCCCAGCGACAGCGAGAACGTGAAGATCGACCCCGCGAAGGTCGAGGGGATCAGGATCGGCACCACCACGGCGCGGAACGTCCGGCCGGCCCGGGCGCCCAGGTCCGCGGACGCCTCCAGCAGCGAGTCCGGCAGTCGCTCCAGGCCCGCGTAGATCGGCAGGATCATGTAGGGCAACCACAGGTACGACAGCACCAGGACGGTGGCGAACAGTCCGTAGCCGGGACCGTTGCCCGGGCCGCCGAGCAGCGTGTCGACCGGCCCGCCGTTCGCCAGGAGGATCCGCCAGGCGTACGCCTTGACCAGGTACGACGCCCACAGCGGGGTGAGGATCGCGATCACCAGCCAGTGCCGCGACCGCGCCGAGGCGACCTTGGCCATGAAGAACGCCATCGGCACCGCCAGGACGATGCAGATGACCGTCACCGCGGCCGCCACTCCCAGGCTGCGCAGGGTGACGGCCCGGTAGACCTCTTCGGACAGGATGGTCCGGAAGTTCGCGAGCGAGAACTGCCGGACCACCCCGCCGGTGAATCCGTTCACGGTCCAGAACGCGGACACCAGCAGCACCGCGAGCGCGCCGAGATAGGCCACGACCAGCCAGAGCAGGGGCGCGGAGAGCAGGCCGGCCAGGCGCAGACGCGGGTGCCGGTGCAGGTACGAACCGAGACTGGTCACGCTATCCCTTGATCGTCGTCCAGGCCTGCGTCCAGGCCGAGTAGTCCTTGCAGGTCACGTCGGTGCGTCCGTCCACACACTGCGCGAGCGGCGTGGTCCAGTACCAGACCTGGTCGAAATACGTCTCGTCGTCCGCGTGGAACGTCGCGCAGTGGTTCTTGTCGGCGGTCTCGCCGCACGACAGCTTGTTCGCCGGCGCCTCGCCGAACCACTCCGCCACCTGCGCGTTGGCCTTCGGCGACACGATGTAGTTCATCCACAGGTAGCCGCAGTTCGGGTGCTTGGCCTTGGACGAGATCATCCAGGTGTCCGACCAGCCGGTCGCACCCTCGCTGGGCAGGATCGCCTCGACCGGCGCCTTGTCGGCCTCGGCCAGGTTCGCGATCACCTGCCACGACGTACCGATCACCGAGTTGCCGGCCTTGAACGCCTGGACCTCCTTGGTGTAATCGGACCAGTACTCGCCGATCGTCTTGTTCTGCTCCTTGAGCAGATCCACCGAAGCCTGGAACTGCTTGTCGTCGAGCGCGTAGGGGTTCTTGATCCCCAGCTCGGGCTTGGTCTTCATCAGGTACAGCGCGGCGTCGGCGATGTAGATCGGCGAGTCGTACGCCGTGATCTTCCCGCTGTACGGCGAGTTGGCGTCGAACACCGCGCCCCACGAGGTCGGCGCCGGCTTGACCGTGTCGGTCCGGTACATCAGCAGGTTGGCGCCGCGCCCGTGCGGAATGCCGTAGGCGACCCCGTCCACCGAGTTCCAGGCCTTGTTCTTCAGGCCGTCGAAGACGTCCTTGTAATTGGCGACCAGATCGGTGTTGACCGGCGCGACGTCCCCGCCGTAGATCAGCCGCAGCGACGCGTCCCCGGACGCCGACACCACGTCGTAGTCGCCGGTCTTCATCAGCGTGACCATCTCGTCCGAGGTCGCCGCCACCTTGTTGTTGACCTGGCAGCCGGTCTCCTTCTCGAACGGCGTCACCCAGTCGACGCTCTTGTCGGTCGACCCGTCCTCGACATACCCGGCCCACGAAACGATAGTGACGGCGCCCTCACCGGTTCCGAGCGACCCCAGCTTGTCGATCTTCGGGACGGCGAGGCCGCCCGGACCGGAGCCGCCGCTCCCGTCACCGCCACCACCGCATGCGGCCAGCAGGAGCATGCCCGCCGCCAGAATCGCCGTTATCCGCATGGTTGTCTCCTTCATAGAACGGTCACGTGGTCGTCGTGCCAGCTCAGCCGGACCCGATGGCCGCGCGCGACCAGCGGGGCGCCGTTGTGGCGGTTCTGGGCGACGGCCACGACGCGGCTGCCCGCGTCGAGGTCGACGACGTATCGGGTGATCGGCCCGGCGTAGACGACCTCGGCGACCACGCCGTTGCCGTCCTCGTCGGCCGTGAGGTCGAGCTTCTCCGGGCGGATCGAGAAGGTGCCCTCGCGGCCCAGCAACGCCGTGGCCACCTCGCCGGTGAACACGTTGGAGGTGCCGACGAAGCCGGCCACGAACGAGCTGGCCGGGTTCTCGTAGACCTCTTCCGGGGTGCCGACCTGGGCGATCGTGCCGGCGTCGAAGACCGCGACCCGGTCGCTCATGGTCAGTGCCTCGTCCTGGTCGTGGGTCACGAAGACGAACGTGATGCCGACCTCGCGCTGGATCGCCTTGAGCTCGACCTGCATCTGCTCACGCAGCTTCAGGTCGAGGGCACCGAGCGGCTCGTCGAGCAGCAGCACTCTCGGCCGGTTGACCAGCGCCCGGGCCAGCGCGACCCGCTGCCGCTGACCGCCGGACATCGCCGACGGCTTACGGCCGCCGAAACCTTCCAGACGTACGGCAGCAAGCGCCTGCTCCGCCCGGTCACGTCGCTCCTTCTTGCCGACCTTGCGCACCTTCAGTCCGTACTCGACGTTCTCCAGCACGCTCAGGTGCGGGAACAACGCGTAGTCCTGGAAGACCGTGTTGACGTCGCGCTCGAACGGCGCCAGCCTCGTCACGTCCCGGCCGGCCAGCTCGACCGTGCCCGCCGTGGGCAGCTCGAACCCGGCGATCATCCGCAACACGGTCGTCTTGCCGGAGCCGGACGGACCGAGCATCGAGAAGAACTCGCCGTCGGCGATCTCCAGATCGACACCGGCCACCGCCTCCACGGCACCGAACGACTTGCGGAGCCCGGTGAGCCGGATCGCTGGGGTGGGTGTGTCGTTCACGCTGATCCTCCGGCCCTTTCCTGCGAGGTGGCGAAAACGTATGGCGTCAGACTTTAAAGGTCAAGGGCGTCCGGTAACGGTCGGGTTAACGGGCATGGGGAACAATCAAGGGCATGGGCACGGACCGGACCAGCACGTCAGCACGGGTGTTCACGCCGCTCGACCCGCACAGCCGCGCGGAGACCGTGGTCCGGCGCCTCACCGACGCGATCACTTTCGGTCTGCTCACCGACGCCGAGCAGCTGCCCAGCGAGGCCGACCTGGCGGCGCAGCTCGGGGTTTCCCGGGTCACCGTCCGGGAAGCACTGGTCACCCTGCGGCAGCAGAACCTGGTGGAGACCCGCCGCGGCCGAGGCGGCGGCAGTTTCGTGCGGGCGCCGGCTGCCGGGCACGCGCCGTCGTTGCGCGCCCGGCTCGCCGCGATGAGCCTGCCCCAGCTGCGCGACACCGCCGACCACTACGCGGCGATCGCCGGCGCCGCGGCACGCCTGGCCGCCCAGCGCGCCGACACGGACGACGTGCGGCGCATCCGGGAGGAGCTCGACGCCCGGGGCCGTCCGCTGCACCGGGTCGAGCGGGCCTTCCACCTGGAGGTCGCCGCGGTCGCCCAGTCCGCCCGGCTGGCACACGAGGAAGTGGCGTTCGCGGCCGAGCTGGGGACCCTGCTCTGGTCACCGATCGTCCCGGCGGACGGCGACGCGTTCGATCCGCATGCCGACCACACGCGGATCGTGGACGCCATCGCCGCGGGCGACGACGACCGGGCACGCCGGCTCACCGAGGACCACGTCGCGAGGGCCGTCGAACGTCTGGTAAACCTGCATCTGACGTTGGTCGACCCGTGACCGCCCCGTCGCACTAGCAAGGTGGGTCCTCGTGGGACAGACGACTCTGGCCGGCCACGTCACGGCGCTCGCGGAGCAGGTCTTCGCGACCGCCGACGCGCTGCGCCGCGACGCCGAGGAGATCTTCGCGGCCGTGGACCACCCGATCATCTCGGCCGATCTGACCCCGCTGCGCCCGCGGGTGATCGCCGCACTCGGCGGCCTGATCACCGGCGCCGGCGTGATCACCGTGCCGCTCACCGACGACCTGCCCGGCCTGGAGTGGTGGATGGGCACCGGCCCGGAGCAGCGTTCCCGCCTGGTGCTCGACGTCGACCCGGACAGCGACACCTTCGTCGACCTGGCCCGCCTCCCGTGGTTCGCGGTCCCGCGCGAGACCGGCCGGCGCCACGTCACCGGCCCCTACGTCGACTATGTCTGCGCCGAGGAGTACACCCTCACCTTCACCGTCCCGGTCCGCGCGGGCGGCGAGGTCACCGGGATAGCCGGCGCGGACGTCACGGTCGGCGACCTGGAGCGCACCCTGCGGCCCGCGATGCGCGCCGCCCACGCCACGGTCGCCCTGGTCAACACGCAGGGCCGGATCATCGCGGGCAGCACCGCTCGGCACGTCACCGGTTCCTTGATCCGCGACCCGCAGATCCGCGCCGCCCTCGGCGTCCGCACCGCCCAGGCCCTGCCCGGCGGCGTCCGCGTCGACCCCTGTCCCGCCCTGCCCCTCGCGGTCATCACCTGGGACCGCGCCTGAGGCTGCCCGCGGGACCTCAGCCGCGCCGCGCGATCAGCAGCGACGAGGTCCACAGCGCGATCGCCGCCGGAAGCCCGACCACCACCCGCACCAGAGCGTCGTCCGATGCGGCGGCATACACGACCGCTCCCACCACGGCCACGGCGATCAGCAGCGCCCCGGTCGCCAGGTAGGTGCGGACGTCGAAAACCCGGGCGAGCGGCAGGAAGTGCAACCCCACGACGAGGCAGACGGCGGCCGGGATGAGACCCGGGTGTCCCGCGCGGACCAGACCGAACACCGCGATCAGGATGAGCACCGCCTGGCCGACATTGACCAGGGTGAAGACCTGTCGCGAGTGCTCCGCGACCCGGCGCGTGGTGCCGCGTGCCACCGACTCGGCGGCCCATCGCAGCGCGACGACCAGCACCGCGATCGCCGTCGCCACGGCCGGCACCGCCAGTCCGATCGCGGCTGCCGCGGGGGAGACGCCAGTGGCCGCGAGAATGGCCCAGAAGAGACCGAAGCCGGTCATCACGAACACGCCCTGGGTGATCCCGTTGCGGCGATTGACGGTGTGTGATTCGGCGGACATCCGGGCACTTTATCGCGGCCCCGAAACACGGTTCCGGGAGCGAATCACGCGACGCCGAGTAACCGCCCCGCCACCATGTGACGGCTATCTCCCCCACCGTCGGCTATCCGGCACCCCGGAGAGCCATTCCGGCCTACCGGGTGCGATCAAGATCTGTCAAGATGACTGCCTTAACGCAGACATTTAAAAATTTGATCGACTCGACAGGCAACTTCTCGGGCTTCAGCCGCGTCTTATGGTGTGCGGCGACCGATGGCGCCGGACGGGACCCCCTCGATTGTGAGAGCCATGATTCAGCGACGTAAGGTCATCATCGGCACACTGGGTGTGGCCGCAGCTGCTACCGCCGCTGGCTGTTCCTCCCACAGCAACAAGGCGAGCGCCGGTGACAACGGCACGACCAACTGGGTCGAGCCGGTCGCCGAGTCGGCCACCGAGCCGTCGGCCGCGCCGGTCACGCTGACCGTGACGCCGGCCCACGGGACCAAAGAGGTCTCCCCGGTCAATCCGATCACCGTGGCCGCTTCGAACGGCACGCTCCAGTCGGTCACCGTCACCACCGGCAAGACCAAGGTCGAGGGCGCCATGCAGTCCGACGGCAGCTGGCAGTCGACCGAGGAGCTCGACTACAGCAAGACCTACAAGGTGGTCGCGACCACCAGCGACAGCACCGGCACGTCCGCCGCGCACACCTCGACGTTCAGCACCATCAAGCCGGACAACCTGGTCAAGGTGACGTTCCAGGCGAATGCCATGACGTCCCTCAAGACCGGCGGGACCTACGGCGCCGGTCAGCCCGTGATCATCGCGTTCAGCCGCTCGGTCAACAAGAAGGCGGCCGAGAAGGCCATCGAGATCACCACGTCGCCGTCCGTCGAGGGCAAGTTCTACTGGGCGAGCGACCAGACCGTGCACTGGCGCCCCGCGAAGTACTGGGCCAAGGGCACCACCATCAAGGTGAAGGTCAACGGCTTCGGCACGAAGCTGGGCAAGGGTGTCTACGGGGCGAAGAACTCGTCCACCCACTTCACCATCGGCCGCCAGCTGATCGCGCTCGCCGACACCCGCACCCACATGACGAAGGTGTACATCGACGGCAAGCTGGTCCGCACCATGAAGAGCAGCTTCGGCAAGGGTGGCGGCACCACCGGCGCGCAGGGGCAGAAGGTGAGCTTCTGGACCGCCGGCGGCCCGCACGTCGTGCTGTCCAAGGAGCGCAAGCACAGCATGAGCTCGGCCAGCTACGGCGTCACCGACCCGAACGACCCGAATTACTACGACTCCCCCGACATCGAGTACTGCACCCGGATCAGCTACTCGGGCGAGTTCCTGCATGCCGCCCCGTGGAACGGTCAGCTCGGCCAGGCGAACCGGTCGCACGGCTGTGTGAACCTGAGCACCAAGGACGCGCTGTGGGTGTACAACACCTTCATCCTCGGCGACATCGTCGACGTCAAGCACAGCCCGCGTGATCTGGAGATCTGGAACGGTCTCGGCGACTGGACGGTGCCCTTCGACAAGTACGGCGCCTGATCCTCGCTCCGGCGTGACGTTACAGTTGCTCCGAAAGATCCGCAGGTAGCGGATCTGCGGGGCGATGAGGACGGAACGTGAGTCAGAGTGTGCTGGCGTCAGCGGCGGGTGTGGCAGCGCAGGCGGGCAGGCGACGAACGTTCGCGGTGATCTCGCACCCGGACGCCGGCAAGTCGACGATGACCGAGGCGCTCGCGCTGCACGCCCGGGTGATCGGGCAGGCCGGGGCGGTGCACGGCAAGGGTGACCGCAAGGGCGTCGTCTCCGACTGGATGGCGATGGAGCAGCAGCGCGGCATCTCGGTGACGTCGGCCGCGCTCCAGTTCTCCTACGGCGACGCGGTGATCAACCTGCTGGACACCCCGGGTCACGCGGACTTCTCCGAGGACACCTACCGCGTGCTGACCGCGGTGGACAGCGCGGTGATGCTGCTCGACGCCGCCAAGGGCCTGGAGCCGCAGACGCTGAAGCTGTTCGAGGTGTGCCGGCAGCGCAGCATCCCGGTGCTGACGTTCATCAACAAGTGGGACCGGCCCGGCCTGGACCCGCTCGCGCTGATGGACGAGATCGAGCAGCGGATCGGCCTGCGCCCGACGCCGCTGACCTGGCCGGTCGGCCCGGCCGGGCAGTTCCACGGGGTGATCGACCGGCGGACCGGCACGTTCATCCGGATGCAGCGCTCCCCCGGCGGCGCCGACCTGGCGATCGAGCAGGAGATGTCCGCCGACGAGGCGAAAACCCTTTTCGGTACGGACTGGGACACCGCCGTGGAGGAGCTGGACCTGCTGGAACTGACCGGCGCGGACCACGACCAGGAGGGCTTCCTCGCGGCGACCACCACGCCGGTGCTGTTCGGGGCGGCGGTGGCGAATCTGGGCGTACGTCAGCTTCTTGATGTTCTCCTGGAAATGGCGCCACCGCCGGCTGCCCGGCCCACCACGTCCGGCACCGAGCAGCCGGTCGAGGCGAACTTCTCCGGCTTCGTCTTCAAGATCCAGGCGAACATGAACCGGGCGCACCGTGACCAGGTGGCCTTCGTCCGGATCAACTCCGGCAAGTTCGAGCGCGGCATGATCGTCACGCACGGCGGCAGTGGCCGGCCGTTCACCACGAAGTACGCCCAGCAGATGTTCGGGCAGGACCGCGACACGATCGACGAGGCGTACCCGGGTGACGTGGTCGGCCTGGTCAACGCGACCGCCCTGGCCATCGGCGACACCCTGTACGTCGGCAAGCCGGTGCAGTACCCGCAGCTGCCGTCGTTCCCGCCGGAGCACTTCGCCGTGGTGCGCACCACCGACACGTCGGCGTTCAAGCGCTTCCGGCGCGGCATCGAGCAGCTCGACGCCGAGGGTGTGGTGCAGGTGTTGCGCTCCGACCAGCGTGGTGACCAGTCGCCGGTGCTGGCGGCGGTCGGTCCGATGCAGTTCGAGGTCGCCACGTTCCGGCTGGAGAGCGAGTTCGGCGTCAAGGTGCAGGTCGACCACCTGCCCTACGAGACGACGGCGAAGACCGACGCGGACGGCCGGGAGATCCTGCGCGGCGAGGCGGGCGTCGAGGTGATGACCCGGGTCCGCGACGACGCGCTGCTGGCCCTGTTCACCAACAAGTGGCGGATGCGCTCGGTCGCCGGCCGCCACCCGGACCTCAAACTCGACTGACGGGTTCCGTCCGCACCGGCCCTCCAGCAAGGGCCGGTGCGGACGTCTCGACAGCGCCTATATACCGAGTATGCTACTGAGCATCCGACCGAGGACGGTGGCGACGTGAGCATTCGGCACGCACTGTTGGCGCTGCTCAGCGAGGGGCCGAAATACGGGCTTCAGCTGCGCGAGGAGTTCGAGGCCCGGACCGGGGAGGTGTGGCCGCTCAACGTCGGCCAGGTCTATCAGACCTTGCAGCGGCTGGAGCGGGACGGCCTCGTCCAGTCCGACGACGACGCGGAGCCCGGGCCGCAGAAGGGTTTCCGGATCACCGACGGCGGTGCCGCGGAGCTGGCCGGGTGGCTGCGCACGCCGCCCGACCTGGGCGCGCCGCCGCGGGACGAGCTGGTGATCAAGGTGTTGATCGCGGTCCGGCTGCCCGGGGTGGACGTGCACGAGGTGATCCAGGCGCACCGGCGTCACGTCGTCGAGCTGATGCAGCAGTGGACCCGGCTCAAGGAGGAGGACGCCGAGCACGACCTGCCGCTGGCCCTCGCCGTCGACGCCGAGCTGTTCCGGCTGGACTCGGTCGTACGGTGGCTGGACACCGCGGACGGCCGCATCAAGCGAGCGGCCCTCGCGCCACCGCCTCCCTCGGCGCCGGCGGCGCCGCAGTTGCGGCGCCGGGCAGGGGTCCGGCGATGAGCGGCGTGCTGGAGCTGCGGCAGGTGTCGAAGACCTACCGCGACGGCGACGACGAGGTGCACGCGCTGCGCGAGGTCGACCTGAGCGTCGCGGCCGGCACCATGGTCGCGGTGATGGGACCCAGCGGGTCGGGCAAGAGCACGCTGCTGACCATCGCGGGCGCCCTCGAGTCCCCGACGTCGGGTGAGGTGTCGGTCGGCGGGCTGGCCTTCTCCGGACTGTCCCGCGACGACCGGAGCCGCCTGCGGCGGCAGGCCATCGGGTACGTGTTCCAGGACTTCAACCTGCTGCCGGGCCTGACCGCCGCGGAGAACGTGGCACTGCCCCTGGAGCTCGACGGCCGGCCGGCCCGCAAGGCCCGCACCGCCGGCCTGGACGCCTTGCGGGAGCTGGGGCTCGGCGACCGGGCCGCCCGCTTCCCCGATCAGCTGTCCGGTGGTGAGCGGCAGCGGGTCGCGATCGCCCGGGCGGTGGTCGGCGACCGGCGGCTGCTGCTGGCCGACGAGCCGACCGGCGCGCTCGACACCGCCACCGGCGAGGCGGTGATGCGGCTGCTGCTGACCGCCTGCCGGCGCGGCTTGGCGGTCGTGGTGGTCACCCACGACGCACAGCTCGCCTCCTGGGCGGACCGGGTGGTGTTCATCCGCGACGGCCGGATCGTCGACGGGACCGGAGCGCGGCCGGGACCGGACGTGCTGCTCAGCGAGGAGGCGGCGGGATGAGCACCGCGGTGCGGGACCGGCCGCTGGTGCTCGACCGGAGCAGCGGCGGGCTGCCGGCCCGGCGGGCGGTGGTGCGCTGGGCGTGGCGGCTGTTCCGGCGCGAGTGGCGGCAGCAGTCGCTGATCCTGGCGCTGCTGCTGGTGGCGGTGGCGGCGACGACGGCCGGGCTGGGGCTGGCGAGCAATGCGTACGGCGGGCAGGCGTCGACCTTCGGCACCGCCGACCGCCTGGTCTCGCTGAGCAGCAGCGGCGCTCAGCGGGCGGCCGACGTCGACCGGCTGCGCGGCACGTTCGGGGCCGCCGAGCTGATCGAGCATCAGCAGGTTCCGGTGCCGGGCTCGGTGACTCCGATCGACCTGCGCGCCCAGGATCCGCACGGGCCGTTCGGCGCACCCACGCTGCGGCTGGACCGGGGGCGGTTTCCGCAGGGCGCGGGCGAGGTCGCGGTCACCGCGGACGTGGCACGGATCTTCGGGGTGCCGGTCGGCGGGACCTGGCAGGACCGGACCGTGGTCGGCCTGGTGGAGAACCCGCTCGATCTGCGGGAGCGGTTCGGTCTCGTGGCGCCCGGGCAACTGACCGGGACCACGACGGCGACGGTGCTGGTCCGCGTCGGTTCGGCCGACCCGGCGTTCCCGGACGGCGCCTCGGTGGACGTCCGCAGCGACGGGACGGACAACGGCAGCGTCGTGGTGCTGCTGCTCGGCACGATCGGGCTGTTCTTCGCCGGGCTGCTCGCGGTGGCCGGGTTCACCGTGCTCGCCCAGCGGCGGCTGCGCTCACTCGGCATGCTCGGCGCGGTCGGCGCCGCACGCGGCCACGTGCGCCTGGTGCTGCTGGCCGACGGGGCGGTGATCGGGACGGCCGGCGGGCTGGCCGGGGCCGCGGTCGGCGTGATCGCCTGGTTCCTGCTGAGCCCGCGGGCCGAGGCCCTGGTCGGGCACCGCTTCGACCGGTTCCACCTGCCGTGGCTCGCGGTGCTGGCCGTGGTGCTGCTGGCCATCGTCACCGCGGTCGCGGCCGCGTGGTGGCCGGCCCGCTCGGCGGCGCGGATCTCCGTGGTGGCCGCGCTGTCGGCGCGCCCGGCGCGGCCCCGGCCGGCACATCGGTTCGCCGCGGCGGGGACGGTCGTGCTGGCCGGCGGGCTCGGGGCGCTGGTGCTGGCGGAGCAGGTGAAACCGGCGTACATCGTCGGCGGGGTGGTCGCCACCGCGCTGGGCCTGCTGCTGCTCGCGCCGCTCGGGATCGCCGCGCTCGGCCGACTCGCCCGGTTTGCCCCGGTGGCGGCCCGGCTGGCGATGCGCGACCTGGCCCGTTACCGGGCCAGGTCGAGCGCGGCGCTCGCTGCGATCGGGCTGGCCGTGGGCATCGCGGCGGTGATCACGCTGAGCGCCGCGGTCTCGGTGGCCAGGGCCGCGGCGCCGACCGGTGGGAACCTGCCGGCCGACCAGGTGGTGATCTGGCTGTCCCCGGACGGGCGGGACGGGTCGGTGCCGGCGCCGGGCGCCCTGCCCACGGCGCCGGTCGCCGCGATCGGCGCCGGCCTGCACGCCACCGGCACGCTGGCGCTCCAGCTGGCCGTGGACCCGGCCGCACCGCAGATGAGGGACGGCGGCGGACGGGAGCCGGCCCGGCTGGCGATCCCGCACCCGGTGGTGCGTGACGGGCGGACGGGTGTCGAATACCGCAGCGCCGAGGCGGTGCTGCTGTACGTGGCCACCCCGGAGCTGCTCCAGCGATACGGCATCGACCCGGCGAGCATCGAGTCCGACACCGACATCGTCAGCTCCCGCACCGACCTCGCCGGTTACCGCGTGGCCCTCGGCCGGCGCGACACCTGGCGGCCGAAGATCCAGCACGCCGCACTGCCGGCCTACCCGTCGCTGCCCACCACACTGATCACCGGCCACGCGGTGCGGGCGCTGCACCTCACCCCGGTCACGGCCGGCTGGCTGGTCCAGGCGCCGGGAGCGTTGAGCCAGGCGGACATCGACCGGGCGCGCCAGGCCGCCGGGGCCGCCGGGCTCACCGTCGAGTCCCGACCGACCGGTGCCGAGATCGCGCGGCTGGCGGACTATGCGACCGCGGCCGGGATCGCGGTGGCGCTCGGCGTGCTGGCCATGACGGTCGGGCTGATCCGCAGCGAGACGGCCCGGGACCTGCGGACGCTGACGGCGGCCGGTGCCCGGCGGCGGACCCGGCGGGCGCTGACGGGGGCGACCGCCGGGTCCCTGGCCCTGCTCGGGGCGGCGCTCGGGACGGCGGGCGCTTACCTGGCTCTGCTGGCCTGGCACCACAAGGATCCACATTGGCTGACCCACGTGCCGGTGCCGCAGCTGGCCGCGATCCTGATCGGGCTGCCGGTGGCCGGTTACCTCGGCGCCTGGCTGCTCGCCGGGACGGAGCCGGACGCGCTGGCCCGCCAGCCACTGGACTGATCCGCCAGCGCCCGGGAGATCGCCCGGGCGCTCGATCGCACCAACGGCGACAGTGCGTGCGGTGAGAACGAGCCGTACCGCACCACCAGCGAGACCGCCGCGACCACGGAACCGTGCGGGTCCCGGATCGGCGCCGCCACCGACAGCGCGTCCACCGTCACCTGCCGATCGCTGACCGCGAAGCCGTTGGTCCGTACGTCGGCCAGCATCCGCAGCAGCACCTGCGGATCCGTCACCGTGTACGGCGTGAACCGCTCCACCGGCGCCGCCAGGATCTCCTGCTGCACCTCGCGCGGCGCGTGCGCCAGCAGCACCAGCCCCACCCCGGTCACCGACAGCGCGAACCGTCCACCCACCCGGGTGTGCACCGGCACCGCCCGGCTCCCGGCGATCCGCTCCACGAAGACCAGCTCGTTGCCCTCCCGGACGGCCAGCTGCACGTTCTCGTGGGTCACCTGGGACAGATCCTCCAGATAGGGCAACGCCCGCTCGCGCAGCCCCTGCCCGCGCGGCGCCAGCGCGGCCACCTCCCACAACCGCAGCCCGACGCGGTAGCAGCCGGCGGCGTCCCGCTCCAGCGCACCCCACGCGACCAGCTCCCCGGCCAGCCGGTGCACCGTCGACAGCGGCAGCCCGGAGCGCCGCGCCACGTCGGTCAGCGTCAGCGAGGTGTGCCGCGGCCCGAACGCCTCGAAGATCCGCAAAGCCCGGCTGAGCACCGGCCCGGTCACCGGACGCCGCCCACCGTTCCCCATCGACCGATGATGACACCTTCCGACTTACGGAAACCCCCGATGCCTGGATGCGATCCACGTCACAAACTCCCGGCATGCAGAACATGTGGTACGTCGCCGCCTACGGCCGTGAGATCGGCCGCACCCTCTTCTCCCGCACCGTCTGCGGTGAGTCGATCCTGTTCTGGCGCACCGAGGCCGGCTCGGTCACCGCCATGTCCGACCGCTGCGTGCACCGCCGATTCCCGCTCGCCGAGCAGCCCAGCCACCTGGTCGGCGACACCGTGGTCTGCGGGTATCACGGTTTCACCTACGGCGCCGACGGCGTCTGCGTCGCCGTGCCCGGCCAGACCCGGGTCCCGCGGACCGCCCGCCTCAAGACCTATCCGGTCGTCGAACAGGACTCGTTCGTCTGGGTCTTCATCGGCGACCCGGCCCTGGCCGCGTCGACCCGGATCCCCCGCGCCCCCTGGCTCGACCAGCCGGGCTGGACCGTCGTCTCCGGCATGGAGCCGCTGCAAGCCCGGGCAAGCCTGCTGATCGACAACCTGATGGACCTGTCGCACGAGACGTACCTGCACGGCGGTTACATCGGCACGCCCGAGGTCGCCGAGACCCCGATCACCACCGAGGTCGACGAGGACGCCGGGATCGTCTACGTCTCCCGGCGGATGGCCGACGCCGCCTGCCCGCCGTTCTACGCCAAATCGACCGGGATCACCGGGCGGATCACCCGCTGGCAGGACATCGAGTACACCCCGCCCTGCCTGTACGTCCTGCACAGCCGGATCGCGCCCGTCGGGGTGCTCCCCCACGACGACGGCACCGACCCGGACGCGTTCCACGTCGAGGTGGTCTACGCGATCACCCCGGAGACCGATCGCTCCACCCACGACTTCTGGGCGGTGGCCCGCGACTTCGCCCTCGACGACCAGGGCGTGAGCGACTTCCTCGCGGAGAGCAACCGGACCGTCGTGCTCCAGGACGTGACCGCGCTGAACGTCCTGGAGAAGGTCATCGCCTCCGAGCCGGACGGCTACCAGGAGCTGTCCATCAACATCGACACCGGCGGCCTGGCCGCCCGCCGCATGATCGCCAAGCTGGCCGGCCGATGAGCAAACTGCTGCGGGTCAGCTGGCTGCCCGGCTCCGACCGGCTGCGCGGGCGCTGCCACTGCGGCGCCGAGGCCGAGGGCGACGACCCGACCGCCATGTGGGAGTGGCTCCAGGCGCACCCCGATCACCCGGCGAGCGGACCGGTGCCCGCGTGAAACTGCTGATCACCCGACGTTTTGAGCTCGCCGCCGGTGTCGTGGCGCTGGACCTGCGGCACCCGGACGGCGCGGAGCTGCCCGGCTGGGCGCCCGGCGCGCACGTCGACCTGCACCTGCGCGAGGGCCTGACCCGCCAGTACTCGCTGTGCGGCGACCCGGCCGACCGCACGACCTGGCGGATCGCCGTCCGCCTGCGGCCACGGGGCCGCGGCGGCTCCCGGCACGTCCACGACCTGCTGTCCGCGAACGATCAGGTCGAGGTGTCCGGCCCGCGCAACCACTTCGCGCTGCGCCCGGCCCCGCGATACCTCTTCATAGCCGGCGGCATCGGCATCACCCCGATCCTGCCGATGCTCGCCGCCGCCGCGGACGCCGCCTGGGAGCTGCACTATGCGGGCCGCGGCGCGGCCACGATGCCGTTCCGACAAGATCTCTTACGGTACGGCGACCAGGTCACGTTCTACCCCGACGGCGGCCTCGACCTGGACGCCCTGGCCGGCGCGCACGCCCCGGACACCCTGGTCTACTGCTGCGGCCCGGAGAGTCTCCTGCTCGCCGCCGAGGCCCGCTGGCCCGGCCCGAACCTGCACGTCGAGCGCTTCACGCCACGCGACGATCGCAAGGTGCGGACGGGCTTCGATATCGAACTGACCCGCACCGGCAGAACCCTGTCCGTTCCCGACGACCGGTCGATCCTGGAGGTCCTCGAGGACAACGGCGTCGACGTGCTCTCGTCCTGCCGCGAGGGCACCTGCGGCACGTGCGAGACGACCGTCCTGGCCGGCCGGGTCGATCATCGGGACAGCCTGCTCACCCCGGCCGAGCGAGACGCGCACGACACGATGTTCGTCTGCGTGTCCCGGGCCGCGGGTGACCGGCTGGTGCTGGACCTCTGATCGGGGCGCCGCCGGGCGTGCTCGCCACCGGAGAATCCAGGGCAAGTAGCGTCTGGGCCATGACCGAACTGCTTCACCTCACCGAACGAGAGACCTGGGAGGCCGCCCTCCCCACCGGCTGGTATCGCACCTCCACCCGCGGGGTCTCGCTGGAGCAGCAGGGCTTCATCCACTGCTCGCTGCCGCACCAGCTGCGTGGCGTCGCCGAGTTCGTCTACCGGGACGCCACGGAGGACCTCGTCGTCCTGGTCATCGACAGCGAGCGCCTCGACGCACCGGTCAAGTACGAGGCCATGGAGCCGGGCGCCGACGAGTTCCCGCACATCTACGGCCCGGTGCCGGCGAGCGCCGTGAGCCGGGTCGTTCCCGTGGAGCGCGACGATCAGGGCCGCATGCTGCTGCCGGAGTGAGCGACGACCGCTCGGTACACCCTGGTGCCCGCGACCCCCAGGAGCCAGCAGATGACGACCCAGCCGGTCGGGAGGGTCCAGGCGGCGCCCCAGCCGGCCTCGTCGGCGCTGCTCAGCGGGGCGCGCGGGCCGACGCCCAGGGAGAGGGCGGCGAAGACGGCGGCCGCGATCCCGGACAGGACCGGGACCGCGACGCCGCGCGAGACCAGCACCGAGCAGGCCGCCGTGACCAGCCACAGCGACGCGCCGGAGAGCATCGCGGCGGCGCTGGTGGCGTGATCCTGCGCGGTCGCGGTCTCGCCGAAAAACGGCGCGGACGCGATCAGTGCCACCCACACGGACCAGGCCGCACCCGGCAGCGCGAGCAGGAACAGGATCCAGGACGTGCCGGCGCCACCACGAGACTCGATCACGCCGCCCATCCTGCGCGATCCGATCAAGCGGCCCGGCCGCTTGATCGTGCCGCCCATCCCGCCCGACCCCATCAAGCGGCCGGGCCACGCACCGTGAACAGGTCGCCGGGCTGGCACTGGAGCACCTCACAGAGCGCGGTCAGCGTGCTGAATCGGATCGCCCGCGCCCGCCCGTTCTTCAGGATCGACAGGTTGGCCAGGGTGAGACCGACCCGGTCGGCCAGCTCGGTCAGGGTCAGACCGCGCTCGGCGAGAAGCTTGTCGAGATGCACCTCCACCCGGTGCTCGTCCTCGGGTGGCATCACACCACCCCGTCGAGCTCGACGCGCATGGCCCGGCCGCGGCGCAGGATCTCACCGATCGCGAACGCCCCGAACCCGGCGAACCCCCAGGCCAGCGGCACCAAGAAATCCAGCACCGCATAGGTCCCGCCGACACCCACGCTGTCACTGAGCCGGGTCCGGGCGAAGAAGTCGACGATCCACACGACCGGGCCGCCGAGCACCAGCACCAGCCCGAGCCGGTGGAAGCTCCGGGCCATGCCGGGCCCGAACGGATCCGCCCGGCGCGCCTGACCCACCGCCCGCCAGAGCAGCGCCAGCGTCGCCAGGATCAACACCTGCCGGGGCAGCATCCCGGTCAGGGCCCACGCCACCTGGCCCGCCGACGGATGCAGGATCTCGACACCGACCGAGGATCCGAGGGCGATCCCGGACGGCAGGTCGGGCGTCACCGCACCGGTCACGGCGACCTCGGCGTCGATGGACTGGCCGGAGAGCAGCGCCACCACCCCGACGACCGTGCCGAGACCCGCGGCGATCAGCGCCACCAGGAGCAACCCGTGCAGTTCGTCGAGCCAGTCGGGCCGGCGAAGGGTCATCGCTGAACTCCTTATCGATAGTCGATATATTGATAATCGATAAGGAGTGGCGGTCTGTCAACCCTTACGGCAGCCCGAGGGTCATCGCGACGGGTGCTCGGCCACCTGCAAGACCTCGATGACCAGGCGGGCGATGTGCGGGCCGGACACCGCGTACACCTGGCGGCGGCCCTCGCGGCGAACCCGGACCAGGCCGGCCAGTCGCAGTTTGCCGAGGTGCTGGGAGACCGCCGGGCGGGCCGAACCGGTGGCGGCGGTCAGCGCGGACACGTCCCGCTCCCCGGGGAGCAGGGCGGCGAGCAGGCGCAGGCGGGTGGGGTCGGCGAGCATCGACAGCATGGTCGTTGCCACGGCGATGGTGTCGCCTGAAGGGTGTTTTTGCAGGTCACTGGCATCTGCAACGTTGTCGCGTGCGCGCATGAGCACATATTATGGGCGTGCCGGGAAGAAGAGAAGACGGGGGAAGCAGCGATGGCCACGCACCAGCACGGGCACGAGCACGGCCACGAACCCGAGCATGGGGCCGAGCATGGGCACGGGAATGGGCATGGCCATGGGCCCGGGCATGGGGCCGAACATGGCCACGGGAACGGGCATGGCCATGGGGCCGGGCATGGGCCCGAGCACGAGCACCGGAACGGACATGGCCATGGGCCCGGGCATGGGGCCGAACATGGCCACGGGAACGGGCATGGCCATGGGGCCGGGCATGGGCCCGAGCACGAGCACCGGAACGGACATGGCCATGGGCCCGGGCATGGGGCCGAACATGGCCACGGGAACGGGCATGGCCATGGGCACGGCGCCACCGGCTCGATGCGCGACGCGTGGCACAAGATCCGGCATCGGCTCACGCCGCACTCGCACGACACCGCCGACAAGGTCGACGACGCCCTGGAGTCCTCCCGCGCCGGGATGCGCGCCCTCTGGATCTCCCTGGCCGCCCTCACGCTGACCGCTTTAGTTCAGGCCGCCGTCGTCGCCCTCTCCGGCTCCGTCGCCCTGCTCGGCGACACCCTGCACAACGTCGCCGATGCCCTGACCGCCGTACCGTTAGGAATCGCCTTCCTGCTCGGCCGCCGGGCCGCGACCAGGGCGTACACCTATGGTTTCGGTCGTGCCGAGGACCTCGCCGGCGTAGCGATCGTCCTGGTGATCGCCGCCTCCGCAGCCGCGTCGGCGTTCTTCGCCGTGCGCCGCCTGGTCGAGCCGCAGGCGATGACCCATCTGCCCTGGGTGCTCGCGGCGGGCGTGGTGGGTTTCGCCGGCAACGAGCTGGTCGCCCGCTACCGGATCGCGGTCGGCCGGCGGATCGGCTCGGCCGCCCTGGTCGCCGACGGCCTGCACGCCCGGACCGACGGCTTCGCCTCGCTCGCCGTGGTGCTCGCGGCGTGCGGCGCGGCGCTCGGCTGGCGCTGGGCCGACCCGGTCGTCGGGTTGCTGATCACCGCGGCGATCCTGTTCGTGCTCAAGGACGCCGCCCGCGAGGTGTACCGCCGCCTGATGGATCGGGTCGATCCGGACCTGGTCGACCACGCCGAGCGGGCGTTGCGCCTGATCCCGGGCGTGCGCGACGTGTCCGCGCTGCGGATGCGCTGGGTCGGGCACCGGCTGCACGCCGAGGCCGCCGTGGTGGTCGACGCGCACCTGAGCCTGATGGCCGCGCACGAGATCGCCGCCGACGCCGAGCACCAGCTCACCCACCACGTCCCCCGGCTCACCGAGGCGACCGTCCACGTCGACCCGGACACCTACCCCGGCGCGGAGCACCACCTGCGCATCTCGCACGCCCGCATCGGCGCGACACCCTGAGATCAAATTCTCTATTTACGCAGGTCCGCCGGGGTGCAGACCGCATGCTCCCGCGCGGGCCGAGGCCGGCGATCTGGCCGCTGACGCGTCCAAACCAATCGCCGCCCTCTTCACTGTCCGCCGCTGGTCCCGGAGATCAACCCCCAGCTGGCCCCCAGCGCCCTATCCGACTCCCGGAAAGGGCCACCAGCACCAGCCCGACACCCCCGGCTGGCCCTCAGCGCCCTATCCCATGGCCGGATAGGGCCACCAGGACCAGCCCGACACTCCCCGGCTGGCCCTCAGCGCCCTATCCCATGGCCGGATAGGGCCACCAGGACCAGCCCGACACTCCCCGGCTGGCCCCCAGCGCCCTATCCCAGCCCCGGAAAGGGCCACCAGGACCAGCCGGACACTCCCCGGCTGGTGCTCAGCGCCCCAGGGCAGGCGCGGGATCGGGCCAGGCCGCTTGACGCCCCTGGCACAGGGGATGTCTCACTGTCCGCGGGTGGTCAGCGCAAGCCAAGATCAACGATGGATAGGGTGGCATTGTGACTACTCCCGAGATCGCGGTGGCCACCCCGGCCGACCGCCCGCAGATCGTCGAGTCGCTGGTCGCCACCTTCGCCACCGACCCGGTGATCCGGTGGTTCTTCCCCAGCGACGACGCCTACCCGGAGCAGGCCGCGGCGTTCTTCGGCTACCTGTTCGACAAGCGGGTCGGGCTCGGCGCCGTCTACGTCGCCGAGGGCGGCAACGCCGTCGCGATCTGGGAGCCGCCGGCCACCGGTGCCGTCACCCCCGTGCCGGCGCCGAGCATGCCGGCCGACGTGCGGGAGCGGCTCGACGCCTACGACCGGATGATGCACGCGCTGCTGCCCACCGAGCCGTACTGGTATCTCGGGGTCCTCGGCACCCACCCGGACCACCACGGCCGCCGCCTCGGGCACGCCGTGATGGCCGAGGGCCTGCGACGCGCCGCCGACGCCGGTCTCCCGGCCGTCCTGGAGACCGCCACCGAGGGCAACGTCCGGATGTACGAGCGGGCCGGCTGGAAGGTCATCGCCTCCGCCACCGACCCGATCCCAATCTGGGTGCTCGCTCAGGGGCGGTAAGCCATGTCCCGGACGTTCTTCTGCACCGCGACCGCCGCGTACAGCGACATCGTGAACGCCAGGCCGTAAAAGCCCTTCTCGTTGAGCTGCATGCCACTGTTCCACAGGCCGATCACCAGCATGATCAGGGACAGCGCCACCATCACCCAGGCCAGCCCCAGGTACAGCGCCGACACGGGCATCCCCTCCGCCTGGTCGCGCACCGACTTCTGCAACGAGATCGCGCCGAAGAGGCCGAGCAGCAGCGTCGCGGCGTAGAAGCCCTTCTCGCTCTTGGTCATGTCGGCGTTCCAGAGCCCGACCCCGTAGGACACGACGCCGACCGCGAGGGCGGCCCAGGACGCGCCGATGAAGGCGGGCGTGGGCCGCAGCGGCTGCGACGACGGCGCGGCGGGCGGTGGCTGATAGTTCATGGCATACCGGACGTTATCCGGTATGCCATGAACAGCACGGCCGATCAGGCGGATTCGCCCGGCCGGTAGATGTCCGGCTCCAGGTAGATCACCTTGGCGGTCGGCACCGCGGCACGCACCCGGGCCTCGGCGTCGTCGATGGTCGCCGCGATGTCCCGGCCCTCGTCCTGCTCACCGACCGCGATCTTGGCGGCCAGCAGCAGTTCCTCCGGGCCCAGGTGCATGGTCCGCAGGTGGATCACCCGCTGCACCCCGGGCGACGCGAGCAGCGCCTTCTCGATCGCGGTGAGCTGCTCCGGCACCGCCGACTCACCGATGATCAGGCTCTTCGTCTCCACCGCCAGGACCACCGCGACGGTGACCAGCAGCACACCGATCAGCAGCGTCGCGACACCGTCGTAGACGCCGTTGCCGGTGGCCACGCTCAGCCCCACGCCGAGGAGCGCGAACAGCAGCCCGAGCAGGGCACCGCTGTCCTCGAGCAGGATGACCGGCAGCTCCGGGTTGCGGGTGCGGACGATGAACCGGAACCAGCTGCGCTTGCCGCGCACCCGGTTCGCCTCGCCGACCGCGGTCTTGAGCGCATAGCCCTCCAGCACTGCGGCGATCACCAGCACGATCACCGCGACCAGCGGCGACTCCAGCGGATGCGGGTCGATGATCTTGTGATAGCCCTCGTAGACCGCGTACAGACCGCCCAGGCTGAACAGGATGATGGCCACTATGAACGCGTAGACGTAGCGTTCACGGGCGTAGCCGAACGGGTGCAGGGCCGAGGCGGGCCGCTTGGCGCGGCGGCCGCCGACCAGCAGAAGCACCTGGTTGGTCGAGTCCGCGACCGAGTGCACGCCCTCGGCGAGCATCGACGCGGAGCCGGTGATGGCCGCGGCGACGAATTTCGAGACACCGATCGCCAAGTTGGCGCTCAGCGCGGTCACCACGGCCTTGGTACTGCCTTCGCTTGCCATCAGTTCCTCTCTCGAAGCAAGACCACCCATTATGCCAGGAAGATCAAATACCCGATTTGACCGATGTCACTACCTTCCCTTCCGGGACAGTCTCCGGGACATCCCGGATGTGATCACCAATGGCGAATCGGGACGATTCCGGATGTCTCGAAGGCCGCTCAGGGTGGGCTCAGCTCGCACGGCGCAGGCTGTGCTCACTCGGCATCGGCCCACTTCACCCACGGAGGGCACTGTGAAGCGAGTCCTGATTCCCGCCGCCGCGTTGCTGCTGGTCGCGGCCTGCGGCACGACCGACACCCCGGTCGCGGCGCCGGCCACCTCGAACCCGCACTCCGGTCACACCGCCGGCTCCGCGCCGCCGGCCACCGGCCTGCGCTCCGGCGAGCGATTCGTCGACCTGGCGCTCCCCCAGCCCTACACCCCCAAGGCGCCGAACGGCGGCACCGACGACTACCGCTGCTTCGTGGTCGACCCCGGTCTGACCGAGAACGCCTACCTCACCGGCAGCCAGTTCCAGCCGCAGAACGCCGCCATCGTGCACCATGCGATCTTCTACCGCCTGGACCCGCAGCAGGCCACCGAGGCCGCCAAGGTCGACGAGCAGACCCCCGGCGAGGGCTGGACCTGCTTCGGTGACGCCGGCGTGCAGGGTCAGACCGCCTGGGTCGCGCACTGGGCGCCTGGGGCCGGCGAGACGCTGATGCCGTCCGGCTTCGGCTTCGACATGCCGCCCGGCAGCAAACTGGTCATGCAGGTGCACTACAACCTGCTCGACCCGGGCGCAGCCGGCCAGACCGACCAGTCCGGCATCAAGCTACGCGTCGCCACCGCCACCAGCCCGCTCAAGCCGCTCTCCACCGACCTGTTCCCGGCCCCGATCGAGCTGCCCTGCGCCACCGGCGAGTCCGGCCCGCTCTGCGACCGCGACGCCGCCATCGCCGACGTCGCCAGCCGATTCGGCGAGGACGCCGGCGAGCAGGAGAAACATCTGATCCAGGGGTGCAGCAACGGCAAGGTGACAGCCGGCAACACCCAGCACTGCGACCAGCCGGTCGAGGCGGCCGGCACGATCTACATGGCCGCGGGCCACATGCACCTGCTGGGCCGCTCCATCAAGATCGAACTCAACCCGGGCAAGCCCGGCGCGCAGACCATCCTGGACGTCCCGCAGTACAACTTCGACAACCAGGCCCTGGTCCCGCTGGCCAAGCCGATCCCGGTCAAGGCCGGCGACACGGTCCGGGTCACCTGCACCCACGACGCCAAACTGCGCAAGCTGCTCCCCCAGCTCCAGCAGCTGCCCCCGCGCTACGTCGTCTGGGGAGAGGGCACCAGCGACGAGATGTGCCTGGCGATCCTGGTCACCGCTCCGGCCGCCTGATTCCAAACCCTCTTTCGGTACGACGTTGGCCGCGCTCGGGGGCGGCCAACGTCGTACCGCTGTCACCGGCGAGGCGGCCTGTTCGGGCTCAGACGCTGCACGACGTCGCGATGGTCGCGCCGGTGGCGACGTTCGTCAGGACCGAGCAGGCGGCCGAAACGCCCACCACCGGCACCGTGACGTTGACCTGCGTGGCTCCGGAAACCAGCGGGACCACAGTGGTCACCGTGGCACGTACACCGGCGACGGTGTACGTGGTGGCGAGGCTCGCATTGACCGGGCCGGTGCAGGTCGCCGAGCCCTTGACGGTGACGCCCGTGGCGCTCACGGACGTAGCGGTGCTTCCCGTGCAGCTCACCGCCAGGTGCGTGGGCGTCCCGGCAGCGGCCGGGCCGGTGCCGAGCGCGGCGCAGGTGCCCGCACAGGACAGGACTGCCAGGGATCGGATGACTCGACGAAGCATTGCTTCTCCAGGTGATCGGGTAGGACGAGACGGCCGGGCCGAAGCCCGGCCGCCGAAAAGCTACCAATCCCGATAATCGGGATGTTTCAGGCATGCGCTCCTTTTCGGGCTTTCATCCGATAGTCTCCGCATTCGACCGCGGCCGTAACCGCCCGCGACGCATCGCCCCGAGGTCACCCGAAACGGTGACGGTCGATACGGGCACGCCGCGGACCAGAATTTCGCTGGTCATTGGGCATCTGGCCGCGCGACAAGACATCTCAGGCGGCGCGCGCACAGCAAATTTCCGCAAAACTTAGCCTCGCGGGGTACTCACCTGGTTGCTCTGTGCCTATAGTCGCTTGCATGAAGAAAGCCAAGCACCGATTGATGGGCACCCATGAGATCCAGATCCGTCTCGGCGGCGAGCTGAGCCGCCAGCGGATCAACCAACTCACCGCCAAGACCCACTTCCCCAAGCCGATCGCCGAGCTCAAGCAGGGCCGGGTCTGGCTCGCCGATGACGTCGAGGACTGGATCCGCCTGCACCGCACGCAGCCCGTCCGCGCCTGATCCCGACCGCGCCCCGGCCACGATCGCCGCGTGCAGGGCATCGCCCGCGATCAACCCCTCGCCGTCCACGCCGCGACCCGCGCCTCGCGTGGGCCGATCCGCACCAGCCCGAGCTGACCGCACTGCTCAGCATCCCGCCCCAGGAGGCCGGCAGTACTGGGTGCTCCGACCCCAGGATGCGCGCGGCTGTCCGCTACGCGGCCTCGAGTCCCGTTTCGAGGGCGACTGAGCACCACCCTCAGCGAGATCCGCGACGCGGCGCCCGGCATCGTCACCCAGGCTGCCAAGTTCGGCCTCCTTGCCCGGGTCGATCCGCCGGTCGAGGACCCGGGTCACCGGTCATCTGCCGTCGTGATCCTGGGGCAACTGGGCCGTGTGGGTGAGACCGACCAGGTCGAGGACGTCGGCGGGCACGCTGCTCGCGCGGGCGACGATGGTCAGGGCGTGCCCATGGGTGGCGTGCTGGCCGCGGGCCTGGAACAGCGCGCTGACACCGGCGCTGGCCAGCACGTCGGCATCGGTCAGATCGACGACGAGCGGAAAGACCCCGCCGCGGCTGGCCGCGCTGAGCCGGTCGGTGAACTCCTCGGCGGAGGCGATATCGACAGAACCGGTGATGCGTACCCTCCGCGGTTGCCCTTCTTCGAGTTCGGCGGAGAAGGTCACCACGGTCTTCCGGTCCGGCGTCGCGCTCGGCTCGGCGGAGAGCAACGCCGGACGGTGAAGCCGGTGCCGCGCCGTGACCACAGTGCCGCTGGGCGCGACACCGGCGGCGTCAGCCACCGGCCGAGGGGGGTGAGCGATCGACACATCGTCCAGGACCGCTCCCACCAGCCATAGGCCGCGTCCGCTCAGGCTGGGCGGAGTCGTCCCGGGTTCGTCCCATATCCCCTCGTCGGCGACCGTGAGGGTCAGGACGCCGTCGACGCCGAGGTCGATCTCGATCCGGACGGGTCCCGGCTGTCCGGGTGGGTAGGCGTGTTCGATCGCGTTGGCGACCAGCTCGGTGACGGCCAGGACTATCTGGTCGACATCGCGCGGGCTCGGGTCGACCTGTCGCAGCCACGCGCGGACTTCGGTCTTGATCCGGGTGACCGCGCCGGGCGCGGCGGGCAGCTCGAGACGTAGCGGTCGCACCGGTTCGGCGGTGATCTGCGCGGCCAGTGCCGTGACGTCGTCGACGTAGCCGACCCGGGTGATCAGCTCGATCGTCTGCCGGCAGGCCCGCTCGACAGCCGACTCGGTGCTGCGCAGCGCCCGGTTCGCCACGGCGTCCCCGGCCACTGTGGCCAGGGTCTGCATGCCTGCGGTGAGCGGTTTGCCGGGCTGTTCGATCAGGCCGTCGCTGTAAAGCATCAGGACCTCGCCGGGACGCAGCGTGTCCTCGGCCATGGTCTGCGGGGAACCGGTGCCCAGCGGTCCGCCACCGGAGGGGCTCAGGTATCGCGTGGATCCGTCGGTGGCGATGACCAATGGTGGCGGATGACCGCAGGTGCTGTAGCGGAGTCCACCCGTCCGAGGGTTCAGCACCGCCGCGCACAATGTCGTGGCCCTCAGGCTCGGCGATCGCGCGGCCAGCCGGTCGATGCGCTCCAGGGCGTGCCGGAGGTCGCCGGTGTCGCCGAGCAACTCGTCGAACACCGCACGGGCCTGCCCCATCACCGCCGACGCCGCCACGCCATGGCCGACCACGTCGCCCACCACCAACGCGAGCGTGCCGTCGGGCAGGGCGGTGACGTCGAACCAATCCCCTCCCGCCGCCTGGTCGTCACCGGCCACCAGGTATCGCGCGGCCACCGCGGCCTGTGGCAGCACCGGCAGCCGCGACGGCAGCAGAGCCCGCTGCAACTCGACGACCACATCCCGGGCCACTCGATAGCGCTGCTCGGCCTCCGCAGCGGCCTGCTCCGCCGCCTGCGCCTGCCGCACCCGCTCGGTCACGTCGATGACCTGCAGCAGAATGCCGTGAACGGTGCGGTCCGGCCGGCGTCGAGGGTGCAACTGGAAGTCGAAGAAACGGTCCTGCAGCTCGCCGTTTATCTCGACCTGAGCCCGCCACCCGTTCGCGATCACGGGCTCGCCCGAGGCGTACACGCCCTCCACCATCTCGAACAGGTACTGGCCGGCCATCTCCGGGAGGCCGTCGCGCATCGTGACGCCGACGAGTTCCTCGCGGTCGAAAGCCGCCCGGTAGCTGGCGTTGGCCGCTATCCAGCGGAACTCCGGGCCCTCCATCGCGGCCAGGCCCACCGGCATCTCGTCGAACGCCGCGACCACGTCGGCGGGCTCCCCGACCAGACGCACCGCCGTGGCATGGTCGTCCGGGTCCACCTGCGACATGACATCAACATAGCCGAGTGCCAGCCGATGGAGCTTTCCCGACACGGTGACAGGGTGGTCAGCGGCCCGGGCAGCGCCGGGTCGTTTGTCCGTAGCCCCCAGTCATTACGCTGCCGGCGTGGGATATCGGCCACGCGATCGTGCGCAGGCGACCGAGCTGACCCTGGAGTTGCTGGCCACCGGGCGGGTGCGTGGCGTTGCGCCCGGTCACCGGCCGGCCGAGTTGGAGCAGCGGATCGGGCCGCCGGGCGACGAGGGCATCCTGGACTTCTCCGGCAACCTCCTGCGCGACTGGGGCCTGCTCGAGGCGTACTACGAGCGCGAGCACCGGGGCGCGCCCTGGCACGGCACGCTGCTGATGGGTCAGCTGCACCGGATGCCGAAGCCGCTCAAGTGGCGCCCGATCGCCCACGAGCTGCGCCGGCTGGGTTATCAGATCGTGCCGGAGCCGCAGCCCGGGCTGGAGGACCGCTACTTCCGGGTCGCCGAGTCGGGCTCGCAGGCCGTCGTGAACGGCCGGGACACCGGCCGCCGCTGGCCGCGCGGTCACCTCGCCAAGATCTCCGCCGCGGACTGGCTGGCGCTCGGCGGGCCCTTCGATCGCGCCGCGTTCCACGCCGTCCACCGCAGTGTCTATGCGGCCGTCGTGAACCAGGCGACACGACGGTCGAAGCCGGGCGCCGAGTGGTTCCGGATGGCGCACGCCGCCGTGCACACGGTCGCCGGGGAACACCCGTCGTACGCCGACGAGGCAGCCGCGTTCCACGACTGGCTCCTCGGTCAGGAGGCACCGGTGCCGGAGATCGAGCTGGCCCTGATGGTGGCCCGGTGCGCGGCCGACACACCGCTCGGCCGCCCGTCGCCGGACCGGCTGATCCGCCGGTGCCTGGCGGTGCTGCCGCTGACCCGTGAAGCGGCTCGGGCGCTGCCCACCGCCTGGCGGGAGCTCACCCCCGCGGACGTGCGCCGCTCCAAGCTCACCCGCGCGCTGCTGGCCGCGGCGAATCAGCTTGCCACCCCGGACATCCCGGCCGGCCTGCGCGCCGAGTTGTCCGGGTGGGCCGACGTCCTGCCGCGTCTCTGCTGACCGGCCGGGCCGGCGCCGTCAGTCCTGGACGCCGAGGACGGGCCTCGACCGCCAGCCCCACCACGCCGTGACGGCCAGCGCGAGGCCGGCGGCGGCGAACCCGATCCACGCCGCCCGGCTCGCCGGCTCCGTCCGGGCCGCGGCGAATCCGGCAAGGCCGACCGCCGACGCGTAGGTGGCGGGAACGAAGAGGCCGCGCCACGTGCGCTGCATGTTCTGGTACAGCACCCAGAGCGCGGAGCTCGGCGGCCTCTGCATCACGGCGAGCGAGACGGATCCGCCGCCGGGCCGGCCGCTCCAGAACCTCGGGGGCATGAGAAGCCGGTCGTACCAGAACAGGGTCATCAGATAGAGCAGGACTCCCACGCCGAGCGCGGCGAGGGACCCGCCGCGCACGACCGCCCAGTACGTCGTTGCCGGCGGACGGATGGCGTACTGACTGATGATGAACGTCAGCATCGCGGTGACGAAGCCGCCGAACACCTTGGCCGTATCCATCTTGGACCGGATCTTCGCGGTGACCTCGGCGATGTCGCCGGCGCCACCGCTCGTGAGTGCCCACATCGGCTCCCACCGCCGGCCGTCCCCCCGCAGGGCGACGAGTTCCGCACGGCCCAGTCCGGGAACGTCAGGCAGTCGCCCCCTCCTTGCGAGCAGGTCGGTGAGGAGCCAGCTCATGCCGGGATCGTGACCGACGATGAGCGCGGCGCACGCCGGACCCTGGCCGGTCAGAGTCGTGGTCATCTTCTTCAGCCAGGCCTGCGGATAGCGTTCCTGGCACGACACCTCCCGGCCGACGGCTTTCAGGGCAGGCAGAGAAGGCGGGCCGTCGCCGTATCGGGCGCGCAGCGCGGACGCCGTACGCTCGAAGCCGTCCCGGACCTCGCGGGCGGTGGCCGTTGCGGCGTTGGTCTCCTCGTGCAGGAAGCGGGTGACCGTGAGGGCCTGGCCGGCCCGGTCGAGGTCGTCGAGGGCGATGGCGAGTGCGCCGCCGATGTCGCGGGCCTCGGCGACCCCGTCCGGGGTCAGGATGCCGGACGGCGGGACGACTGACCCGCTCGGCGCGTCGACCGTCTCGTCACCGAGCCGGACCGCCGCCGCATGTCTCATGATCAGAATCCAGCATGTGTCCTTGTCACTCGATGGCCTGGCCATGAGGTTGTTGTACCGCGCCCGATGCGGCCGGCGCATCGGCCGACCGGGCTCGATGAAACGGTCCACGTCCGGCGCAGGCGGGCAGGCTGCTCCGGCCGAGCCCGCGGGCGATCGGTGTCCGATTTCCGGCGCAGCCTTGGTCGCGCACGGCCATCGGTGAAGGCTCGATTTCACGGCTGGCAGGCTGGAGGTGAGGATGCCATGACTCCCGCGTACGACGCACTCGAAGGGGCCCTCAGAGCGATCACCTTCGCGCAGACCGGGGGAGCCCCGGAGCTGTACGAGGCGGCCGCACGCCGGGTCATCGACGCCTTGGACCGGATCGGGGCGGACCAGGAATTCTTCGGACGGTTCGGCGGGGCCGGCACCCCTGTCTCGGAGGATCAGTGGCGGCAGGTCCAGGAGCTTCTCGGCGATGGGCTGCTCGACGTCATGTCGCGGATCAATTACATCCCGCCACCCGAGGCCCGGGAACTCCTCGCGGAAGCACGGCAACTTGTCGACGAGTTCCGGGAACAACGTTCGGAAGTCCCCTCGGAGGTCGTCGAGGACTGCAGAGCCGGGCTACGTGTGCAACCGGACAGCACTTAGGATCCGGCATGTCGATCCGCGGCACCTTCCGGACATTACCCGGCATTTCCCGTGAAGCGGCCATGCCGGGCTGGCTGTTCTGGGGAGGAGTGCTGACAACGCCCGTCGCAGCGTGTCTAGGGGCTGAATATGCCTCATTGGCGGGCGGCCTGTTCGGCAACGTCGCCGCGAACCTCGTCCTGCTCGGACCGAGCCTGATCATAACGCACGTGGTGGTGGAGAACTGGCGGCGAAAGCGCGTGACAACGGCGGCCGTCGGCCAGTTGGAGCGGGTTTCCGCCGCGCTCGGCGAAACGCTGGATTCGGTTGTCGAGGACTTGTCCACCGCGGACCCTGCCTTACGGCCGGCGCT
This sequence comes from Actinoplanes ianthinogenes, assembly GCF_018324205.1. Taxonomy (NCBI): domain Bacteria; kingdom Bacillati; phylum Actinomycetota; class Actinomycetes; order Micromonosporales; family Micromonosporaceae; genus Actinoplanes; species Actinoplanes ianthinogenes. Next base: position 9,642,138 of record NZ_AP023356.1, read on the forward strand.
TCGGCGAGTCGCCATCCCGGACCGGGGGCTCGATCTCGTTCTCCGAGCTTCGGTCATGGATCACACGTCAACGATTCTCGAGGACCTGGCGAACACCGAGCACGGGGCGGCAATCTTGATACCGAAACCCCGCAGTTTGACGCTCGCCGGCGAGGTGGCCCGTTTGCAGATCGCCATAGCAGGTGTTCAGCTGACGAATTCCCCGGCTGTGGAGACATACTTCCAGCAGATCATCGATGCCGCGGACAGCTGGGACGATCGGCGCGGCCGGACCTCGGCCGGCCACGATCTCCTGGAGCAGGCAATAACCCTGGTCAACAAGATGAAAGAACTGAGACGCCTGCTGATCAGCGGCCTTCCGGTCGACGCATCATCGTTGTCGTCGGGGCTGCGGACAGACCCATCGCCTGACCGGTGATGCCCGGACTCACGACCGGGCGATCTGACGATGCCGCTCAATCGTCGAAGGCGGCCAGGTGACGGGTGCGGGCCGCGGTGAGGTGCTCGCGCATCGCGGCTTCGGCGGCGTCCGGGTCGGCGGCGGCGATCGCGGCGGCGATCAGTTCGTGTTCGTGGCGGGTGGAGGCGGTTTCCGCGTACGGAAAATAGAGCCGGTGGATGTGCAGGTGGGCGTGCAGCCGGCCGATCGCCGTGCGGAGCAGCGGATTGCCGGCGGCCGCGGCGACCAGGTCGTGGAAACGGGCGTCGGCGGCGGTGAAGGCGGCATGCGAGCGGGGTGCGCTCACCGGGTACGAGACGGCGGCCTCGGACAGCAGCGCATCGCGCGCCGCGGCGTCGGCCCGGGTGGCCGCCCAGCGGGCGGCGGCCGTTTCCAGGACCAGCCGCATGTCGAACATGTCGGTGAATTCGGCGCGGGTCAGCAGGGGACTGACGGTGTAGCCGGCCAGGGGCCGTTTGCGCAGCAGGCCCTCGGACTCCAGCCGGGCCAGCGCCTCGCGCACCGGAGTGGGCGAAACCTCCAGTTCACGGGCCAGGCCGTCGATGTTGACCCGGTCCTCCGGGGCCATCCGGTGCTCCAGGATGAGCGATTTCAGTTGCTCATACACGTCGTCGCTGAGCACGGAACGGCGAATCGGCCCCGACACATCTACCTTCCTCAATAGAAAAGTTGACTACCGCATCGAAACACGTTAGACACGTACGCGGATCCTATAGGATCTACGAAAGGACCGCGTCGTGGATCCGTTCGCGAGGGTGTCGCTGGGCGGCACCGGCGTCACCGTCACCTGCCTCGGCATGGGCCTGGCCCCGATCGGCGGCCTGTTCACGCCGGTCGGCGACGCGGACGCGATCACCGCCGTGGACACCGCCTGGGAGCGGGGCGTCCGGTTCTTCGATACCGCCCCGCTGTACGGCGCGGGCCTGTCCGAGCGGAGAGGCGGCGCGGCCCTGCGCGGCCGGAGCCGGCCGGAGTTCACCATCGCCACCAAGGTCGGCCGCCGCCTGACGCCGGACCGGAATGCCGGGGCGGACATCTGGGCGGAGCCCTCCGGCGCCTCCTGGACCTGGGATTTCAGCGCCGCCGGCGTCCGGGACCAGCACCGGGAAAGCCTGGCGCGCCTCGGCGTCGACCGGGTCGACATCCTGCACCTGCACGACCCGGACGACCATTTCGGCCCGGCGCTGCACGAGGCCCTGCCGGCCCTGATCGAGCTGCGCGAAGCGGGCGCGATCGGCGCGGTCTCGGCCGGGATGAACCAGTCCGCGATGCTCACCGAGTTCGCCCGCACCGGCCACTTCGACTGTTTCCTGCTGGCCGGGCGGTACACCCTGCTGGACCAGTCCGGGCTCGCCGATCTGCTGCCCGAATGCGAGCGCCGTGGCATCGCGGTGCTCTGCGGCGGCGTCTACAACTCGGGGATTCTCGCCGACCCGTCGGAAACGGCGACTTTCGACTATCGGGCGGCTCCGCCCGCGGTGCTGGCGAAAGCGCGCGCGATGGCCGAGGTGTGCGCGCGGCACGGCGTACCTCTGCGGGCTGCCGCACTGCAATTCCCCCTGGCCCATCCCGCGGTCGCCTCCGTTCTGATCGGGATGCGCTCGGCCGCGGAAGCGGCCGACGCGGCCGCGATGGCCGCCCTCGACATTCCCGGCGGGCTCTGGCGCGACCTGATCAGATCCGGTCTGCTCGACGCGGACGTGCCGCACCCATGATCGTCGACGCGCATCAGCACGTGTGGACCGCGGACTATCCGTGGCTGGCCGCCGACGGGCTGGCCCCGATCCGGCGCGACTACACCATGGCCGACCTGCGCCCGCACCTGGCCGCCTGCGGCGTGCAGCGGACCGTGCTGGTCGAGGCCGGGCTCTGCCAGGCCGCCGAGACCAGCCGCTTCCTGGCCCTGGCGGCGCACACCCCGGAGATCGCCGGCGTGGTGGGCTGGGCCGGTCTGGCCGATCCCGACCTGCGCGCGATGCTGGCCCGGCACCGGTCCGGTCCGGGCGGCGACTGCCTGGTCGGGGTCCGCGACCAGGTCCAGGCCGGGCCGGACGACCTGCTCGACCAGCCCGGGGTCCGCGCCGGCCTGGCCACCGTCGCCGAGGCCGGCCTGGTCAACGAGCTGGTCGTACGCGCGTCCCAGCTCCCCTCGGTGGCCCGCGCCGTCGCCGCCCTGCCGGACGCCACGTTCGTCCTCGACCACCTGGGCAAACCGCCGTTCGGCGACCTGGACGGCTGGAAACGGCTGATCGCCCCGGTCGCCGCCTGCCCGAACGTGGCGGCGAAACTGTCCGGCCTGGTCACCGAGGCCGGACCGGGCTGGACCCGGGCGATGCTGCGCCCGTTCGTCCAGACCGCGCTCGACCTGTTCGGCCCGGACCGGCTGATGTTCGGCTCGGACTGGCCGGTGTGCGAGGTGGTGGCGACGTACGAGGAGGTCGCCGCCGTGCTCACCGGCATCCTCGGCGGCCGCCCCGGCGACATCTTCGGCCGCACCGCGACCCGCGTCTACCGATTGGAGAACCAATGAGGTACCTGCGCATCGGCGCGCCCGGCGCGGAGCGTCCGGTGCTCTACGCCGACGGCCAGCTGCGCGACCTGTCCGAGGTGACCGCGGACATCGACGGGCCGTTCCTGGCCGGTGGCGGCTTCACCGGCGACCCGGCCGAGCTGCCCCCGGCCGACCTGGACGGGCACCGGATCGGCGCGCCGATCGCGCGGCCCGGGGTGGTCCTCTGCGTCGGGCAGAACTACGCCGCGCACGCCGCCGAGGCCGGGGCGCAGCCGCCCGCCGAGCCGATCGTGTTCTACAAGGCGCCGAACACGGTGATCGGCCCGGACGACGACATCCTGATCCCGCCCGGCTCGAAACGCACCGACTGGGAGGTCGAGCTGGGCGTGGTGATCGGGCGGACGGCCCGCTACCTCACCTCGCCGGAGGAGGCACTGGGGCACGTCGCCGGCTACGTGCTCTCCAACGACGTGTCCGAACGGGAGTACCAGCTGGACCGCTCCGGCGGGCAGTGGTCGAAGGGCAAGTCGTGCGAGACGTTCAACCCGCTCGGGCCGTGGCTGGTCACCCCGGACGAGGTCGGCTTCCCGCTGCGGCTGCGTTCCTGGGTCAACGACGCGCCGCGGCAGGACTCCAGCACCGCCGACATGATCTTCGACGTCGGGTTCCTGATCTGGCACCTCTCCCAGTTCACCGTGCTGGAGCCGGGTGACCTGATCAACACCGGGACGCCGGAGGGGGTGGCGCTGAGCGGGCGGTTCCCCTACCTGAGCGCCGGTGACGTGGTGGAGATGGAGATCGACGGGCTGGGGCGGCAGCGCTCGGTGGTCAAAGGATGACGATCGCCGCGGTGACCACGCACGACATCCGGTTCCCGACCTCGCGGGAGCTGGACGGGTCGGACGCGATGAACCCGGACCCGGACTACTCGGCGGCCTACGTGGTGCTGCGGGCCGACGACGGATCCGAGGGGCACGGGTTCACGTTCACCATCGGGCGGGGCAACGAGGTGTGCCGGGCCGCGATCGACGCCCTGGCGCCGCTGGTCATCGGGAAACCGATCGACGATCTTTACCAGCGGCTGACCCACGACTCGCAGATCCGGTGGCTCGGGCCGGAGAAGGGCGTCATGCACCTGGCGACGGCGGCGCTGGTCAACGCGGCGTGGGACCTGCGGGCGAAGAGGGCCGGGCTGCCGCTGTGGGAGCTGCTGTCGTCGCTCTCCCCCGACGAGATCGTCTCCCTGGTGGACTGGCGGTATCTGACCGACGCGCTGACACCCGCCGCCGCTCGCGATGTGTTGTCCGATTTATCGAATAAAAGAGCAGGCCGGGTTACTGAGCTGAAAGATCACGGCTACCCGGCCTACACCACGTCCGTGGGCTGGCTCGGCTACGCCGACGACAAGATCGAGAGGCTCGCTCGGCAAGCGGTCGCCGACGGCTTCCGGATGGTCAAACTCAAGGTCGGGGCAGACCTGCGAGACGACGTACGCCGATGCGCGCTGGCCCGCTCGGTACTGGGTCCGGACGTGCGGATCGCCGTCGACGCGAACCAGCGCTGGAGCGTCCCGGACGCGGTCGCCTGGATGACCGAGCTCGCCAGGTTCGACCCGTGGTGGATCGAGGAGCCGACCAGCCCGGACGACGTGCTCGGGCACGCCGCGATCCGCCGCGCGCTGCACCCGATCCGGGTGGCGACCGGTGAGCACGTCGCCAACCGGGTGGTCTTCAAGCAGCTGTTGCAGGCCGACGCCGTCGACGTCGTCCAGCTCGACGCGTGCCGGGTCGCCGGGGTCAACGAGAACCTGGCCGTTCTGCTGCTGGCCGCGGCGTACGGAAAACCGGTCTGCCCGCACGCCGGAGGCGTCGGTCTGTGTGAAGCGGTCCGTCACCTGTCCTTCTTCGACTACGTCGCGGTCTCCGGCTCGCTCGACGACCGGGTCATCGAATACGTCGACCACCTGCACGAACACTTCCTCGACCCGGCCCTTGTCGCGGGCGGCCGCTACCTGGCCCCCAGCGTGCCGGGATTCTCCACCCAGATGCGTCCCGAGTCGCTGGCCCGGTACGCCTACCCGGAAGGCGAGGCATGGCGATGAGAGATCTGGACGGTCTGGTCGCGGCGATCACCGGTGGCGGCTCGGGCATCGGCGCGGCGTGCGCGCGCCGGCTGGCCGCGGCCGGGGCGAAGGTCGGCATCCTCGACCTCGACCCGGCCAACTCCCCCGGCCTGCCGCTGAAGACCGACGTGCGCGACGCGGCGTCGCTGGAGGCGGCGTTCACCGAACTGACCGACGCCTACGGCGGCCTGGACATCCTGGTCAACAGCGCCGGCATCTCGGCGGTCGGCACCGTCGAGGCCAACGACGACGCCGAGTGGTCCCGGGTCCTGGACGTGAACGTCACCGGGGTGGCCCGCGCCAGCCGCGCCGCCCTGCCCTACCTGCGCCGCTCCCGCACCCCGGTGATCGTCAACCTGTCCTCGATCGCCGCGACCGCCGGTCTGGTCGAGCGGGCCCTGTACTGCGCGTCGAAGGGCGCCGTGCACGCTTTGACCCTGGCGATGGCCGCGGACCTGGTCGGCGAGGGCATCCGGGTGTGTTGCGTGGCGCCGGGCACGGTGGACACGCCGTGGGTGGCGCGGCTGCTCTCGCACGCCGCCGACCCGGAGGCGGAGCGCGAACGCCTCGCGGCCCGGCAGCCGACCGGTCGCCTGGTGACCGCGGACGAGGTGGCGGCGGCGGTGCAGTACCTGGCCAGTCCGGCCTCGGGCGCGACCACGGGCATGTCCCTGGCGGTCGACGGCGGCATGTCCGGCCTGCGCCTGCCCTCGCGCTGAGCCCATCCGCGGTCCCTGGGCCCGGGCCGGGACGCCGCACCGGGTCGGCGGCTGCGCGCAGCGCCTGGGCGGGTCGGCCGCTTCGGGCTTCACGGCGGGGACCGTGCTCCGGGCGTACCGGAAGCAGGGGTTGATGTGGAAGGGGTGACTGTGGACGTGGTGCCGCAGACTCGGAGTCTCTGACGACGAGCTGAGGAGGCGCCGGTGGTTCGTGTGCTGCGGTGGGTGGTCCCGCTGGGTGTGGTGGCGGCTCTGTTCGTCTGGTGGGCGTCCTACGCCACCACGATCTTCGTGTGGGAGCTGCGCAAGCTGAGCCCGTGGCTGGTGCTGCTGGCCCTCGTCGTCCTGCTGGCGTCCGTTCCCCACGTGGCCGGCGCCGTCCAGTTCCGCCGCCGGGAGCGGCGCTCCGGCGCGATCCCGGTGCTGGCCTGGATGGGTGCGGTGACCGGGCTGTTGCTCGGGATCGGCTGGCTCGTCTACGACTCCTACCTGCGCGATCGTGACTACGCGGCGGCGATCAGCGTGGTCGGCGACCCGGTGCCCGGCCTCGCCGCCCGCGCGCCGTACCTGGTCGGCAAGGCGCAGACCGCGCCGAACCTGGGCGACGTCACCGGCGAGGTCTCCGACATCACCTACCTGCCGGATCTGGACCGGTTCGGCACCCTCGTCGAGCGGCGCGGCTGGCTGTCCGGTTACGAGGTCGGCGTCGTCCAGCAGGTCCCGCTGGGCAGCAACAGCCGCACGTCGCAGCGCTGCTCGTTCGACCTCGACGCGGCCGGCGCCCGGGTCGGCGGCTGGTTCTCGCACAACCTGGGGCGGAAGATCTCCGCGGAACAGCGGTGGGTCCGCTTCGACGCCCGGGACGTCTACGGGTACTGCGCGGGCGACACCCCGATGGTCGTGGTCCCGCTCAAACGCCAGGTCGGGATCTTCACGGTGACCGAGCGCCCGGCCGGCGTCGCGCTCTACAACGGCCGGACCGGCACGTTGACCGTCACGACGGACGCCGCGGCGGTGCCGGGACCGACGTACCCGATCAGCCTCGCCAAGCGGCAGCGGGAGGCCAGCGCCGGGATCGGCGGCTTCGCCGACTGGTGGTTCGACCGCTCCGGCTGGGACGCCTCCGAGGACGGTGCCAACGAGGGCAACAACTCCGAGTTCACGCTGCGCTACGCCGATGGTGCCGGCAGTGCCTACGTCACCCCGCTCACCCCGCAGGGCGAGGCGAGTTCCGTGGTGGCGGTTTCCATGGTCCCGACCCGGCAGACCGGCCAGGCGCTCGCGCCGCTGACCGTGCACCGGCTCGACCCGACGTGGTCGTCGCCGCAGGCCGTCGTCGCGCTGATCAAGGCCGAGTACCGGGACGTCTGCTGCTACAACGACGACCAGGTCTTCGAGGTCATCCCGACCGGCGGCAGCACCTGGACGGCCACGGTCGGCAGCGAGCAGAGCATCCGCTACCGGGTGGAGGGCCGTGGCCAGGTGGACGGGCGGGAGGCCACCTGCCTGCGGACCGCCGAGGGCGCGCTGGTGCGGTGCGCGTACGCGGCGCCCGGGTCGCCCGAGGAGCAGGAACTCAAGCGGATGGAGCAGCAGCAGCAGCAGCAGCAGCAGGAACAGAAGCAGTCCACGGAACCGGCCGGGGATCTGTCCAAGTACACCGACCAGCAGCTGGCCGACCTGAACAAGCGGGTGTCCGACGAGGTCAACCGCCGCCTCGGCAACCGCTGACGCGTGCCGGGGCGCATAGGGTTCCGGACATGACCGATCGACCGCCGCTGGCCGAGCAGTTCGACATGACGCCGCATCCGGAGGGCGGGTGGTTCCGGGAGACCTGGCGGTCCCCGCACACCTTCCCGCCGGAGGGGTACGACGGGCTGCGGGCCGCCGCGACCGCCATCTACTTCCTGCTCCACCCGGGCGAACGGTCGGCGTGGCACGTGGTGCGCTCGGACGAGCTGTGGTTCTGGCACTCCGGTGGGCCGCTGACGCTGACCCTCGGCGGGACCGGCGAGCGGCCCGGCGCCGAGCGGCCGCTGCTGCTCGGGCCGGATCTCGCCGCCGGCCAGCAGCCGCAGTTGCTGGTGCCGGCCGGCTGCTGGCAGGCGGCCGAGCCGGCCGGCCCCGATCCGGTGGTGGTCAGTTGCGTGGTCGCGCCCGGTTTCGAGTACGCCGACTGGCGGCTGCTCTGACCGCGGTGCTCACCTGCCCGGCGCGGCTGCCGATGATGGTGGACGTGAAATCCGCCCGCACGCCCGCCGGTGAGCTGGTGATGCTCGTCGACGAGGCCGCTCGGCTGGTCCGCGACCCGCAGCGTCGCGTCGCGCTGGCTCGCCAAGGACTCGAGCGTGCCGCCGCGCTGGGCGACGAGGTCGCCCGCGTGCGCTGCACGGCGATGGTCACGGAGTTCACCGCCCGCCACGGCCAGCCGGTGGACGCCCTGCCCACGGCGCTGAGCCTGGTCGGCGAGGCCGACGCGCTCGGCGATCCCCTGGCGATCGCCCAGGCGCATCACACCGCGGCGATGTGCCTGCACCTGCTCGATTGCGTTCCGGAGTCGATGGAGCACGGGCACGAGGCGCTGGAGGCGTACCGGGCAGCCGGTGACGCCTACGGCGAGGGCCGGGTGCTCAGCCTCGTCGCGACGCTCTGGGCCGAGATGGGCGACCGGCACCAGGCCCTGGAGCTGTTCGAGCAGGCCCATGACCTGTTCCTCGCCTGTGCGGACCCCAGCGGCGCCGCGACGATGCTGGCCATGATGGCCGACGGCCAGCGGGAGATCGGTGACCCGGTCGCCGCCGCCGGCACCTGCGAGCGCGCACTGCGGCTGTTCGGCACCGCGGGGATGCCGGTGGACGCGCAGCGGGCGATGACCGCGTACGCGCAAGTCCTGGCGGATCTGCACCGCCTGGAGGAGGCCGAGCGGTGGCTGGACCGGGCGGCGGACCACAACCGCCTGCCCGGCGGCGCCGTCGCCAACCAGGGATACGAGGTGAATCGGCTCCTGGTGCTGGTCCGTACCGTGCTGAACCCCTCGGCACGCTGGGATGCGGCACGCGAGACGCTGGAGCGCGTGATCGGCCTCGCCGGGGCGCTGCACTCGCAGCGCTCGGGAGCGCAGGCCGAGTCGCTGCTCGCCGAGGTGCTGCACGCGACCGGTGACGACGCCGGGGCCTATCAGCATCTGCTTCGGTGCCGGGAGCTGGCCGACGCCGCCGCGCACGGTGCGCACGACCGCCGCATCCAGGCTCTCCGGGTGCGCTTCGAGGTCGCGCAGGCGCAGCGGGAGGCGGCACAGTATCGCCGGCAGACTGAGGCCCAGGCCGCGATCATCGCGGAACTGGAGCAGGCCCGGGCGACGCTCGCCGGTCAGATGGCGGATCTCCAGCGGCTCAACGAGGAGGTCCTGCACCTGAGCCGGACCGACCCGCTGACCGGCATCGCGAACCGCCGGCGGGTGACCGAGTACCTCACCGACCTGTCCAAGATCAACCAGCGGTACGGCGCGCCCCCGGTCGCCGTCGCCCTCTTCGACGTGGACAAGTTCAAGCACGTCAACGACCGCTACGGGCACGAGGCGGGCGACCGGGTCCTGGTGGCGTTGAGCCGGCTGATGGCGGATCACCTGCGGGTCACCGACCTGCCGGCACGGCTGGGCGGTGACGAGTTCGTGATCGTCATGCCCGGCATCTCGCTGGACGGCGCCATGCGAGCCTGCCACCGCCTGCTCGAGGCGGTGCGCGGGTATCCGTGGGAGCAGATCACCCCCGGGCTCGCGGTGCGCATCTCGATCGGCGTCGCCGACGGTTCCGGGCTGACCGACCCGGACGAGATGCTGCGCAACGCCGACACAGCCCTCTATCGGGCCAAGGAGGCCGGCCGGGACGCGGTGATGGCCGGCTCCCCGTAAGGCTCACATGGTGCTGAGCCGTGCTTCGGCGTGCGCGATGAAGTCGCGGACACCGCGGTGCCGGCCGCCACGGCGCAGATCGGTCAGCAGGTCGCGCACCAGGCTCACGGCGCGGCGCGAGCGCACCTGCTCGAGCCGGTCGATCACGACCCGCCCGACCACGCACGCCTGCTCCGGCTCACCAGCGGTCACGTACCCATCGGCGAGGTAAAGGCCTTCGTAGATCGCCGCCCGGGGACGGGGATGCCCCGGTGCGACGAGCGTCGCCGGGCGCAACATCGCGGTTCCCTCGCGCACCAGCGTCCGGGCGCGGGCCCGCCGGCCCCGGACGAGTTCGTCACGAGCCAGTCGCAGCAGGGTGCGGGCGGCCATCGGCTCGGCCGTGTCCGCGGCCACCCGACGCACCCACTCCGGCTCGTCCCCGGCGGGCGCCGCGGCCATCGCGGTGGCTCGGTCCGCCACCCGGCGGGCGGAGCGCTCGTCGCCGGCGAGGGCATGCGCGTACGCGAGCTGTCCGGCGGCGAAACTGCGGGTGGCAGTGGTGCCGGCGGCGGCCTCGAGCGCCGCCTGCCCGATGTCCACCGCGTCGGCGGGGCGTCCCGCGACGGCGACGTTCGCCGAGAGGTCTCGCAACAGGTGGGCGACGAGCCTGCGGTCACCGCCCTCGTGCGCGGCGCGCAACCCCACGACGAGATAGCGCTGCGATTCGCGGTGCCGCCCGGCGTCCATGGCCAGCCACGCGGCGAGTTGCGCCAACTGTGCCGCCACGACCGTCAACCGCCGGTTGAGCCGCTCGCCGCGGTGATCCTGCTCCAGCAGCTCCCGCGTCGCCTGGTACTGAGCCGCGACGTAGCCGAGGGCGTCCAGGCTGTCGGAGCCGGCGGCGGCCCCGCGCAACGCGTCGACCCCTCGTTCGGCAACGGTCACCAGTTCGAGGCCGGCATCAGGGTCATCGGGTGCCGATTGCCCACCCGGTCGCGGGCGCAGAAACGCTCGGGCGACGTCGGGGAGCCGCTGGCCGGCCGTCCACAACTCCTCGGCGGCGATGGGCCGGCCCAGGGCGTCGGCGAGCACCCGGACCGCGTAGAGCGCCACCGGTGGGTAGGGCACCCGGCCGCGGTCGCGCCAGTGGTAGGGCGCCGACTCGGAGATGGTGCCGGGGCCGTAGACGGCATTGATGCGCCGCGCCAGGGTCCGAGGTGTCCACCGCAGCTCGGCGAGGCACTGTGCGAGCACGTCGTTGGGCGGTCCGGTCCCGGCCATGGCGCAAGGTTAACAACGTTGACGGCATCGACACATGGCAATGCCCTGGGGCTCTCGTTTGGATACGGAGGAGACAGCGTGAACCCGTACCCGGAAAGGGCACTCGATGGACCACGACCACGACGGCGACATCTTCAACCGCGGCCTCCAGTTCGACCTGACGACGCTGCTGCGCCGTCGCCAGATGCTCGGACTTGCCCTCGGCGCCGGCCTCGCCGGCCTGGCGGCCGGCCCCGCGTTCGCCGCGAGTGCGACGGAGTCCCCGTCCGCCGCGACCGCCGCCGCCTGCCAGACCATCCCCACGGAGACCGGGGGTCCGTTCCCCGGCGACGGCACGAACGGCCCCAACATCCTCACCCAGAGCGGCATCGTCCGCAGCGACCTGCGAACCAGCTTCGGCACCGGTTCCGCCACCGCCGGCGGCGTCAACCTGACTCTGCGCCTCACGGTGCTGTCCGCGGCGACCTGCGCTCCGTACAGCGGGGCCGCCGTATACCTCTGGGGGTGCGACCGGGAGGGCCGGTACTCGATGTACTCCGCCGGCGTCACGCAGGAGAACTATTGCCGTGGCGTACAGGCGGCCGGCTCCGACGGCCGGCTGACGTTCACCACCATCTTCCCCGGATGCTATCCGGGGCGCTGGCCGCACCTTCACTTCGAGGTGTACCCGAGCCTGGCCAGGGCCACCTCGGCGAGCGGGAAACTCAAGACGTCGCAGCTGGCATTCCCGGCCGACATCTGCCGCACCGTTTACCGCACGGCCGGTTATCAGGCCAGCATCACCAATCTCGCGCGCGTGTCGCTGTCCAGCGACAGTGTCTTCCGGGACGGATACAGCCAGCAGATGGTCACCATCTCCGGCACCCCGCAGTCCGGATACGTCGCGAACCTGACGATCACCGTGTAACCGCATCCGTGCGGTAGGCGCCGGCTCGCGGCCGCCTACCGCACGGAACCCCCCGATCGGGTGATCAGCCCACGCGTTCGATGACAGCGCGCCGGATCAGGAACTTGCCAGGCTCGCGCACCTGCTCGAACGCCGCGTTGTTGAGCAGCACGCAACTGCCGGACACGGACGTCACCTTGACCGTGATGCTCTTGTTGTTGTCGAGGTTGGTGACCTTCAGAACGGTCCCGGCCGGGAACGTGCCACTCGACGCGGCGGGCGCCCCGCCCTCACCGGACAGGGTTACCGTCGACCCCTTGCAGACCACCTCGCCGCCACCGGAGCTCTGCCCAGCGGCCTGCGCGCCCTGGCCTGCCCCGTTCTGCGCAGCCTGACCCGCGCCGTTGTTCTGCTTACCGGCCCCGTTCTGCGCAGCCTGACCGGCGCCGTTGTTCTGCTTACCGGCACCAGCGGCCACCTCACCGGCCACGTCCGCAGTGCATCCCGCGGTGGCACGCCGCTGATTGATCAGGTCCACCACCGCCTGCCGGTTCGCGATCCGCCCCGCCGACTGAGCATCCGGATTGGCCTTCTGCCCCGCGATGAACTGCAAGTTCTGCCGCAACGCCTGATCGAGGCCGACGCAACTCTCGGTAGCGCCGTTTTCCCCGGCACTACTCACCCCGGTGCTGACGGCAAAGGCGCCGCCGACTAGCGCCACCGCCGACAGGGCGAGCATGACCTTGCGAGACGTCCCAGAAAACGGCTGCCGCCTGGTTCGATACATCGCATCGCTCCTTCGCTCTCAGGCTGCTTCGATGCAGCACTCACAGTTACGAAGGAAGCCGGGGAGCCGGTTGAGTACGCGTACCTTAAAGATCCTTAAACATCCTTAAGGACCCACCCGCGCGGCGGTCAGCCGGTGACCATCCCGATCAGAGCGTTGCCGCCCAGCATGATCAGGTCGGCGCCGGCGACGAAGGCCATGCCGCGCCGCATCAACTGGGCGCTCGCCTCGGGATCGGGGCTGAGGATGCCGCGCGCCGCGCAGATCAGCGCGCACACGACCAGCGCGATGCCGGGAACCAGCAGCAGGCCGACCGAGCGCGGAGTGTGCCCGCCGGCCACCAGCAGGCTCAGCATCACCGCCGGCAGGACCCCGAACAGCAGCACGGCGCCCACGCCGAGCCACCGCAACGTCCGCACCACGTCCGTCATGCCACCCACCCTTTCGCGGGCTGCGCGTCCACGCAGCCCGCGAAAGCTTAGCGGTGCCCGGCCGGCTTCCAGGGAGCCTCGGCGACGCCGTAGGCGACCGAGCTCGACTGGATCAGCGTGCCCGCCGGCAGGCCGCGCGCGGCCGTGGTCCGCCGGGTCCGCTCCCCGATGTACAACCCGGTCACCGGGTCGATGATGACCTCCAGCCGCTCACCGGCCGCGGCGATGCCCAGCGCAGTCCCGGTCCGCCCGTCGAGCGTCGCCCGCTCCTCGACGATCTTCAGCGTGGGCAGGTACGCCAGCGCCCGGTACAGCGCCGACCGCAGATCCGCCGGGATCAGCCCGCTGCGCAACGCGTCGGCCACATAGACGAGCACCTCCTGGTCGGCGTCCCGCCCACGCCCGTCGGTGTCGTCGCGCAGCCGGTCGAACAGTTTGCGCGGATCACGAGGCAACCCGGCGACGAACGCGGCGGTCGGCACCTGCCAGGTCCCCTTCGCGGTGCACATGTCGCTGATCCCGGGCCCGAAGGCTCCGCAGGGGCCGGTTTCCCGGATCGGCGCCGAGCGGTCGTCGAACCCGGCAGCCGTCAACTGTTCCGCGGTGCCGAGCAGGGGAACCCGTTCCCCGGTGTCGGTCTCCAGCCGGAACCACTCGCCGGCCCGTTCCGCCGGCACCCACAGCTCCTGCTTGACGCCTCGCAGGGCGCCCAGGTCCGAGTTCTGGAAGACGGCCGCCATCGAGTGGACGGCGATGTACCGGTATTTCCCGGCCGGAACCGGCTCGTCCACGGCCTGGATCGGGGCATCGGCGGCCGTGTTCAGCGTCTGCGCGACCAGGACCATCGCGCCGTCCGGCGTGCGGCCGCGGATCGCGACGACGGCCACCGCCACGGCCAGGATGACCGCGGCCGCTGCGGCGAGCGGGACACGAGGCCACTTTCTTTTCAGTACGCGAACACGCACCCTGCGCAGCGCTTCCGGATCCTCCGCCGGGACCGGGTAGAGATCGTTCAGGGCGACGTCGAGTTCGTCGATCATGAGTCACCTTTCAGCGCGCGCAGGTCCCGCCGGACGCGGTGCAGCCGGGAACGGACGGTGCCCTCCGGAATGCCCAGGGCGGTGGCGATCTCCTTGGTGCTCAGCTCACCGAGGCTGCTGAGCAGCAGCACGTCCCGGTCGCCGTCGGGCAGCGCCGCGATCGCCGCCGCCAGCGCCGCGACGTGGGTCCGCGCGTCGACCCGCGCGGCCACCCCGTCCTCGGGGCCGCCCACGGACTCGACATGCGTGGTCAGGCGCTGCGACATCCGCTGTTGCTGCGCCTGCACCCGGTGGTGCCGCCGCAGCAGGTTCACCGCGATCCCGAACAGCCAGGCGCGTGCACTGCCGCGCTCCGGCCGGTAGTCACCCCGCCCCGACCAGGCCGCCAGGAACGTCTCGGCCACCACGTCCTCGGCCTGACTCGCGCCCACCTGCCGGGCCAGATACCGCCACAGGCCCGGCGCATGCTCGTCGAAGAGAGCGGCGAACCGCTCCTTGGCGTGCGGCCCGGTCAGCCGCAACCCGGCCGGTGGATCGTCGCCCACGGCGGGCACCTCGGCGATGCGTAAGCTCATGCCAGGTATTGCCAGAACCCGCGGTTCGCGTTCACGCGATGGTGTGGCCGTACTCCGCCGACAGCAGCGCCAGATCCGGTTCGCCGTAGGCGGCGACCATCTCGGTGAAGCGGGCCGCCTTGTCCGGCCCGAAACGGCTCACGCTGACCGTGTAGGTCGCGGCGGACACGAAGACCGGCGGGTGCTTCTTGCTGTGGAATTTGTCGGCGTACATGACCAGCTCCTCCTCACCGGTCTTCGCCACGTAGTCGCCCGGCGGGATCGGCAACCCCTGGTCGAGGACGTCCGCGCGGGTCACGCCGACCCCGGTGTGGCAGGAGCAGAACCGGCACAGCACCTCCGGGAACCCTTCCGCCTCCAGCAGTTCGTGCCCGAGCACCCCGTGCCGGATGTAGTTCGGGTAGTCGAGCACCCCGTCGCGCCCGTACAACCGGTACACGCCGATGTCGTGCAGCAGGCAGCCGGCCCGCACCAGATCGGCGTTCAGCCCGGCGCCGAGCCGGTCGAGGAGCTGCTCGGCGATCCGGCAGACGATCTCGCAATGCGTCCAGACCAGCTCGAACGCCTCCGGCGTCGGCGCCACACGCTCATGCAGCGCCCTGATGTCCTGGTCCGAGGGAATCCACACAGTCGCCCATGATCTCATCCCGTGCGCCGGCATCTCGCCACCGGCTCGTTCGCCACCGCCGGTCTCGCGGCAGCGACAGCGGCGGCGCTGGCCTTGGCCGGGCGCCGGGTCCACAGAAGAGCACCGGCAGCGGCCGCCACCAGCAGCGCGACGACGCCGGCCGGCTGAGCCCACGCTCCGTCGAGCGGCCCGCCCCGGCCGCCGGCCGTATCCGCGATCCACCCGGCCAGGTTGTCGGTCCGCGCGCTCAGGTCGGCTCCCTCGTGCGGGCAGGACGGCCCGCTGCTCACCACCGCCACCAGCGTGGGCGGGTCGGTGCGGAAGTACGGCCCGCCGGAGTCGTGCGGGCAGGCACTGGTGTACCGGTGCGGCCGGCGGCCGGAGACCTCCACGACGGCGTCGCCGACCCGGTCGACGACGAACGTGCCGGTCTGCAGCCTGTCCGGGTTCCGGTCGCCGGCGCCCGCCAGGCCGTACCCGGTCAGCCGGACCTCCTCCCCCGGCCGCGGCGGGGTGTCCCCGACGGTGAGCGGCGCGACGTCGGTGATCGCTTCGGCGAGCTCGGCGAGCGCGACGTCCGCGGTCTCCGCCTGCCGGACCCCGGCCACGTCGACCTCATGCCCGCCCACCACGGCGGTGGTCCGCTCGGCGACGGTACGACCGACCCGCTCACCGCCCGCGTCCCGGAAGCAGTGCCCGGCCGTGATCACCCACCGCGGCGCGATCAGCGCTCCCGAGCACCAGCTGTCCCGGCTGCCGTGATCCTCGGTCGGGATGCCGGTCATGGTCAGCCGCGCCGAGAACGACCAGGCGCCCTCGGCCGCGTCCTCGCCGTAGGCGATCGCGTGCGCCGGCTGGGCGCCGGCCAGCACGACCAGCACCATCGTGAGCAGGCTGAGCAACGGTCGGAGCATGACGGCACCCCCACAGCGGCCGGACGGGACAGGGCACGCCCATGCTCCGGAACCGGCCGTTCGGGGACCGTCAGGCTCCCGCTTATCGGACCTTTATCCACGGATCCCTGTGACTATCTTGACCTACTGAAGAAACATCTCCACTCTATGGGAGCGCTCCCGACAGCGTCCCCCATCGATGTGAAGAAAGGGGCAGATCATGCGAAGAGTCCTCATCGCACTCTGCGCCGCCCTGCTCGCCGCCGTCGGCGCGGTCATCGCGCTCGGCAACCCCGCCTACGCCGCCACCGGCTTGCACGTGGTCGGCACCGACATCTACGAGGCGAACGGCAACAAGTTCGTCATGCGCGGCGTCAACCACGCGCACACCTGGTACACCTCGCAGACCAGCTCGTTCGCCGCCATCAAGGCGGCCGGCGCGAACACCGTCCGGGTGGTGCTCTCCGGCGGCCGGTGGACCGCGAACACCGCCGGTGACGTGGCCAACGTGATCTCGCTGTGCAAGGCCAACAAGCTGATCTGCGTCCTGGAGGACCACGACACCACCGGGTACGGCGAGGACAGCGCCGCCTACACCCTCGACCAGGCGGTCAACTACTGGATCAGCCTGAAGAGCGTGCTGGCCGGCCAGGAGGACTACATCTCGATCAACATCGGCAACGAGCCGATCGGCAACACCAACCCGAGCCAGTGGACCGCCGCCACCACCGCGGCGATCAAGAAGATGCGCGACAACGGCTTCCAGCATCTGCTGATGATCGACGCACCGAACTGGGGCCAGGACTGGCAGCAGGTGATGCTCGCCAACGGACAGACCGTGCTCGACGCGGACAGCCAGCACAACACGATCCTGTCCATCCACATGTACTCGGTGTACTCGCAGGCCTCGACGATCACGTCGTACCTGGACACCTTCAAGTCCAAGGGCTGGCCGCTGCTGATCGGCGAGTTCGGCTGGCAGTTCGCGTCCGGTGAGGTCGACGACCAGACGGTGATCGCCGAGGCGGCCCGGCGCGGCCTCGGTTACCTCGGCTGGTCCTGGTCCGGCAACACCGACCCGGTCCTGGACATGGTGCTCAACTTCGACGTCAACCAGAAGACCACCTGGTACAGCCGGGTCTTCGACGGCCCGAACGGGATCAAGGCCACCGCCAGGGAGGCCACCGTCTTCGGCGGAACCAGCACCTCGTCCCCGTCCCCGTCCCCGTCCTCTCCGTCGCCCTCGTCACCGTCACCGTCGCAGCCCAGCGGCAAGACCTGCACCGCGACCTACGCGATCGCCGGCCAGTGGCCGGGCGGCTTCCAGGGCGAGGTCAAGGTGACCGCCGGCGGCACCGCGATCAGCGGCTGGACCGTCACCTGGACCTACGCCAACGGCCAGACCGTCGCCAACGCCTGGTCCGCCACCGTGACCAGCAGCGGCGCCACCGTCACCGCCAAGAACGCCGGCTACAACGGCAGCCTCGTGGCCAAGGGCACCACGTCCTTCGGCTTCCTCGGCTCCTGGACCGGCACCAACTCGGTGCCCACCCCCACCTGCACCGCCAGCTGATCCCACCACCGGCAGGGGCCGCGCGTCGCGGCCCCTGCGTCTTCTTTCCGGTACGCCCGGAGCCGCCCCCACCCTCAGGAACGCAGAGTCCGGCTCGGCAGGTCCCCGAACACCTCCCGGTACGCCGCCGCGAACCGATCCGGCTTGGCGAAGCCCCACCGGGCGGCGATCGCCTTGACGGTCGCGCCCTGCGCCGGGTCCGCGGCCTGAAGCTCCCGATGCGCGTGTTCGAGCCGCACCCGCCGCACGAACCCCAGCGGCGTGGTGCCGTAGTGGGTCCGGAAGGCGTACTGCAACGCGCGGGCGCCGGCGCCGGCCGCGGCCGCGATGTCCGACAGCGTCACCGGCCGGGCCGCGTTCGCGTCGATGTAGGCCACCGCCCGGCGCAGCGCCGCCGGGGTCACCGAGCCGGGTCCGGGCAGGTAGGACCGCGTCATGCCGGAGTTCGGGAAGGCGTGCAGCGCGGCCACCGCCACCGTGCGGGTCATCTCCTCGGCGACCAGGGGCGACGCCATCGGCGACGGGTCGTCCATCAGAGCGCCGTTGGCCAGGTGGGCGACCGCCCGCCAGTACCGGCGCATCTCCGGCGAGATCGGCCGGACACCGTCGAGGCGCAACCGCCCGCGCGGGATGTCGAAAGCCTCCTCGGCGATCTGGTCCAGCCGCTGGAGCGGCAGTCGCAGCACGCTGAGCGTGATGTCGTGCGTGGCGAAACCGACCGGGACACCCACCGGGCACGCCGCGACCGAGCCGGGCGCCAGCTCCAGGTGGCCCTCGGCCGGGGTGGTGATCCGCACCTGGCCGCCGTGCACCACAAAGAACAGGAAGTAGTCGAACGGATCGGTGGTCTGGCTGTAGTCCAGAGTGCTGCGGATCCGGTCACCGGCGATGGCCGGGACCTGGCTGCTGCGGACCGCGAAACGCGCACCGTCGCCGGTGCGGGCGAACCGCGCGCGGGTCCCGACGAACGTCTGCCGCATGAACTCGGTGATCTCGTCCTCGACCGCGGAGGAGATGGACGACCGTTCCGGCTGTGCGGTTGCCGACATCGTCGCCCCCCGGTAGGAATCGACCCCTGGTCGCTGGCAAACCCGTCCCTCACCGTACGCATGAACCGTCCGCCGAACGAAGTCCGCGGCACGAACCACCCGTGGAGGTGAGCCCGGAACGTACCCCGCCACACGAACCGGTTGCCCGCCGAACGAACAGGGCGGCCCGGCGATCTTGCCGATCCGGGTCCTCCGTCGTCCGATGACGGTGTGGCTCAGCATGCCGACAACGTCAGGCAGCGCCTGCAGGCTGTCCTCGACCATGCCGCGGAGGCGCGGACCAGTGCCGAACGCCGCCGCGCCGCCGCCCAGCGGTACCTCGCCAACGCCGCGGCCGCGCACGCCGCGGCCGACAAGGCCCGGCAACGCCTGGCCGACCGGCAACCCGCGGAATAGCCCGCCCTCCGGTCCCGGACCGCTCTTCCCGGCGTCACCCCCGATTACGGTACGCCCGGAGCCGTCCCGGACGGCGGCTGCCGCAGACCGGCCAGGGTCGCCTCCACCGACTGCCGCCACACGGCCGGCGCCCGCCCGGCCCCGAGGATCCCGCTCAGTTCCAGCGAGGCGAGACCGTGCACCAGGGCGAACAGGTGCCGGCCGATGCCGAACTCGTCCCGCCCGGGGAACACCCCCTCGGCGACCCCGCGCCGGATCACTCGCAGCACCCGCTCGAAGCTGCGATAGACCAGCCGGACCAGCGGGTCGTCACGATCGGACCCGGCCCGGGCCAGGCTGAAGAAGAGGTCGTACAGCTCCGGCTTGGCCAGCGCCGCCGCACGGTAACCGAGGGCCAGGTCGACGATCTCCGCGCACGGGTCGGACCGCTCCGGCACCGCCTCGTGGTGGCGCCGCATGGTCTCGGCCACGTCCTCCGCCATGGCCCGCAACAGCCCCTCCTTGTCCTCGAAGAGGCTGTAGACCGCGCGGGTGGAGGTGCCCGCGGCGGTGGCCACCCGCCGCACCGACACCGCCCCGGCACCCTCGGCGTGCAGGATCTCGGCCGCGGCGGCGAGCAGTGCCGCCCGGGTTTGCGCTCCGTGCCCCTTCGGACGTCCCATGCTCCCCACCATATCGCAACGCTGTTACGTTACGGCGTAACGAAAAGGAGCAGACGATGGACGCCGATGTGATCGTGGTGGGCACCCGGGTCGGCGGCGCGGCGACCGCGATGCTGCTGGCCCGGGCCGGCCTGCGGGTGCTCGCGGTGGACCGCACCCGGTTCCCGAGCGACACCCTCTCCACCCACCAGGTGCAGCTGCCCGGCGGCGCACTGCTGCGCCGATGGGGTCTGCTGGACACCTTGATCGCACAGGGCACCCCGGCCGCCCGCATGGTCACCTTCGACGCCGGCCCGGCCGTGCTGCGCGGCGCCTACCCGCACGTCGGCGGCGTCGACGCCGTCTACAGTCCCCGGCGCACCCGGCTGGACACCCTGCTGGTCGACGCCGCGCGCACGGCCGGCGCGACCGTCGAGGAGGGGTTCGTCGTCGAGGGCCTGACCGGCGCCGGCGGCCGGGTCACCGGCATCCGCGGCACGCCGAAGGGCGGCACCCCGCGCACCTTCACCGCGCCACTCGTGATCGGCGCCGACGGCAAGCACTCCACGGTGGCCCGGGCCGCCGGGGCCCGCGAGTACCGGTCGCGGCGGACCACCTCGGCCGGCTGCTACACCTACTTCGCCGGTCTGCCCGTCACCGGCGGCGAGATCTACAGCCGGCCCGGCATGATGGTCACCCTGTGGCCCACCGACGACGGGCTCACCATCGTGTTCCTCGCCGTGCCGCTGGCCCGGTTCGCCGGCCTGCGCACCGACCTCACCGGGAACTATCTCGCGGCCGTCGCCTCGGTGGGCGATCTCGGCGAGCGGCTCGCCACCGCGCACCGGGCCGGTCCGGTCCGGGCGACCGCCGACCTGCCGAACGTGTTCCGGCGGCCGTACGGCCCGGGCTGGGCCCTGGTCGGCGACGCGGGGCTGGTGATGGACCCGATCACCGGGCAGGGCATCGGCCACGCTCTGCGGGACGCCGAGTCGCTGAGCGCCGCGATCGTCGCCGGACTCGGCGGCCGGCGCCCGCTGGACGCCGCGCTGGCCGCCCACCACCGTGACCGGGACACCGCCCGCCGCCCGATGTACGACCTGACCACCCGCCTGGCCCGGTTCCGGCCCGACCGCGCCGGCCCGACCCTGTTCCCCGCCATCGCCGCCGATCCGGCCCTGGTCACCCGATTCCTGGGGGTCCTGACCGGCGCGGAGCCGGCGGACGCGTTCTTCGCCCCGGCGGTGCTGCGCCGCATCGTCGGCACCCGCGGCCTGCTCCGGATGGTCGCCGGCCGCCCGGCCCCCGCCACGTCCGGCTGAGACCACCATCCTCTCAACTTCACGGTTTCCCGGCCGATGCGGTGGCCGTGACCGAACCGCCGCGCCGCCGCGCCTGCCGCGGCCGTTCCCGCTGGGTGGCGTTCGTCGCCGTGGCCGTCGTGGCGGCCGTCGGCGGCGCCGTGGTGGCCCGCCGGTGGCCACGATCCACTCCCCCGCCGCCGGCGCCCGAACCACCGCCACCGGCCCAGGCCGCAGCCCCGGCCCCGGCCCCGGCCCCGGCCGAGCCTGCGCCCAGGCTCACGGCCCGCCGCCGTCGCGCCCTGACCGTCGTGGCCACGATCGCCGTCACCGCCGCCGGAATCGGCATCATGGTCGCCACCGGCGATCGGCCCCGCCCCGCCGACGCTGGAGACGGCTCGCTCGCTACCTTCAGCCCGGTCGTACCGGACCGGGCCTGGCTCCTCACGCCCAGCCCGACTCCCACGGCACCCTGGACTCCCCCACCGGCCCCGGTGCCGGTCCCGGTCAGCACCGGCGTTGCCGCGCATGACAGCGTCGTCGTCCTGCACGGCGAATCGGGCGAGGAGATGACCCTGGAGATCACCGATTACCGGAATCCCGCCCTCAGCACCGACGCCGGCGGCCCGCCGATGAAACCGGCCCTGGGCCACCGCCTGGTCCAGGTCACGGTCCGCGTGGGGAACGTCGGCGGCGTCCCCTTCATCAGCGACCTGGAGAAATACGCCTGGCTGCTGGACCGCGAAGGCCACGCGTACCCCCTCGACCCCGCCAAGACCAAGGCCCGCAACCCCATCGCCGCCCACCGTCTCGACCCGCAGACCCTCACCGCCCGCACCATCGTCTTCGAGGTCCCCGGCGAGGCCGACCTCAATCGCCTCCGCCTCAGCCGCCACCCCGGCAAGAAGAACCAGACCCAGGTCTGGCGTCTCCCCCTGAGCAGCACGCCGGGTTAGCCTCGGAGGGCATGACGGATTTCCCGGGCACCGACCTCGCCGCTCACCTCGCCGCCTACACCGCGGCCTTCGCCACCGGCTCCAGCGCCGCCCTCGACGATTTCTACGAGCCGGACGCCATCGTGGTCCCGCAGCCGGGCACCCCGCGGGCCGGCGCCGCCCAGCGCCAGGCGACCCTCCAGCATCTCCTCGACTTCGGCCTGCCGATGCGGGCACAGCTCCGGCACCACTACACCACCGGCGACCTCGCACTCACCGTCGTCGAGTGGTCGATACGCGGCACCGCCCGCCAGGGCTTCCCCCTCGACGTGCACGGCGTCGCCGCCGACGTGCTGCGCCGCGGCCCCGACGGCCGCTGGCGTTACCTCATCGACAACCCGTTCGGCACCGCTGCGGGTCAGGACCCGCAGCCCAGGTAGCTGCCGCCGTGCTGTTCGGCGAGCATGGTCACGTAATCGGTGCGGTGGCGGTGCCCGGCGCTGGGAACCAGGTCCGGGAAGGTCGCCTCGACCAGCCACGACGACGCGGAGGACGGGACCGTGGTGACGGTCCCGCCGTCGGCGGACAACTGGCGGGCCACGGCGCCGGCCGCCTCCTCGTCGGGCATGCCGAGCTGATAGGTGACCACGCGGGGCGACGGCTCGGGATAGTCCTCACCGACGCCCATGGCCCAGTGCAGTCGCTGGCACAGGTCGCCGAGCAGCGCGTTCAACTCACCCGGTGAGGCGCCGGCCGGCAGCGGGCCGTGCTCCGAGAGGCGCCGGATCAGGTGCGCCGTCAGGTCGGGATCGAGCTGCTCGGCGTGCAGGTCGCCGTGGACGACGACCAGCACACCGAAGATGGCCGCCAGATCGGCCTCGGGCAGGACACGACTCATCCGCCCAGTAAAGCGTCACGCCGTCGCGGCCGGAAGCCGGTCCGGCTCGTCGGTCACCACCCGGTCACGGCCCTGCTCCTTGGCCGTGTAAAGCGCCCGGTCGGCCCGTCGCAGCAGATCCTCGGCACTCTCGCCGGCCTCCAGCTGCGCCACCCCGGCGCTGAAGGTGACCCGCAACGGGCCGAGCGGCGTCGCCACCACGATCTCGGAGCAGCGCTGCCGGCACTGCGCGGCCATCTCCGCCGCGGTCCGCGCGCCCGCGCCGGGCAGCAGCACCGCGAACTCCTCGCCGCCGTACCGGGCCAGCGTCCCGGCCGCGCCGACCGCGTCGCCGAGCTCCCGGGCCAGCCGGATCAGCACCTCGTCGCCGACCGCGTGCCCGTACGTGTCGTTGACCGCCTTGAAATGGTCCACATCGATCATCACCGCGGCCAGCGGGTGCCCGGCGGCCACCTGCTCGCGCAGCACGGTGGTCAGGTGCCGGCGGTTGTAGACGCCGGTCAGGCCGTCCCGCACCGCCTGGTCGGTCAGCTCGGCGCGCAGCCGCTCCAGCTCGGTGACGTCCCGGACCACCACGACCGTGCCCGCGCCGCCGCCGCTCTCCGGCGACATCCGCACCACCCGCACGTCGTAGATCCGCCCGTCCGCCGACGCGACGGTCTGCTGGTCGACCCCGGTGAACGCCGACGTGAGCCGCGGACCCAGCACGTCCTGCCAGCACTGGCCCACCACGCCGCCGTCCGAGCCACGCAGGACCGCGAGCAGGTCGACCGCCGCCGGGTTGACGTCCAGGAACCGCCCGTCCGCGTCGAGGACCATCACCGCGTCCCGCAGCGCCGCGATCACCTGTTTGTAGGAGACCGGCGTCTGCCGGGCGGGCGTCCCGCTCCGTTCCGCCCACCACCACATCGATGCGGTGACCAGGAACAGGATCGGGGTCAGGTCCACCTGCCGGTCGTTGGTGAGCAGGAAGATGCTGACCAGGTTGCCGACGGCCGGGGCGAACCCGCCGACCAGGAAGAGCAGGAAGACCCGGCGATGCCCGCGGACCGCGCGGCGCATCGCCGCCACCGCCCGGGCCATGCCGGTCGCGATCAGGGTGTAGGAGTAGGCGGTGTGCAGCCAGTACAGCGGCCCGAAGTGCGGCGTGACACCGCCGTCCGGGTGGCTGACGACGGAGCTGAAGAACGCGTGATGCCACGGGTCGGTCGCGACCGCCGCGGTCAGCAGCACCGGATGGATCAGCAGCAGGGCGTGCCATCGGCGCAGCCGGTCCAGGCCGTACCCGGTGAAGACCGTGATGTGCCAGTGGAACCCGGCGACCAGCATCGCGACGCCCGGGAACATGGCGTAGGTGCCCGCGAGCGCCACGGTCGGCGAGGCGGCGGTGGCGAAGGCCTGCGCCAGCGACCACAGCGCGGCGCCGGACGTGATCAGGGCCAGCGACTTGGCGTGGCGGCGCCAGGACAGCACGGCGTAGAGCGCCGCGACCAGGGCCGCGGCGACGTAGGCCGGGACCAGTACGGCTCGCACGGGGTCCCGTTCGGCAGCCGGTGGCTCGAGCTGAGCGGATCGGGCGTGGCCTGCACCACGCCCGATCCGGTGATCAGCAGCCGTTGCGGGCGGCGCTGACCGCGATGTCGTCGTACCAGAGGGTGTCGGCGCCGTCGCCGTAGCTCTCCCAGCCCAGCCGCAGATCGGTCAGGGCCGGGCGCCAGGTGCGGTTGAGCCACTGGCTGTCGACGTCGTGCGTCGGGGTGCCGTCCTCCAGCAGGCCGGGCACCGAGGTGTTGTTGAGCCAGGTCTCGATGGTCCCGTTGCTGCCGTCGACCTTGAACTCCACGCAGTTCCAGGTCCCGACCGGGAGCGGCTTGGACAGCGCCACCCCGGCTGGGCTCTGCTCCGGCAACGTCGCGTCGTCGGAGGCCCGGTTGAACTGGAGGGCCCCGTTCTGCCCGCCGAAGCGCAGGTCCTTGCCGTTGTCATTGGCGTCGGCCATGGCCACCGCCGTGACGTGCGCGGCGGGCAGGGCGGTCGTGTGCTTCACCCAGTAGCGGATGTAGCGGACGCTCGACGTACCCAAAAGGTCGGTGTTGCGGGCGAAAACGTGGTTGCAGTAACCGGCGGCGCCGTTGATCCGCAGGGACGTGGAGCCGCTGTGCGCGACCGTCTTGTCGATCGTGGCGGTGCCGGCGCCGGAGCAGTCCGGGCTGGTCACCGACCACGAGCCGGACGGCGCCGAGCCGGCCTGCGACTCGAAGCCGTCACAGCGGACCGTGGCCCCGCAGTCCGCCGGGGGCGGCGGAGACGCGGACGACTGCGAGGGCGACGGAGATGCGGACGACTGCGAGGGCGACGGCAGGCCGGACGCGTCACTGGGGACCGGCTCCGGCCCGCACGTCACCCCGTTGAACCGGAACGTGGCCGGGGCCGGGTTCGATCCCGAGTACGTCCCCTGGAAGCCGAAGCTGGTCGACGCGCCGGTGCCGAGCGAACCGTTCCACCCGACGCTGGTGGCGGTCACCGCGGCGCCGGTCTGCCGCACCGTCGCGTTCCAGGCCGAGGTGACCTGCTGGTTGCCGGCGAAGTCCCAGGCCAGGGTCCAGGAGGTGACCGCCGCGCCGAGGTTGGTGACCTTGACGTCGGCGGTGAAGCCGGTGTTCCAGCTGTTGGCCGTCCAGGTGACGTCGCACGTGGCGGCGGCGTGGGCCGGGCCCAGGCCGACGACGCCGATGGCGGCGCCGGCCAGGACCACGACCGAGGCTATCGGGACCAGCCTCATGAGCACGTCACGCCGTTGAGCTTGACCGCGGCCGGGGCGCTGGCCGTGCCGTTGGCGGTGAATCCGACCGTGGCCGAGGCGCCCGCCGCGAGCGACAGCGCGTGGCTCGGCGCGGCCGCCGTGACCGTCGTCCCGCTCTGGGTGACCGTGGCGTTCCAGCCGTTGTTCAGCGTCACCCCGGACGGCCAGGTCCAGGTCACCTGCCACGGGTTGACCGCCGCGGTGCCGGTGTTCTGCACCTTGAGCTGGCCCTGGAAGCCGCCCTGCCACGCGTTGTCCTGGGTGTACGTGGCCTTGCAGCCACCGGTCGGCACCGGCGGGGTCGAGGTGGACGGGGACGTCGACCCGGACGGCTGCGGGTTGGTGCCGCCGCCGACCGGCGGGATCAGGTACGGCGAGATGATCGCCTGCTTGGCCTGGTTGATCGTGGTCCAGTCGTCGTTGGCGATGCCGCCGGTGTCGCCCGAGTTCGGGTTCCACGACCAGTAGGTGAACGACATCCCGTTGACGCCGGTGCCGGTGTATTTCAGCAGCTCCTGGAGCCAGATCTTGTCGACGTTGGCCTGCAGGGTGGTGCCGAACTCACCCATCATGATCGGGGCGATGTTCTGCTTGTACAGGTAACCCCAGTACTTGTCCCAGATGGCCGGCATGTTCGCCGGGTAGGCCGGGTCGTCGAACCACGCCTGGTGGTAGACCGAGGTGGCGTACTCGTGCGGTGAGTAGACGAGGCGGTTCGCGACGTCCAGGCGTACCGGGAACTGGCCCGCCTTGGACAGGTTGCCGCCCCACCAGCCGCAGTCCTCGTCGTTGCTGGTGTCGTTGTCCCAGACGTTGGAGAGGCCGCCGCTGGGGCAGCTGACGCCCTCGACGAAGATCAGCCAGTTGGGCTGGACCGCCAGGATCGCGTTGCCGGCGCGCTCGGCGGCCAGCCGCCAGTCGCGGGCGGTGTCGCCGCAGCCCCAGCAGGCGCCGGTCGCGGCCGGGTTGGTGCCCTCGGCGTGCGGCTCGTTGTGCAGGTCGGCGCCGATCACCGTGGTGTTGCCCGCGTAGCGCTGCGCCAGCGCCTTCCAGTCCGCGATCCAGGTGCTTTCCGGTACGGCCGAGGTGTACCAGAGCGGCGTCTGTCCCGCCGAGGTCGGCCGGTGCCGGTCCAGGATGATCCGCATGCCCTTGGTCCCGGCGTACGCGATCACCTTGTCCAGGATCTGCAACGGGGAGAGCCCGACCAGGTCCGGGTTGGTGAAGTCGTTGATGCCGGTGGCGGTGGCGCCGGCCTTGATCGCGTCGTCGGAGAACGGGACCCGCAGCGTGTTGTAGCCGAGCGAGGCCATCGTGTCGATCTGGCTCTTCCACGGGTTGCTGGACCACAGCCCGTGGAAGGTCTTGTTGTCGGTCTCCATGCCGAACCAGTTGATGCCGGTCAGCCGGACGGTGGCGCCCGTGCTGTCGACGATCTTGTTGCCGCTGGTGTGCAGGTAGCCGGTTCCGGTGCCACCGGTGGCGGCGGCTGCTGGCTGGGCCAGCGCGATGGCCGTCGAGACGGCCGCGGCGGCCAGCACGGTGACGCCGGCCAGCCATTTACGGGGATTCATGGGTGGGAGCTCCTTCGAGAACGGAAGGCGTTCCCGACATGGTTACATGGGAGCGCTCCCACTAACAATGTTCATCAATGGTTTCGAAACTGATTCAGCCCGCGCCCGCGTGGACCGCCCTAGGAAGACTCCTCCGGGGCGACGGCCCGGGGACGGTCCCAGCCGTGGGCCGGCAGGAACGGGGCCGGCCAGTAGGGGTCCGGGCAGAACGTCAGGTGGGTGCCGTCGAACGGGAAGGCCGCCGACTCGACCGCCCGCACCACCCGCTCCCCCTCGGCCCGGATCTCCGCCGCCCGCGCCGCGTCCCAGTAGGCCGGATGCCCGATCCGCTCCAGGTACTCGTGCTCGTCCTTCCACCGCCACGACCGGTCCGGCATGACCACCAGGTCCAGCGCGTGATCGAAGGTGTCCACCCCGCCGGACCAGCGCACCGGCGGGTCCTCGAGGTTGACGTACCACCGGTTCAGCGTGAGGTCCGGGTTGAACATCCACCACACCGAATGCGCGTGCCCGGGCCGGAACAGGTGCAGCACGTGCAGCCCCGACCACTCCAGCGGCGCCAGCGTCCACTCCACGGTGTCCCGCTCGGCCAACGGGACCTCCCGCCGGTCCCGGCCGTCCACCGTCCGCCGGAACAGGTACTTCGTCCCGATCGGCCGCCAGGTCAGCAGCCCCCGGTCGTCGTCGGCGATGACCCGCTGCGGGATGACCAGCACCAGCTGACCATCAGCACGGAAATCACGGTAGAGAAGGTCACGGCCGATCACTGAACTCACGGTCGTGAGCATAGAGGCCGCCCAATTTTCGGTACGCCCGGAGCACACTGCTCGGGTGATCCACTTCCGGCCACCGACCGGGCGGCGGTGCGGGAGGGAGCCCGGTTGCCGATGGGCGATCATCGCGCCGGGTAGGCTCGCGGACGGCGGCCTCACGCTCGGCATCTCGGTGCCGGTCATGGGCGTGCACGGGGATCGGGAGGAACACATGGACTTTCAGGGTGTGGAAGAGGAATCCGAGGGGATCGGAGCGGCGCCGTCGGTGGCGCGACTGCTTCTGGAGCTTCGCGGGCGGACCACCGTCGAGGTCAAGCCGGTCGGTCGCAGCATCCAGGTCCGGCCGCAGGGCGCGCGGAACGTGGCGGTGCACATCCACCCCGGCGGCGTCGACATCGCGGTGGCGCGGGCGCAGGCGGACGAGGTGGCCGGCACCATCTACGGCGCGACGGTGAAGGATCCGGACGACCCGGTGCCGTTCGTCTCGGTCGAGGGCGACCTGATCGACGCCAACTATGACGCGATCCTGGACGCCGCGGTGCAGGCGGTCGAGATGCGCCGGGCCGGCGGACCGGCCAAGGCGCCGCGCACCCCGCGGGCCGCGGCGACCCCGCGAGCGGCCGGCTCCTCCCGGGCCGCGGCGCCGAAGGCCACGCGCCCCGCACCCCGCCCGGACCGCCCGATCTGCCCCCGCTGCCGGCAGTATGAGCTGCTCGCCAGCGGCGAGTGCCCGTCCGGCTACTGCTGACCGGCCGGTATCGACACGCGATCGAGAGAGGGCGTCCTCGCTGAGGGCGCCCTCTCTCGTGGCGTCATCCGGGGGCACACGCCTGGTCAGCCGGCGCCCGCGCCCGATCCGAGCGACGGGCGCTGTCACTCGGCGGTCAAGCCGCGGGCGCTGTCACTCGGCGGTCAAACCGCAGGCGCTGTCACTCGGCGGCCAAACCGCAGGCGCTGCCACTCGGCGGCCAAACCGCAGGCGCTGCCACTCGGCGGCCAAACCGCAGGCGCTGCCACTCGGCGGCCAAACCGCAGGCGCTGCCACTCGGCGGCCAAACCGCAGGCGCTGCCACTCGGCGGCCAAACCGCAGGCGCTGCCACTCGGCGGCCAAACCGCAGGCGCTGTCAGTCGGTGGTCAGGCGGCGGGCGAGGGCGGCCGGGGGCAGGCCGGCGAATTCGACTGATTCGCGAGTGAGGTGGGCCTGGTCGGTGTAGCCGACGCGGATCGCGAGGTCGGCGATGGTGCCCTCGCCCAGCAGGCTCAGGAAGCGGCGGAAGCGGAACACCCGCTGCAACGTCTTGGGGCCGTAGCCGACCGCGGCGCTGAACCGGCGCCGCAGTTGCCGGTCACCGATCCCGAGATGGTCGCCGAGTGCCGGGATCCGCGTCCGGGGATCCCTCAGCAAGCGCACCGCCTCCAGCAGCGCCGGGTCCGGCGGGCGCTCCTCGGACAGCACGCCGGTCAGCGTCACCAGGCGGCGCAGCGCCTCCCCCGGCGCCAGATCGCCCGGCAGCCCGGCGGCCGCTTCGGGGCGGAGGTCGGTCAGGTCCGGGCGCAGATTCTGCAGGGGTTCCAACGGTACGCCGAGCAGCGTCCCGCCCGCGCCCGGCCGCAGCCGCACCCCGACCAGCGTGCGGCCGCCCGGCGTGTGGTCCGGCACCGGACCGGTGTCCGGACCGGCCAGGAACGCCCCGCGCCCACTCTCCCAGATCAGGTCGACACACCCGTCCGGCAGGATCGGCCGCCGCTCCGGCCACGGCTCGGGCGACAGCTCCGGCGCCGACCCGGACGAGACCAGGTCCGGCCCGGATGGCAGCCCCTCCCCGGGCCCGGCCCACAACGCCGACTCCGGCCCGGACCACAAAGCCGACTCCGGCCCGGACCACAAAGCCGACTCGGGCCCGGACCACAGCGCCGACTCCGGCCCGGACCACAGCGCCGACGTAGACCCGGACCACAGCGCCGACTCCGGCCCGGACCACAGCGCCGACGTAGACCCGGACGGCAGCCCCGATTCCGGTCCGGACACCATCCCGGACCGAGACTCGGACGACAGCTTCGACTCCAGCTCGGGCGACAGCTCCGGCAGCGGCCTCGGCCGAGGCTTGACGGACAGCGGCGAGGGCGGTGCGTCTGGGATCGTGCTGCGCCACAGGCAGACGGCGACGCTTCGCAGCGCTGCCGGTGGCGCCCACTCCTTGTAGCCCATGTCCGATTCATACAAGACGGACGGCGGTCCGCGCATCTAGCGTGCGTGTCATGACCGATGAGTTCCTCGCCGCCGACCGGTTCCTTCAGGCTGAAGCACGTTTGCTGGAGCGCCGCCTCTTCGACACTCTGTTCCGGGGCGCGCCCGCCACCGGCGTGGTCGATGTGGTGCGCGGCTATCGGAACGCGGACGGCGGGTTCGGGCACGGCCTGGAACCGGACAAGCGCTGCCCGGTCAGCCTGCCGATCGACGTGGAGGTGGCGGTCCAGGCGCTCGCCGCGGCCGGGGCCGTCGCGCCGGACCTGCTGGGGCCGGCGTGTGACTACCTCAGTGGAGTCGCCGCGGCCGACGGCTCGGTGCCGCTGGCGTTTCCGGTGATCGAGGACTATCCGCGGGCGGCGCACTGGACGGACTGGACCTACGTGCCCGGCCTGAACCCGACGGCCGGGCTGGCCGGGCTGCTGCACCGGCTGGACTTCGCGCACCCGTGGCGGGACGCGGCCACCGGCTACTGCTGGCGGGTGATCGAGTCCGGGGAACTGCCCGACGAGGTGCACGCGCTGGGCGAGGCGATGACGTTCCTCGCGCACGTGCCGGACCGGGCGCGGGCGGAGAAGGCGGCCCCGGCGGTGCTGGAGCGGATGACGGCGTCGCCGATGTTCCAGCCGGTGCCGAAACCCGGCGAGTACGGACTGACCCCGCTGCACGTGGCCGCCACCGCCGACTCGCCGTGGCGGCGACTGTTCGACGACGGCCAGCTTGACGCGCACCTCGACCACCTCGCCGCCGCGCAGCAGGCGGACGGCGGCTGGCCGATCACCTGGGACCCGCCGAGCGACGCTTCCCGGCTGGAGTGGCGCGGGATCGTGACGGTGCAGGCGGTGCGGACGCTCAGGTCGTACCGAAAGATGTGATCTTGCCGGGGGAAACCGGCGTCGCGCGGCTGCGGTGACGACGGACCGCGTCGCGGTTGGCGCACGACGGCGAGCAGTAGCGCTGGCGGCCGGTGCGGCTCAGGTCGGCGAACGGGCGGTCGCATCCGGCGGCCGCGCACCGGCCCAGGCGGTGCATGCCGCGGCCGGACAGGTGCAGGGCGGTGCCGACGCTGATCAGGGCGCGCAGGGCGGCGGCGAGAGGGCGGCCGGGGTCGCGATAGTGCAGGTGCCAGCCGTCGTCGGCGTGGTTGGTGAGGCGGGGGTGAGCGGCGGCCTGCGCCAGCAGCGCGTTGAGCCGGTCGGCGCGGGCGGTCTCGTCGGGGGCGTCGACGACGCCGAGCCAGGCGTCGAGGAAACGCTCGGTCTCGGTGAGGTCGGCGTCGCTCGCGGGCACGTCGATGACCAGGCCGGCGGCGGCGCAGCGACGGCCCAGGTCGGCCGCGGTCGCGGGCGGGTCGGTCACCAGGTCGAGGGCCAGGCGCACCGGATCTTCGCCGTAAGGGTTGATGTGCACAATGGCATTACACCACGCTGGACGCATGGACGAACATGCCTGGCAGACCCGATCCACCCATGCGACCAGTGAGGGGCTGGTCCGCTACCAGTCCTGTGCCTGCTGTGGACGCTGGCGCCTCGTCGTCGACCGGGTGCGCACCACCACCGCGATCAGGGTGCCCACGTCGTGACGGCCGGAAGCCGTCCGGCTCGGCCGCGGCGCGGGCCGCCGCGT
This sequence comes from Actinoplanes ianthinogenes, assembly GCF_018324205.1. NCBI lineage: Bacteria > Bacillati > Actinomycetota > Actinomycetes > Micromonosporales > Micromonosporaceae > Actinoplanes > Actinoplanes ianthinogenes. Next base: position 9,674,183 of record NZ_AP023356.1, read on the forward strand.
ACCGCGGTCAGCCGAGCAGCTGCTGGAGGCGCTCGCGCGCGTCGGTGTCCCGGAACTCGACCCACCAGCGGGCCGCGGCGAGCAGGTCGTCGACCGCCTTGTCGTCGGAGTGCAGGTATTCCCGGGCGCGCTCGACCGCGCTCTCGCGGCGATCCTCGGCGAGGGCGTCGACGAACGCCTCCCACCGGTCGCGGCCGAGGGCTTTGGCGAACGGCTGCCCGGCCAGGAAGGCGCGGGCGGCGGAGGCGGCCGGCTCGGTGGCCTGCGCGAGCAGCTCCGGGCCGACCTTCAGCAACGCTTTCTCCAGCTCGGCGCCGGGCGGGACGCCGACCTCCATCCAGACGTGCTCGCTGAGGGCGAGCAGGTCGGACACCACCTCGGGCGACGGTGACGGCTGCTCGGCGAGCAGAGCGAGGCCGCCGTACATCCCGGTCTGCATGGACATCGCGATCAGCGTCCAGCGGGCGACGTCGTCGCCGGGATCCCGGGCCAGGCACTGCCGGGCGAACTCGCCGAGCTTGTACCAGGTGGCGCGATAGTTCGTCCGGGCCCAGAAGGCGTCGCTGCGCGGGAGGGCGTCCAGCCGGTCGAAGAGGGTGATCATGGAACGGTTCGCGCGGTCGACGAAACCGTCGCTCTCGAAGACACCTCCCGCACGTTCCAGGTCACCGATCTCCATGAATGCTCCCTCTACAGTGGTCGGTCGGCTCGCGGTGCGGCGAGCTCAAGGGGTGTCGTGGGTGACGGCACCGCCGGGGGTTGGGCGTCCGGCAACGGGACGCGATGCTCGGGGGTGGTCCGCGCCCGGGTGCGGTGATGGGGGAAGTTCGCGCTGGTGGTGGCCGGGCCGGATACGGTGAACCATACGACGTCCGCGCCAGCCGCGCTTGCCGGGCACGCCGTCCGGCCTCAGGTCCGGGCCGGGGTGACGAAACGGACCGGCCCCGCGCGGGTGGGCGCGGGGCCGGGGGCCTTGCTCAGGGCGTACCGAAAAAGGGCGGTCGTCAGGCGCGCATGACCGTGGCGATCGGGATGCGGGCGGCCCGCAGGGCCGGGATGAAGCCGCCGAGGATGCCCGCCACCAGGCCGGCGATGATCCCGGAGACGCCGGCCGACCAGGGGAACTCGACGTTCTGGAGGAACGGCTGGGAAGAACCGAGGAACATCGCCAGGACCTTGAGGCCGGCGACGCTCAGGCCGATCGCCAGGGCGGCGGTGAGCAGGCCGGTGAGCAGGGTCTCGGCCAGCACGATGCCGGCCAGCACGGCCCGTGGCGTGCCGACCGCGCGGCGCAGGGCGAACTCCTCGATGCGTTCGCCGACGGTGGCGAGGCCGACGTTGAGGACGCCGGCGGCGCCGATCACCAGGACCAGACCGGCCATCGCCAGGAAGATCATGCGGAGCAGGTTCAGCTCGTCCTTCATCTGCTTGCGCATGTTGATCGTGTCGGCGGTGATGCCCTGCGCGCCGAGACCGGTGAGCTTGGCCATCAGGACCGGCTCGACCGGGGTGGAGCCGGCCATCGCGACCTGCACGTCACCCATCTGGTTCGGGTCGTAGAGCCACGCCTTCGGCACCCAGTTGGTGAGGTCGTCGAAGCGCAGGTAGGCGTGCGGCGACGGGTCACCGTCCTTGACCACGCCGATGAACTGCGGGGTCATGTTCGCGGTGGCGCCCGCCACCCGCATCTCGGCCGGCACCTGGTAGCGGGCGAAGCCCTTGGCGGCCTCCTCGTTGAGCACCAGCCGCGGGGACATCACCGGCCCGCTGCCGAAGTCGAGCCACTGGCCGGACTTCAGCTGGTAGGGCCGGAACGGCCGGACGTCCCCGGTCAGCGCGGTGAGCCGCATCTCGATCGCCTGGCCCTGGGGGGCGCCCGCATTCGGGTCGTAGCACCCGTTCTGGTTGCAGATCTGCGATCCGCCGCCCCAGTCCTGGTCGAACGGCGACCCGCCCTCGTTGATCGGCCGCACCCCGGGCTCGCCGATCGTGGCGCTCATATTGAACAGGGCGACCGCGTCGGCCCGCCCGTGCACGGTGTCGACGACGGCCTGGTTCGCCCCGGGGACCGTCGGCATGTAGAGCACCTTGGTGCCGTCGATGCCCGAGTTCAGCTCGACGTCGGCGAGCTGGAGGCGCTCGGCGATGCCGGCACCGGCCTGGACCACGACGACCGCGAGGACGCCGAGGAACAGGCTGACCATGGACAGGAAGGTGCGCAGCTTGCGGGCCCGGATGCCCTGCATGCCGATGATCGTGGCGGTCCGCAGCCGGCCGGAGAGACGCATCACGCGGGCACCCGCTCACTGAGCACGCCGGCCTCCAGGTCGACGATCCGGCCCATCCGGGCGGCGTGGTCCCGGTCGTGGGTGACCAGGATCAGCGCGCAGCCGCGGGTGGTCGCGTCGAGCAGCGCGTCGATGACGATGGTGCCGGTCTCGATGTCCAGGGCGCCGGTCGGCTCGTCGGCCAGCAGGATCTGCGGCTCCCGGACCAGGGCGCGGGCGATCGCCACCCGCTGCTGCTCGCCGCCGGACATCTTGGCCGGCCGGTTTTTCGCCAGGTGGGCGATGCCGACCTGGTCGAGGGCGTTCATCACCCGGGTACGGCGTTCCCGGCGGGACAGCCAGCCCTGGCCGTTGATCAGGGCCATCGCCACGTTCTGCGCCGCGGTCAGGTGCTTGAGCAGGAAGAACCGCTGGAACACGAAGCCGAAGTGCGAGCTGCGCAGCTTGGCGGCGTGCCGCTCGGGCAGCCGGCTGATGTCCCGGCCGTTGAGCGCGTAGGTGCCGGAGTCCGGGCGGTCGAACAGGCCCAGGACGCTGAGCAGGGTGCTCTTGCCGGAGCCGGAGCGGCCGACGATGGCGACGCTCTCCCCCGCCCGCACGGTCAGGTCGACGCCGTCGAGGATGGTCCGCGGCTGCTCCTGACCCTTGAGCACCTTGGAGATGCCGGTGAGTTCGATCAGCTCGCTCATCCGACGGGGCCCGCGCCGGTCGGGGCGACGGTGGGCAGGTTCGGACCCGGCACCGCGATGGTCTCGTCGCCCTTGAGGCCCTTCTTGATCTCGACGACCTTGCCGTCGGTCAGGCCGAGCACCACGTCCACCGTCTTGCGGGTGTGGTCCTCGCCGGTGACGATGTCGACCTTGCCCTTGCCCTGCGAGCCGGCGACCGCCTCGACCGGCAGCACCAACACGTTCGACGCGCGATCGGTGACCACCTCGAGGGTGACGTCGGCGCCGTTGATCAGCTTGACGCTCGCCGGGGGCACGCAGACCAGGCGCATGCCGGTCGGCTCGGAGCCGCCGCTGCTGCCGGCGCCCGGGTCGCCCTCGACCGGGGCGGCCGGGGCGGACGCGTTCGGGGTCGGGGAGGCGCTGGTGGCGGCCGGCTCGGGCACGGTGCCGGCCGGCAGGGCGGCGATGGTGCCGAGCGTCTTGCACTTGAACGGCCCCGGACCGTTCTTGATCTGCGCCTGGACGGTCTTGACCGCGCCGGAGATCCGGTACGCCTGATCACTGCCGATGTCCGCGACGATCCCGTACCCGGAGTGCTGCGCGGACACCACCGGCATCCCCTTGGCGACGTCGGCGTGGTCCTCCATCAGCCGGCCCGCGAAGGTCGCGCCCTTGGGGATCTCCACCCGGCGCGGGAACCCGTCGTGCCAGACGCTGGCCACCCACTCCGGGCTGCTCACCGGGGTCTTCGACGGCACCCGCACGACCCAGCGCAGCTCGCCGTCGGTCGGCGCGACGATCCCGAAGACCGGGTTGATGGTCACCTTGCCGGAGAGGCTGACCTGGTTGCTCAGGTCCTGGCGGGTGGGCTGGACGGTGGTCAGCACCGTGCCCCGGTCGGCCAGCTCGGGCGTGGCGGCTTCCTCGCCGCCCGACGTGCAGCCGGCGACCACGAACCCCAGCAACACCACGCTCAGCCGGACAGGCATGCTCGCCTTCACCCGGATCCCCCGTCGTCGATGTGATCAATTGCGGGGCGAAGGGTACCGGACGCCGTCAACTCCAAGAAACCGGCGAAGCGACCTCTGCGGCTAACTTGAGTTTTAACGTGCGGCCTGGCGGTATCGACCCTGGCTGATCATGGAGACAGCCCTTGATTGATGATCTTCTTGTCTAGGGAAGAAAACCGAATCAAGGGCTGTCTGTTGATCAGTGTGCACGACGCTGTTCCGGCTGACGCGGTCGGGCAGCTGACCGCGTTTAGGCAGGAGTTCCACCGCTGCCTGAGCCGCCGTCCGGATGCTTTGTTCGAGCTGGTGGACGCGCTGTTGTGCGGGGACGGCCCGGTGATCTCGCTGCCCGAGCTGTCACTGACCGGTGAACATCGGCGCAGTCATGGTTCGCTGTACGCGGCCCTGAGCCGCGGCCGTATCGACGTCGACCGGCTACGGACCGCCTTGGCCTCGGTCACCGTCCCGAGAGCCGCTGACGGACGGATCGTCCTGGCCGTGGACGTGACCTGCTGGCTGCGACCCGAGGCCCACACCAGCCCGCAACGGGTGCTCTGCCACACCTACGGCCGCGGCAAGGACACCCACATCATGGTCCCGGGCTGGCCATACTCACTGGTCACCGCCCTGGAGACCGGCCGCAGCTCGTGGACCGCACCCCTGGACGCCCGCCGCCTGGCACCCGGCGACGACACTGCCACGATCACCGCCGGGCAACTCCGCGACGTGGTCGAACGGCTCATCGCCGCCGGACACTGGCAGCCCGGCGACCCCGACATCTGGATCGTCGCCGACGCCGGCTACGACGGACCCCGACTGGCGTTCCTGCTCACCGACCTGCCCGTGCAGATCCTGGTCAGGATGCGCTCCGACCGAGTCCTGCGCCGGCCCGCACCAGCCCGGACGCCAGGCACGACCGGCCGTCCGCCCCGCCACGGCGGCGAGTTCCTCTTCGGCGACCCTGCCAGCTGGGGCGAGCCCGACGCGGCTACCACGACCGACACCCGCCTCTACGGCGCCGCGACCGCCCGAGCCTGGCACCGGCTGCATCCGCGTCTGACTCACCGCACCGCCTGGATCAGCCAAAACGGGCAGCTACCGATCATCGAGGGCACCGTCATCAGACTGAGCGTCGAACAACTGCCGTCCGGCGGCAACCCGAAACCGGTCTGGCTCTGGTGGTCCCACCCCACCGCCGACAGCCACGAAGTCAACCTGGCCTGGCAGGCATTCCTCCGCAGGTTCGACATCGAGCACACCTTCCGCATGCTCAAACAGACCCTCGGCTGGACCCGCCCAAAACTACGCGACCCCGAGGCCGCCGACCGCTGGGCCTGGCTCGTGCTGGCGGCCTACACCCAACTGCGACTCGCCCGAGCAGCGGTCAGCGACCTACGCCGCCCCTGGGAACGACCCATGCCTGCCGAACGGCTCACGCCCGCCCGCGTCCGGCGCGGGTTTCGGAACCTGCACAGCAGGACCGGCAGTCCTACTGCTGCACCGAAACCCTCCCGGCCAGGCCCCGGACGCCCACCCGGCCGCCGCAACAACCAGCCGGCCACCCGCCACGACGTCCACATCGTCACCAGCCCAAACACCAGCCCAAGCGACAAGACGAAGAGAATCTCGAGCAGACCCAGACCACGCCGCACCGGTTAAAACTCAAGCTAAGGCCTGTTTCATAACCCGGCCGAGTGCGAGGCGAGGTCAGGAGTGTGGCTGGCAACGGCCGCGATTTGCCCGCATACCGGTGTTGTATGCGGGCAAATCGCGGACGCTGCCAGGCGCGCTCCTGGCCACGCCGCAGCCCCGGTCGGGTTATGAAACAGGCCTTAGTCTCGCGGCGTGATGCTGCTGGTTCCCAAAGACGTCCTGCGGCCGCGCCGCCCCGACGAGCACTTCGCCGACGAGGCCGCGGCTGCCCGGCAGGCCGGGATCGAGGTCGCCGTGATCGACCACGATGCCCTGACCCGCGGGGACTCGGCGGACGAGGCGGTGGCCCGGGTGCCGGGCGGCGCGGACGCGGTCTATCGCGGGTGGATGCTGCGGGCGTCGCACTACCAGGCGATGGCCGCGGCGCTGGAGCGGCGCGGGGTCACGCTACGGACCGGACCGTCGCGGTATCGGCGGGCGCACGAGCTGCCCGGGTGGTACGCGGCGGCGGCCGGGCACACGCCGGAGTCGGTGTGGACCACCGGGGACGGCCGGGAGGACTTCGCCGCGGCGTGTGCGGGGCTGGGGTCCGGGGCGGCGGTGCTGCGCGACTACACCAAGTCGATGAAGCACTACTGGGACGAGGCGGCGTACATCCCGGACATCGCGGACGTCGAGGCCGCCTGGCGGGTGGCGAGCCGGTTCCGGGAGTTGCGGGACGACGAGTTCACAGGTGGGTTCGTGCTGCGGCGCTTCGAGGACTTCATCGGGGCGGAGGTGCGGACCTGGTGGGCCGGCGGCGAGTGCCGGCTGGTCACGGCACATCCGGATACGCCCGGGGAGCAGCCACCGGCCGATCTGGACGTGACGGTGTTCGCGGGGCTCATGCGTACGGTGAACCTGCCTTTCGCCACCGCCGACCTGGCCCGGCGGGGCGACCGCGAGTGGCGCCTGGTCGAAATCGGCGACGGGCAGGTCAGCGATCGGCCGCGGAGCACTCCGGCGGAGGAGTTGATCGCCGCGCTTCACAGGGACGGCAGGCGGTCGCGGGAGGACGGCGCCACGCCCTGATCGAGGAAGAAGACGTAGGCCTGGAGGTGGCGGGCGAGGTCGCCGTCCAGGTAGGTGAGATAGTCGCGGAGGCCGGTGGCGGCCTCGCGCTCCTGGCCGCGGTCGGACTCCGCGAACGCGCGGTGCTTGGCGGTCAGCCATTCACGCAGGCGAGAGCGGTCGTCCCACCAGGCGCGGACCGACGACGGCGTCCAGTGGGCGTCGCCGTCGCGGGCCCAGCCGATCGTGGGGTCGTCGGCCATGCCGCGCAGGACCAGGCGCAACTCGTCGAGGGTCCGGGGCTGGCGGTAGAGGAACTCCGAGTCGTGGCCGCCGTCGCCGCCGTAGAGGATGTGGCGCGGGGCGTGCGCGCGGCCGACCCAGCAGTTGTCGGTGCCGGCGGCGTAGAACGGGCCGGGGACGTTGCGCCAGTTCCGCTCCGCGAACACGCCGCCGAACCGGGGCCGGTCGGGAACGGCGTCGACGTGGGGCACTGGAGCCCAGTACAGCGGCCGCCCGTCGTCGATCGACATGCGCGGAAGCATGCCACACCCGGAACCGGGCGGGCGGCGTACCGTGTCGGGCATGCCGGAGGGCTTGGCGCAAGCGCACGTTGAGCGGTTCAACAACGCGGTGACCAGCGGGGACTGGTCGCCGTTCGTCGAGGCTCTGCACCCGGACGCGGTGATGAGGTTCGTCGGGGTGCCGGCCGGACCGCGGCGGGGCCGGGAGGCGATCGCGGCAGCCTACGCGGCGGAGCCGCCGGACGACACGATCGGGATCGCGGGCGTGCGGGCCGACGGTGAGCGGGACGTCGTGGACTTCGCCTGGTCTCGTGGGGGCAGTGGGACGCTGACGCTGCGCTACTTGGACGGGCAGGTCGTGGAGCTGACGGTGACAACATCGATGGCCAGGCCGCGCCCGGGACGATGACGACCTTGGTGGCGTACCGAACTGGATGGCGGCCTCCTCGGCGCTGACGGCGTAGACGGTTCAGGGCCGAACGACCCGATGTTCCGACGCCGGGCAGGCCGTTCGGCCCTGCCCTGATCTCGCTGTGCGGGGTTGTGCTGAGGAAAACCCCTTTGGGAGGAGTGATGAACGACTACCCCGTACGCGTCGACGCGCATCGGGACGCGTCGCTGAGCCGCTGGCTCTGGCTGGTCAAGTGGCTCCTGCTGATCCCGCACTTCATCGTCCTGGCGGTGCTCTGGATCGGCCTGCTGGTGGTCACCCTGGTGGCGTACCTGGCGATCCTGTTCACCGGCCGCTATCCCCCGGCGCTGCGCACCTACACCATCGGCGTGCTGCGCTGGACCTGGCGGGTCGGCTACTACGGCTACGAGGCGCTGGGCACCGACCGGTACCCGCCGTTCACCCTGGCCGACGTGCCGGACTACCCGGCCCGGTTCGCGGTCGCCGAGCCGGAGCACATCCCCCGGTGGCTGCCGCTGCTGGCGTGGCTGTTCGCGCTGCCGCACCTGATCCTGCTCGGCGCGCTGACGTCCGCGGTGACCTGGAACACTCCGGAGGGTTATCGCACCTCGATGAGCGTGCTGGGCGCCGCGGTGCTGATCCTCGGGCTGGCGCTGCTGTTCACCGGCCGGTTCCTGGACGGGCTGCACGACCTGCTGGTCGGGATCGCGCGGTGGCAGTTGCGGGTGATGGCGTATCTGACGCTGCTCACCCCGCGATACCCGCCGTTCCGGCTGGACCAGGGCGGGATGGAACCCCCGGCGGAACCCTCGGGGCCGCCCGCCGCTCCGCACTACTAGCCCGCCGCTGACCCACCGCCCTGGTGGCGGTCGGCCTGGTCGTGCTGGGGGTCCGGCTCGGACGCCGGCACACTCTCTACGGCGCTCCACTCTCTACGGCGCTCCACGTAAGATCATGGAGTGATTGAGGGCACCGCCCCGCTGCTGCTCCATCGAGCCTCGCGCCGGACCGGCTGAAGGACAGCGACAGCGATGGACCGAGCACTGCTGGCGGACTTCCTCCGGGCGCGCCGGGAGAAGCTGCAACCGGAGGACGTCGGGCTCCCCCGAGGCTCCCGGCGTCGTACCGGTGGGCTGCGCCGGGAGGAGCTCGCGGCGCTGGCCGGCATGTCCACCGACTACTACAGCCGGATCGAGCAGCAGCGCGGCCCGATGCCGTCCGAGCAGATGATCGGCGCGCTGGCGCGGGCGCTGCACCTGAGCCCGAGCGAAAAGGAGCACCTGTTCGCCCTCAGCGGGCACTCGGCGCCCCGGCGGGTGCAGCGCGACGAGCGGGCCAGCCTCACCATGCGGCACATCGTCGAGCGGCTCCCGGACACCCCGGCGATCGTGTTCTCCCGGTTCGGCGAGGCCCTGCTGCAGACGCCGAAGGCGGTCGCCCTGTTCGGCGACTACACCCGGTTCACCGGCATGGCCCGATACCTGGTCTACCGCTGGTTCACCGATCCGCGGCAGCGGGCGCTCTATCCGCCCGAGGACCATGCGCTGCGGGGACGGGTCTTCACGGTGGACATCCGGGCGGCGTACACGGCCGACCCGACCGGCACGGCCGGCGAGATCATCGAGGCGCTGCTGGCGGTCAGCCCCGAGTTCGCCGAGGTCTGGCGGCTGCACGAGGTGGACGTCACCCACCACCACGACCTCAAACGCTATCGGCACCCGGAGCTGGGCGAGCTGGAGCTGTACGGCCGGCGGCTGCTGGACCCCGACGAGGGCCAGGAGTTGCTGGTCTTCCTGGCGACGCCGGGCTCGCCGAGCGAGGCGAAGCTGCGGGACCTGCGCTCATCCTCGGACATTCTGTCCTAGGTTGTCTTCGCCCTTCCTCCGATTCCGGGGTCGCGCGACGCTGGCAGCGCCGACGAAGACCGAAGGAAGAGGATTCCGATGAAGGCAGTGCGTTTCCACGAGTACGGCGACCCGGCCGTCCTGCGCTACGAGGACGTGGAGCAGCCCGTCCCCGGCGCCGGCCAGGTGCTGATCCGGGTCGCCGCGACCTCGTTCAACGGCGTCGACGGCAACATCCGCGCCGGTTTCATGCAGGGGCCGATCCCGGTGGCGCTGCCGCACACGCCCGGCATCGACGTGTCCGGCACGGTCGCGGAGCTGGGCGCGGACGTCACCGGGTTCCAGGTCGGTGACCGGGTCGTCGGGTTCCTGCCGATGACCGGCGACGGCGCGGCCGCAGAATACGTGCTGGCCCCGGCCGGGATTCTCGCGCCGGCGCCCACCACGATCCCGCTGGTCGACGCGGCCGCGCTGCCGATCGTCGGGCTCACCGCGTGGCAGGCGCTGTTCGACCACGCGAAGCTCACCCGCGGGCAGCGGATCCTGATCAACGGCGCCGGCGGGGCGGTCGGCGGGTTGGCCGCGCAGCTGGCCGCAAACGCCGGGGCAGACGTGATCGCCGTGACCGGCCCGCGCCGCGGTGGCACGACGCTGGACCAGGTCACCGATCCGGTGGACGTGGTGCTCAACCTGGCGCCGATCGACCCGGCTCAGCTGGCGGCGCTGCTCGACCTGATCCGTCCGGGCGGGGTGCTGGTCAACACCACGGTGTGGATGCCGGCGCCCAGCGACGAACAGCGCGGCGTCCGCGGCATCGACCTGTTCGTCAGCAGCGACGCCGGTCAGCTGGCGGGACTGGTCGCGCTGGTCGACTCCGGCGAGTTGCGGGTCGACGTGGCCCAGCGGGTCCCGCTCGCGGAGCTGCCGGCCGTGCACGCCCAGGCCGCCGCCGGCGAGCTGCCCGGCAAGACGGTCGTCGTCGCGCCCACCGCCTGACGCTCCCCCGGGCAGGGACGGGCCGTCCTTGCCCGGGGCGGCGGCGTGATGCGACGCTTCATCGAGGTTCCTGATGCACCACCGGCGCCGTTACCTCAAGGAGCGGAAACGTGGAAATCACCGGATTCCTCACCGCGATCATCATCGGCCTGATCATCGGAGCGCTCGGCCGGCTCGTGGTCCCCGGCAAGCAGAACATCCCGATCTGGCTCACCCTGCTCATCGGCGTGGTCGCCGCCCTGCTCGGCACGTTCCTCGCCGCCGCCATCGGCGTGGCCGACACCCGCGGCATCGACTGGATCGAGCTCGCCCTCCAGGTGGGCCTCGCCGCGGTCGGCGTCGCCCTCGTGGCCGGGGTCCGGGGACGACGCCACTACTGACCGGTCCGCTACGGGCACTCGGTCCGGTAATACGCGGCGCGCATCAACTCCTGCATGTCGCCGAGCATCGGCATCCGCGGGTTGGCCGGGGCGCACTGGTCCTCGTACGCGTTGAGGGCCTGCTGCGGCAGCGCCGCTAGAAACGCCTTCTCGTCCACACCGAGTTCCGCGAACGACGACTCGATCCCCACCGCCGTCCGCAGCGTCTCCACCGCCGCCGCGAGGGCCTCGACCGCCTCGGCCGGGGTCGTCGCCGGCAGCCCCAGCATCGCCGCGATGTCGGCGAAGCGCTGCGGCGCCCGGTAGTTCTCGTACTTGGGCCAGCCAGAGAGCTTCGACGGGGTGGTGCCGTTGTAGCGGATGACGTGCGGGAGCAGGACCGCGTTCGTCCGGCCGTGCGCGACGTGGAAGGTGGCGCCGAGCGTGTGCGACATGGCGTGCACGATCCCGAGGAAGGCGCTGCCGAACGCCATCCCGGCGATGGTGCCGGCGTTGTGCATCCGCTCCCGGGCCTCGCTGTCGCCGTGCACCACCGACTTCTCCAGGTTGGCGAAGATCAGCCGGATGGCGTGCAGCGCCAGGCCGTCGGTGAAGTCGTTGGCGTACACCGACACGTACGCCTCGATCGCGTGGGTGAGCGCGTCGAACCCGCTGTCCGCGGCGATCACCCGGGGCAGGCTCGCGGTCAGCGCCGGGTCGACGATCGCCACGGTCGGGGTGAGCGCGTAGTCGGCGAGCGGGTACTTCTTGCCGGTCCGGTGGTCGGTGATCACCGCGAACGGGGTCACCTCGGCACCGGTCCCGGAGGTGGTCGGGATGCAGACCAGGCTGGCCTTCTCCCCCAGCGTCGGGAAGGTGAACGCCCGCTTGCGGATGTCGAAGAACTTCTCCCGCATGTCGTCGAAGTCAACCTCCGGGTGCTCGTACTTGAGCCACATCACCTTGGCGGCGTCCATCGCCGAGCCGCCGCCGAGCGCGATGATGGTGTCCGGGTGGAACGAGCGCATCAGCTCCGCGCCACGTTCGACGGTGGTCATCCGGGGCTCCGGCTCCACGTCGTCGATGATCTGGAGGACCACCCGGTTCGGCCGGCTCTGGAGCACCCGGTCGATGCGCTCGACGAATCCGAGCCGGGTCATCGTCTCGTCGGTGACCACGGTGACCCGCCGCACGTCCGGCATGTCGCTGAGGTACCGGATCGCGTGCGGCTCGAAGTAGATCTTCGACGGCACCTTGAACCACTGGAGGTTGTTGGTCCGCCGGCCGATCCGCTTCACGTTGATCAGGTTGGCCGCCGACACGTTGTTGGACACCGAGTTGTGCCCGTAACTGCCGCAGCCGAGGGTCAGCGAGGGCAGGAACGCGTTGTACATGTCGCCGATGCCGCCCTGCGAGGCCGGCGAGTTCCAGATCACCCGTACCGCCTTGACCCGCCGGCCGAACTCGATGACCAGCTGTTCGTCCGCAGTGTGGATCACGGCGCTGTGGCCGAGTCCGTGGAACTCCACCATCTGGAGCGCGGCGCGCAGCCCCTCCTCGCGGGAGTGCACCCGCAGCACCGCCAGGACCGGGCAGAGCTTCTCCCGGGTCAGCGGCTCGCGGGGCCCGATCTCGCCCACCTCGGCCAGGATGATCGAGGTCTGGGGCGGGACGGTGAACCCCGCCTGCTCGGCGATCCAGGCCGCCGGCTGTCCCACCACCTTCGGGTTGAGGCCACCGGCCCCGAAGATGTACTCCTCCAGCAGGCGCTTCTCGTCGGCCGTGGCGACGTGGGCGCGCAGGCCGCGGAACTCGTCCAGCGCCGCGCCGTAGATCTCGTCGTCGATGATCGCGGCCTGCTCGGACGCGCAGATCATGCCGTTGTCGAAGGACTTCGAGAGCACGATGTCGTTGACCGCGCGGGACAGCTTCGCGGTGGCCTCGATGTAGGCCGGCACGTTGCCGGCGCCGACGCCCAGGGCGGGCTTACCGGCCGAGTACGCCGCGCGGACCATGGCGTTGCCGCCGGTGGCCAGGATCGTCGCGACCCCCGGGTGGTGCATGAGCGCCGTGGTGGCCTCGACCGACGGGTGCTCGATCCACTGCACGCAGTTCTCCGGCGCGCCCGCGGCGACCGCGGCGTCCCGCACGATCCGGGCGGCCTCGGCGCTGCACCGCTGGGCGGCCGGGTGGAAGGCGAAGACGATCGGGTTGCGGGTCTTCAGCGCGATCAGCGCCTTGAAGACGGTCGTCGACGTGGGGTTGGTGACCGGGGTGATGCCGGCGACCACGCCGACCGGGTCGGCGATCTCGGTGATCCCGCTGATCTCGTCGTGGCTGATCACGCCGACCGTGCGCAGCTTCGCCATGCTGTGCGTGACGTGCTCGCAGGCGAAGATGTTCTTGACCGCCTTGTCCTCGAAGACACCCCGGCCGGTCTCCTCCACGGCCAGCTGGGCGAGCGCCGCATGCCGGTCGAGGGCCGCGACCGAGGCCTTCTTGACGATGTAGTCGATCTTCTCCTGGTCGAAGCCGTCGTACTCGGCGAGCGCCTTGAGAGCGGCGGTCACCAGGGCGTCCACCTCGATCGTGACATCGGTGGGCTGAACGGTCACGGCCGTCTCCTTCACTCGTGGTCGGACACCTCCAGCCTGATCCACTGAGTACCCGGCAGACAGGGCCACAGGTCCCGGACGGCCGGTTGCGAACGGCCCGATCACGACGAACTCGTGACTCACGCCCCCGCGCTGGGGTCGCCCTTCTCGGGCGCGGACAGCGGATGCTTCTCCGCCTCCCGGGCGGCGAGCCGTTCCAGGGCACGCTGGTACTGCGCGCGGTTGATCTCGCCACGGACGAGTTGGGCGGTCAGTGCGCCTTCGAGAGTGGTCGCCCGGGTAGGCGGGTCGCCGGCCGGCGGGGAGGCGGCGCTGTTCGTCAGTTTCGGTCCGCCGAGGGCCGGCCATCTGGCGAGCGCGACCGCGAACAGCACGGCCATCGTGAACAGGACCAGGAAGAGCATGACCTCGGCCTCCTTCGACGACGTCCAGAACCGGGACGCGACCTGGCGTCGAATCATGGCCCGGCTCGAGATGACGCACACACCCGTCGAGGGTCGCTCAGCCGCCTCGGCGGTAGTGGTCGGCGATCAACAGCGCGACGGCAGCGGCGACCAGGACGCAGGTCAGCACCACGCCGGCCGCGCCCCACGCGACCATCGCGACCGACAGCAGGCCCCAGAGCAGCCCGCCGAAGACGGCGACGGCTATCCGCACCTGGCGTGGCCACCGCCGTCGCCCGGCCAGCCCGGGAAAGTCGTCGACCAGCCGGGCGACGATCCGGTCGAACTCTCGCTGGTCCCTGTCGCTTTCCACCGGGCCACCTCCGCGTTGGAGCCCCGACTTCTCGCCTACCAGAGTAGGCCGCCCAGCGCCGCGCTCCTTCGTCCGCTCCGAACAAAAATCAAATTCCGCTTTCCGTACGCCCGGAGCACTCCCGTCCGCACCCGTCCACGCCGGACCGCCGCCACCCCGGACCGCCACGCGCCTCCGATCCCCACCCGGGTCCGCCTCGCGCGGATCGGATGCGCGACTGCGGCGTACCGGAAAGGGGTGTGGAATATGGATGTTCCGGTCAGGCTATGGCGCGGACGCCGATGCCGAGTCCGACCAGGACCACCAGGGCCGCGGTGGCGGTGGGGGCGCCGGCGGCGGCTCGGCGGCCCCAATGGGTCAGGCGGGCGCTGACGCGGCCGGTCCAGCGGCCGTTGCTGATCAGGTGGGAGAGGCGGCGTTGGGCGACCACCAGGAGCAGGCCGACCGCGGTGAGGGTGGCAGCCATGCCGATGCCGTAGGCGATGACCAGTGCCACCCCGAGTCCGGCCCGGCCCAGGCCGATCGCGCCGAGCAGGACCACCAGCGCCGACGGGCTGGGCACCAGGCCACCGGCGAGACCGATTCCGGCCAGCCCGAGACGCCGCCGCAGCCGGCTCCCCCGTCCGTGCGCATGGCCGTGGCCCGGAACGGACTCCCGGCTGTCCCCATGGCTGACCTCGTGCCCGTCTTCGTGCGCCGGCTCGCGGCCGGCATCGTGCCCATGACCGTGATCGGGTGCGGCCTCGTGGCTGTGGCCGTGCGCGTGCTCGCGCTCACGGCTGACGCCATGGTCGTGCCCGTGTTCGTGCGCGGGCCCCCGGCTGACGTCGTGCACACGACCGTTCTCGTGCGCGGGCTCCCGGCCGTCGCCGTGGTGGTGCCCGTGGGTGTGGCTGTGGCGGTGGGGATGAACGTGGGCGTGGGCGCCGGGGCCGTGGTGGTGGTGGCGGGCGTGGGGGCCGGGGCCGTGGTGGTGGGTGTGGACGGTTCCGGGGCGGCGGGCGGCGATCAGCATGGTCACGCCTACGGCCGCGACCAGGAGACCGCTGGTCAGGCCGAGAGCGGTCAGGACCTGTTCACCGGCCAGGGCGGTCGAGGTGCTCAGCAGCAGGCCCAGCAGGAGCACTCCGCCGGTGTGGGCGAGGGTGACCGTGCCGCCCACGGCCAGGGCGTCCCGGATTCGCCCCTGGCGGCCGGCGAAGTAAGCGGCCATGACGGTCTTGCCGTGGCCGGGGAGGGCCGCGTGGCCGGCGCCCAGCAGCAGTGCCAGGAGGAACGCCAGCCCGACCACCAGCGGGGTGAGGTGCCCGCCGAGTGCCTTCTCGACGCGGGTCTGCGCGGCCATGAGCCAGGTCGGGCCGGCCGCGCGGATCGCCGGGCGGTCGGCGGCGGCCACCGTGCCCGGCGCGCCGACGCGGATCGTCGCGGAGCGCACGTCCAGCGCCGAGGAAAGCAGGTCGCGCGGGTAGTTGCGGAGCTGGCCGGAGACGCTTTCGGCGGGCAGGGTGGACGCGGCGAGGCCGACCCCGGCGCCGGCCGCGGTCATCTCGCGCCAGCCGACCCGGTCGGTGCGATAGGCGTTGTCCACGGTCAGCGCGGACCGGTCGGCGAGGTGGGTGGGCGCGGTCAGCGTACAGTCGAGGCGGCCGGTGGACAGGCCGCCCGCGCCGGGAGTGACCGCATAGGACCGGGCGGGCACCGTCCACGTCAGGCGCCGGCCGTCCACCGACACCGTGAAGGCCGACGCCAGGTGGGCGCACTCCGCCTGCGCGTAACCGGCGCGCTCGGCCGGGGACAGGGTGCCGTCCCGGTCGGTGTCGGCGCGGGTGCGGTCCTGGAGGGTGGGGATCTCGGCGACGTCGACGGCCGCGGTGACCTCGACACGGTCCGGGTGCAGGGTCAGCCCGGCGTACTGGTTGACCGAGAAATTGCTGATCGGGTGGGCCTGGGCCGGCGTGGCGGGCCAGGCGAGGAGGCCGGCGGCCGCGACGATCGTGCCGAGGAGGTACTTCTTCATCGGTTCCCTCCGGGAGGGGTCAGGGCGGCGAGGGCTCGGCGGGCGATCGGGGCCTCGACCGGGGAGAAGTACGGGTTGGTGGCCAGGGCACGGGCCAGTTCGGTACGGGCTTCGGCCGGCCGGCCCAGGCCGAGCTGGATCATGCCGAGGTGGTAGGCGTAGACGGCGGGGCGCGCGCCGCCGGCGAGGGCGCGTTGGGCGTACCGAAAAGCCTCTTTGTCCTTGCCGTCCTGGTGCAGTGCCCAGGCGAGCGTGTCGGCCACGTCGGGGTGCCGGCGGCGGGTCCACTCGGCGCGGGCGGCGGTGACCGCGTCGGACGGGCGGCCCTGGGCCAGGGCGAGGGCGGCGGTGGCGAGTCCGTCGGTGCCGCCGTTCGCGGTGAACAGGCGGTCCGCGGCGTCGGCCAGGGCCAGCTGCTCGGCGGCCTCGCTCCCCCGGCCGGCGGCGCGCAGCAGCTCGGCGTATTCGACCAGGGTGGACGGGCCGGGCAGGCGCGCGGTGAGGTCGGCGTAACCGGACAGGTCGCCGTGCGCGGCCCGGATCTTGGCGGTGCCGGCGAGGGCGCCGAGCGCGGCCGGATCGGCGGTCAGCGCCGCCGCATACTCACCGGTCGCGGCCTCCAGGTCGCCCCGGGCGAACGCCAGGTCGCCCAGCTGGGTGCGGCAGAACGCGACGTCGTGCCGGTCCACCGCGTCGTTCAGGGCCCGGCGCATCAGGTCGTCCGCCTCGGCGATCCGGCCGTGCAGTTCCAGGTCGTAGGAGGCCCGGGCGTAGGCCGCGAGCCCCGGCCGCAGGTCGAGCATCCGCTGCACCGCGCCGGTGGCGCCGGGCGCGTCGCCGAGCTGGGTGAGCGCGTCGGCCAGCACCCCGTACGCGTCGGCGTCGTGATCGTTGACCGCGAGCGCCGCGCGGGCCTGTGCCCGGGCGGTCGCGAAGTCGTGCCGCGCGTTGGCCAGCGCGCCGAGCACCACCAGCGCGTCACTGTTGCCGTCGCGCCGCAGCTGGAGGGAGCGGCGGGCGGCCTGCTCGGCCTTCGGGTAGAGCCCGGGGTCGGCGGTGATCCGCGCCTGCTCCAGGTAGGCCCCGCCGAGCGCGGCCCAGCCCGGCCAGTCCCCGGGCACGTCCCGCAGTTGCCGCTGGGCGCGGGCAACCCGGGCGGCCAGCACGTCGGCGGCCGGCGGGGCGGCGACCTGGTTCGCGGGCGTGGCCGGGGCCGTGGCGCGCGGACGGATCAGCACGGCCGCCACGCCGAGCAGGACGGCCGCGAGCGCGGCGGCCAGAGCGAGCCGGGTCAGGGCACGTCGCATGGTGTTCCTCCCAGGAGAGCGAGCGGGTGGGCGCGCACGGGATGCGGGCGCGCCCACCCGGGAACTGTCAGAACCGGAGGGTCGGATCGTCGTCCGCCCTGGTCACCCGTCCCCGCCGCCAGCGCAGCAGGACGACCAGGCCGCCCAGGACGATCAGAATCCCGAGCCCGGACGCTCCGGTCGCGTACGCCACCGGAACCATGGGCCGAGCAGCGGCCGGAGCCGCCGCCGGGGCGGTGCCCCCACTGAGTTTCTGCGCGCTGCTCGACGGCGCCGGCTGGGCCCCACCCCGTTTACCGGCGCTGTTCACCGCCACGCCGTTCGGCAGCGCCAGATACGGGAACTGACCGCTGAACTGCTGATCGTTCGCGTTCACCCGGTCCCCCGCGGCCAGCGCGTCCACGATCTTCCCGGTCTGCGCCGCACCGACCAGCGCCTGCAACTCGATGTCGACCACGTCGTCGGTCAGCCGCCGCCCGTTCGGGAAGCCCTGGAGGTCCCCGCCGAGCACCCCGAGCCGGTTCGGCTTGTCCGCCACCGGCACCGACAGGTTCAGCCGCAGCTCCTCCGCCGGGACGAACGCCGAGGCCCGTACGTCCTTGTTGTTGAGCTGCGAGTTCAGGTCGGCCTTGATCGGCCCGCCGGCCTTGGTGGTGATCCCGGTCAGGAAGATCTCGGAGAGGTCGTTGCGCGGCGTCTGCGGCGCCGGGATGCCGTAGATCTGCTCGATCAGTTTCGGCACCTCGGGTTCGAGGACCCGCTTGACCAGCGCCGGGGTCTGCGCGTCCTGCCGCGGCTTGCTGGCGTTGAACGCGTCCTTCAGGCCGGCCGGCACGATCACCTCGTTGACCAGCGGCTGCCCCAGCCGGGACACCTGCACCTTGCCGCCGGACTGGCCGCCGCCGGTGATCCGCACCCGGTTGCGCTCGGTGGTCGACCACACGCCGATGACCGGGTTGCGGGTGGCGTCCGCGTTCAGGGCCACGTCCTTGAACGGCACCTGGATCGCGATCGTGTTCACGTTGTACCCGGCGACGGTGTCCTGCCCGGTCTCCGAGAGGTCCCCGCCGTACAGCAGGTCGAAGACCCGCAGGTCCAGGAAGAACGGGTCGTCGGCCTGGCCCGCGAACAGCTTCCAGCCGCCCGGCAGGGTGGTGGTGGCCTGGTCGCGCAGCGTCTTGTAGTCCGGCATGGAAGCCGGGCCGACGCGTGAGGGCGCGACCGGCGCGTCCTCGACCCGGGTCGTGAAGTCCCCGCCGTTGAACGACGACTCCAGGGTGTAAGTCTGCCGGAACAGCAAGTTCTCGTCGTCGATCGAGGTGACCGGGCCGTTGTTGTACAGGAACGTGTCGTTGCCCCGCTTGTCGATGTTCTTGAACTTCCACCGGAACTCGGCGTCCGGCTTCGCGTCACCGTCGTTGTCGACCTTGATGTGGTAGGTCGCGTCGGTCGCGAACGGGTAGAAGTTCGGGCCGCCGTTGGGTTCCTCGAACGGCTGCCAGTTCGCCACGAAGGTGACGTAGCCGGGGCGGTCCGGGCTGACGAAGGCGTACACGTCGGTGTTGTCGATCGCCGGGTCGGCGGCGACCAGGGGCGCCTCGCGGTGGCTCGACGCCGTCGCGGTGCCGGGGCCGAGGCCGTACAACGCGCCGGCCAGCAGCGCGCCGAGGCCGAGGGCGGCGAGGGTGCGGCTGCCAGGTGCTCTGGGACGGTTGACCGTCATGGTGGTTCCTCCCGTGCCGATGTGGAGCTTTGTCGGCCGGGATTCGGGGCCGGCGCCTGCCCGGATGGGCTGCTGTGAACTACCCGACTTCCGGCCATCCGCACGGGCTCCGGCTGCGAATGACTCTGTTCGGGCCGCAGCATGCCGGCCGGGCGCATCGACGTCACTGAAACTGATGCGGCACGGTCCTGAGCTTCCGCGCGGCGGCTCTTCCGGGGCAGGATGGGAGCCGTGGCCCTGGCCGGCGGGGCAGCGCCGGCGCGACGCCGATGGTGGGCGTCCGGAGGTGAAGGCCGTGATGGCGATGACCAGTACACCGATCATCAGCGATTCCGAGGGCGCCGACGCGCTGGCCTCCGACGGTGGCATCGTCACCATCCGGCCGGCCCGGCCCGACGACCGGGGCGCCCTGGCCGCGCTCTACGCCGGAGCGTCCCGGGACAATCTGCTGCTGCGCTTCTTCATCGTGCCGGGCCGGCAGACGATCAGCGCCGAGCTCGACTCGCTGTGCCGCCCCGCGACCCGGGACCGCCTGACGGTCGTCGCCTGGCAGGCCGCCGAGCTGATCGGGGTGGCCTCCTGCGTCCGCCTCGACCACGCCGGCCGGGCTGCCGAGATCGCCGCGTTCGTCGCCGACGAGCACCACGGCCGGGGCATCGGCACGCTGCTGCTGGAGCACCTGGCCGCCCGGGCCCGGTCGGTCGGGATCACCGAGTTCGTCGGCGAGATGCTGCCCGGCAACTCCGGCATGCTCCGGGTGATCAGCGACTTCCACGAGCACGCGCACACGCGGCTCACGGCCGGGTACGTCGACCTGGACATCGACCTGACCGATCACGCCGCGTTCGAACGGGCCGCCGACGCCCGGGACCGGGTCGCCGAGCAGGCGTCGCTGCGCCCGCTGCTGGCGCCCCGCTCGGTGGCGGTGATCGGCGCCGGGCAGCGGCACGGCGGCGCCGGGCACGAGACGCTGCGGGCGCTGCGGGACTACGGGTTCACCGGCCGGCTGTACGCGATCAACCCACCCGGCCGCCCGGTCTGCGGCCTGCCGGCGCACCGCAGCGTCGGCGACCTCCCGGAGGCCGTCGACCTGGCGGTCGTGGCGGTCCGCGCCGACCTGGTGCCGGCCGCGCTCAAGGAGGCCGGGCAGCGCGGGGTGCGCGCCGCGGTCGTGCTCAGCAAGGGTTTCGGCGGCTCCGGGCCGGTCGCCCGGCAGCGCCGCGCCGACGTGCTGCGGACCGCCCGCGAGCACGGCATGCGGCTGGTCGGGCCGGCCAGTATCGGCGTGCTCGGCACCGACCCGCAGGTGCGGCTCAACGCCTGCCTGTCCCCGGTGCGCCCGCCGGCGGGCGGGCTGGCGGTGGCCACCCAGTCCGGGACGGTCGGCATCGCACTGCTGGCGAATGCGGCCCGCAGCGGCTGCGGCATCTCCAGTTTCGTGTCGCTGGGCGACAAGCTCGACGTCAGCGGCAACGATCTGATCGCCTACTGGTACGACGACCCGGCCACCCAGGCCGTCGCGTTCTACCTGGAGTCCTTCGGCAACCCGCGCCGGTTCGCCCGCACCGTCCGCGCGCTGGGCCGCCGCAAGCCGGTCCTCACCCTACAGAGCCCGCGATCGGCCGGGCCGGACGCTCCGGGGCTGGTGGACGCGCTGTTCACCCAGGCCGGCGTCGTCCGGACCACCGGCATCGACGAGATGCTCGACGCCGCCCGGGCACTGATCGGCCAGCCGCCGCCGGCCGGGATGCGACTGGGGATCGTCGGCAACGCGGGCGGGCTGACCGACCTGGCCGTGGCCGGCGCCGAGGCCGCCGGGTTCACCCTGGTCCCGCTGAGCCGGGACACCCGCCGTCAACTGCCGCGCGGCCGGGACAACCCGGTCGACCTCGGGATCGACGCGACCCCGGCGACGATCGCCTCGGCCGCGGAGACCGTGGCGAACAGCGGCGAGGTGGACATCCTGCTCCTGATGATCGTCGGCACCCGGGCGAACTGCTCGGTCGGCACGATGGCCGCGCTCGCCGAGGTCGTCGACAACCATCCGGACGTCACCGTCGCGGCGGTGCTGACCGGCAGCAACGACGACATCCAGCGGTTCGGGACCCGCGGCGCGCCGGTGTATCCGCAGCCGGACCGGGCGATCCGGGCCCTGGCACACGCCGAGCGGTACGCGCGCTGGCAGCGGCAGCCGCTGGGCCGCCGGCCCGATCTGCCCGGGATCGAACCGGCACGGGCCCGGGCCCTGATCGGGCAGGCGCTGGCGACCGGGGCGGGCTGGATGCCGCGGATCCGGGCGGCGGCGGTGCTCCGGGCGTACGGGATCTTCCTGGTCCCGGTCTTCGCGGCCTGGACCGGGGTCGACGCGGTGGACGTCGCCGAACGCCTCGGCTTCCCGGTGGTGGTGCGCTCGGCGGCTCTGCCGCCCGATCGTCCCGGCGTCGTGCGGCGCGACCTGACCAGCGCGGCGGCGGTCCGGTCCGCCTTCGACGTGGTGACCGCGAGCAGCCCCCGACCGGCCGGGGTGCTGATCCAGCGGCAGCTCGCGGCGCCGGTCGAGCTGGCCGCCGGGATCCAGCACGATCCGCTGTTCGGCTCGCTGGTGCGGCTCGGGCTGCGCGGCGGGTGGGCCGGGGACACGGCACGCCTCGTGCCGCTCACCGACCTCGACGCCGGCCGGATGTGGCGGGACCTGCCGGCCGCGTCGCTGTCCGGTGGACGCCGCCAGGCTCCGCTGTTCGACCCGGCCGATCTGGAGGATCTGCTGCTGCGGCTGGGGCGGCTGGCGGAGGACCTTCCGGAGATCGCGGAGCTGCGGCTGGAGCCGGTGTTCGCGGGGCCGGGCGGGATGCTGGTCGCGGACGCCCGGATCCGGATCGCCCCGGTCGGCGCCGAGCCGGACGCGACGCTGCGACGGCTGTCCCCGGCCGTTCCGGCGCCCGTCGCCCCGGCCGCCCCGCCGGGCAAGCCCGGCCGGCCGGAGCGCTCGGTCCGCGGCATCCGCCGAGCCGCTTCCTGACGCGCCACCGCCGCGGCGGCACCCGGAGCGGAATGCGGTCCCGGTGTCCGGAGGTCCCGGACGGCGGTGCGCTCGGCCCTGTCCGCCGGCCCGCCCACGGCGGAGGGTGAGGAGGTGAGCCTGAAGTCGGCACCACGCAAGGAGGGCCGGGACCACTCGGCGGCCCGGCCTGACCGGCACGAGGGGTTCAGTGCCGCTCGGCAGGACGCGCCAGCGCCTCGCGAACCGCGTCGGGAGTGCGCGCGACCGACGCGGTACCGTCGTCGGCGGTGATGATCGGACGCTGGATCAGCGCGGGATGCGCGGCCATCGCCTCCAGCCACCGATCCCGCCCGGCCTCGTCACGCGGCCAGTCCGCGATCCCGAGCTCCGCCGCGACCGGCTCGCCGAACCGGACGATGTGCCACGGGTCCAGCCCGAGCCGGCGCAGCACCTCGCGCAGCTCGTCGGGAGTGGGCGGCTGCTCCAGGTAGTGCCGCACGGTGTACTGCGCCTGCTCGGCGTCGAGGATCGACAGCGCCGAGGCACACTTCGAACATTCGGGGTTGATCCAGATCTCCATCGCTCACCGATGGTAGCGGCGGACCGGCACCGCGTCGGTGAAGTCGACGCCGGCCGGCGGGATCGCCGCGGCTCCCCACTGCGGTCGCGCCGAGTTGATCTCCTGCGACGTTTTCTCGGCGTTCACAGGGGTAACCGAGGTCCAACCGCGCGCCTTCGGTTTCCGTGTCGTCCGACGCGGGCGACCGACGCGACGGCTGAAGATCCGCATTTGGGGTCTTCGACGGCAGGGAAAGGAGCAGGAATGACTACCGGCACTGTGAAGTGGTTCAACGCGGACAAAGGCTTCGGTTTCATCAGCCCTGACGACGGCGGGCCTGATGTCTTCGCCCACTTCTCCGCCATTTCGGCGAGCGGCTACCGCAGCCTGGAGGAGAACCAGAAGGTGGAGTTCGAGATCACCCAGGGCCAGAAGGGCCCGCAGGCGGCGAACATCCGCCCGCTCTGATCCACCGTCGGCGAACGGCGGCCCGCCGGCGGGCCGCCACCAGCCGGCGACCAGCACGATGAGCACCACCGGGGAGGAGTAGCGAACCGCTCAGCTCACCAGGCCACGGCGGTACGCGTACACCACGGCCTGCACCCGGTCGCGCAGGCCGAGCTTGGTGAGGATGCGGGACACGTACGTCTTGACCGTCTCCTGGCTGAGCACCAGCGCCGCGGCGATCTCGCCGTTGGAAAGTCCCTCCGCGAGGAGCCGGAGCACCTCCCGCTCGCGCGGGGTCAGCTCGCCGCCGCCCGGGTCGCTCTCGGCCGGCCGGATCCGGGCCGCGTACCTGCCCACCAGCTGCCGGGTCACCTCCGGGGCGAGCAGCGCGGCACCGGTCGCGACCGTGCGGATGCCGTTGAGCAGCTGCGCCGGCGGGGCGTCCTTGAGGAGGAAGCCGCTGGCGCCCGCGCGCAGCGCCTCATAGACGTACTCGTCGAGGTTGAACGTCGTCACCACGAGAACCTTCACCGGCTCGGGAACCCCGGCGCCGGCGAGCAGGCGGGTCGCCCCGATGCCGTCGAGCACCGGCATCCGCACGTCCATCACCACCACGTCCGGCCGGAGCCGGGCGGCCAGGTCGACCGCCGCGCGCCCATCGCCGCACTCGCCGACGATCTCCATGTCGGGCTGGGCGTCGATGATCGTCGCGAAGCCGGCGCGGATCAGTTCCTGGTCGTCGCAGACCAGCACCCGGATCGGCGCGGTCACGACGGGTTTCCGGCCGGGATCCGGGCCCGCACGAGAAAGCCACCGCCGGCCTGCGCGCTCGCGCTGAAGTCGCCACCGAGGACCGTGACCCGCTCGCGGAGCCCGGCGAGCCCGCGCCCGCTGCCGCCCGGGGACCCGCTGCCGGATCCGGAGCCGTCGGTGCTGATCTCCACGGTCGTCTGCCCCTGCCCATGGTGAATGTGCACTCTTGTCCGGCTGCCATGTGCGTGCTTCAACGCATTGGTCAGCGCCTCCTGCACCACCCGGTACGCCGTCACCTCGGTGCTGCCGGTGGCCGCCGGCGGCGTCCCGTCCTGGACGAACTCGACCGGCTGCCCCGCCTGCCGGGTCTGGGCGACGAGGGTGCCCAGGTCGCCGGCGGAGGGCGTACGCGGGTCGTCGGTCCGGTGATCGGGGTTGAGCAGGTCGAGCAGCTGCCGCAGGTCGCCGACGGCCCGGCGGCCGGTATCGGTGATCGCGGTCAAGGTCTGGTCCAGCCGGTCCGGGGCACCCGTCAGGTAGCGTGCCGCCTCGGCCTGCACGACCATCGCGGTCACGTGGTGGGTGACGACGTCGTGCAGCTCGCGGGCGATGCGCGTGCGTTCCGCGGCCCGGGTGACCTCCTCGACCTGGCGGCGGCGTTCCGCCTCGGCGGTCCGGTTCTGGCGCAGCCACGCCCCGATGCCCCACGCCGACGCCAGCAGCAGGTAGAAGGTGGTGAACCCGACGACGCCCTCACCCGAGCCGAGCCGGTCGAGGGCGATCGCCAGCAGCAGGTACGCCGCCGAGCCGAGACCCACGACGGCCCAGCGGCGCTGTTCTGCGTAGGCGCCCGCGCTGACCAGCGCGACGGCCAGACCGGCACCCGCGACGGTGTGGTAGCTGCGGACCTGGTCGACCACGAAGCCGAGCGACACGAGCGCGAGGCAGACGGCCGGCCACCGGCGGCGTACGGCCAGCGGCAGGCACTCCAGGGCGATGACAACGGCAGTCAGCGTGTCGTACGGGCGGGCCGGCAGGTCGCCGAGCTGGGTACCGTGCCGCTCCAGCGCCGGAACCACCGCCAGGAGAGCGAAGGCGAGGGCGAGCGGCAGATCCCGGACCGTGGTCGGCAACCGCCGCCACCGGTCCGGGAGCCTCCGGAGCTGGATCACGGGGCGACTGTAGCGGTTGCCGGGGCCTGCGCCGCACGGCCGCGGCGCGGGACGAGGTGCCCGCGGCGCTTGGCCAGCCACAGGAACACCACGGTCAGCACCACGCCGGCCAGCACCGCGCACAGGCTGCCCTCCGGCCCGAAGGCGCCACCGCTGAGCGCGACCGGCCCCGACGTGGAGGCTTCGAGCAGGCCCTTCGACTCGCCGTTACCCGAGACCACGACACTGAAGATGCCGCCGGCGGCGAAGTTCCAGCCGAAGTGCAGACCGATCGGGACCCACAGGTTCCGGGTGGCGGCGTAGCAGGCGGCCAGCATGAATCCGGCCTCGATCGCGATGGCGGTCGCCCCCCACAGCGTCGCGTCCGGGTTGGCCAGGTGCATCGCGCCGAACACCACGCCGGTCAGGGCGAGGGCGATCCAGGTGCCCGTCCGCTCCTCGATGATCCGGAACAGCACGCCCCGGAACAGCAGTTCCTCGCTGACGGCAGCGGCCGCCATGAACCCGAGCAGCCCCAGCGCTCCGGCCGGCGAGCCCCAGCCCTCGACGTGGTAGCCGCCGAGGAACGCGATGGTGGCGATGACGGCCCCGAACATGGCGAAGCCGAGGAGCGTCCCGCGGCACAGCTTCCCGCCCCAGCCGTCCCGGCCGAGCTCGGCCGGCTCCCGGCGCTCGGTGCGCCGCACGACCCACCGGTAGACGACCACGCCCAGCACGGCCGTCCCGGCGCCGATCACCAGCGTGAGCAGGAAGTTGCCCTCGACGGCGGCGGCGCTCTGCCCGCCGACCAGGGCGACGGCGGCGACGGCCAGCAGCTGTTTGACGAATCGCATGGTGCCTCCTTCGCAAGCCGCGACCGGAACGGCGCGGCACGAAAGAAACCTATGGATTTGCGCCGCCACAATCGTCACCGTGCGGTGGACACTTGCCGGTAGCTCGCACGGGGGACACGGGGGTGTCACCAGTAGTACCTGCCCTGTCCGGACGGGCCACCAGGAGGCCGCGGCCTGGCGCGCCGTGACACCCGGGCGTGCGCCGCACGTGTCCGGCCGTCCCGTGCGACGATGACCGTGATCACCAAGGCGAGGAGGACTCATGAAAGCGTTCCGGCAAGCGGTCGAGGCCCGTGACCTGGCGGCGATCGAGGCGCTGCTCGCCGAGGACGTGGTCTTCATCAGCCCGGTCGCGTTCCAGCCCTACCCGGGCAAGGCGATGACCGCCGCCATCCTGCGCGGCGTGCTGCGGGTCTTCGAGGATTTCCGGTACGTCAGCGAGCTGGCCGGCGCGGACGATCGGGACCACGCGCTGGTGTTCGAGACCAAGGTCGGCGGCAAGGACATCACCGGCTGCGACTTCATCCACCTCGACGACGACGGCCTGATCGACCGGTTCATGGTGATGGTCCGGCCGCTGTCCGGCGCGCAGGCGCTGGCCGAGGCGATGAACGCCCAGTTCGACCAGATTCGCCGGGAGGCGACCCAGCGCTGAGGCCGCTAATCTGAGCGCACCTGGGGAGGTGCGATGGCGCGGCGCGCGTGGCAGGCGGCTCGGGCGGTGATCGCCGTCGCGGCCGTCACCATGGCCCTGGCGGCCTGCGGCTCCACCGACGATCCGAAACCGTCGTCGTCGATGCCGGTGAGCGGCACCGCCACGCTGGAGATCGGCGGGCGGCAGGTCACCGTGCACGTCCCGGCCTCCTACGATCCCGCCCGGCCCGCGCCGCTGCTCGTCGCGCTGCACGGCTACACGTCGTACGGGAAGCAGATGGAGCAGTACATGGGGCTGACCGCCGAGTCGGATCGGCGGGGCTTCGTCTACGCCTATCCGGACGGTCTGGTCGACAGCCGCGGCGCGAACTTCTGGAACGCCACCGACGCTTGCTGCGACTTCTTCCATCAGCAACCCGACGACTCCGGCTACCTCAGCGGGCTCATCACCACCCTTGAGGGCACGTACCGGATCGACCGCGCCCGCGTCTATCTGATCGGGCACTCCAACGGCGGGTTCATGTCGTTCCGGATGGCCTGCGAGCACGCCGACCAGGTGACCGCGATCGTCTCCCTCAACGCCGCCACCTGGAACGACGCCGCCCGGTGCCGGCCGTCCGAGCCGGTGAGCGTGCTCGCGATCCACGGCAGCGCCGACGAGACCATCGCCTTCGAGGGCGGGCTCAACAACGGCGTCGCGTACCCGTCGGCGGATGCCACGGTCACCCAGTGGCGGGGCTACGACGGGTGCGGCGCGGACGGCCGCGACGGCCCGAAACTCGACCTGATCGCCAGCCTGCCGGGCGCTGAGACGTCGGTCCGCACCTATTCGTCGGGCTGCGCCGGCGGCTCGACCGTGCAGGCGTGGACCATGACCGGCGGCTCCCACGTGCCGCAGCTGACCGCCGCCTTCGCGCCGGCCGTCACGGACTTCCTGCTGTCCCAGGTCAAACCCGCCCGGTGAGCCCGCCGCGGAGGGTCCGCAGGCGCTGCTCGTACTCCATGGTGGAGCGCACGCCGCGCGGCGGACAGGGCCGGATGGCCCGGGTCGAACGCAACGCCGGTCCAAGAATGCGCGTGCCCACGCCCTGCGGGATGTCCGGTCGTCCGGGCGCCGCGCCGCTTGCCCCAGCCGTACGCCTGCTCTCCGCTTCTCGTCACCACCCGGCTTCCGGCCCCGCGGAGCAGGGCCATCGGCCCTGTTGCCTCCGCCGCCACCGGCGTCCGATGAAGAGAGACGGAGAAGGAGGCCCGCATCATGCGCGACACGAAGATCGTCATCGGATTCGGCGGGTCGCCCGCCGCACAGGCAGCGCCGGCCCGGGCCCTGGAGATTCACACCGAGGCCGCCCCGGCAGGAGGCCGGTCATGAGGGCCCGGCCCGGGGACCGGATCGTGATCGACCCGGCCGGCCTGAACGGCCGGCCCCGGGTCGGCATCGTCACGGGCGTCGGTCATCAGGACGGCTATCCGCCGTACCGCGTGCACTGGCTGGACCTCGGGCACACCACCCTGCTGTTCCCGGGCCTGGGCGCACACATCGAACCGGGGAACATCCGAATCAGGGAGACATGAACGACCATCTGATCGTCGTCGGGGTGGACGGTTCCGAGAGCGGCCACCGCACCCTGCACGGCGGATCAGCCGCCAGAGGTGAATCGCTGCCGGCGTTCGTGCGGCACGGTAGGTTGACGGTCAGGTGTGCCGGGAAGCCTGGTCGGCGGTGTTCTTGCCGTGCCCTGGTGAAGGAGTTCCGTGACCGACACACCCTCTCGTCCGCGCCGTTTCCTGTTCGGCCGGGGCAGCTGGCCGGAGACCCGCCGCATCGGTGACGTGCTGCGCACCGAGACCGTCGGCGGCGCGCTGTTGCTGGGCGCCGCGGTGCTGGCCCTGCTGTGGGCCAACTCGCCGTGGGCGCCCGCCTATCAGGATCTCGGCGCGTTCGCGATCGGTCCGCACGCTCTCCACCTGCATCTGACGCTCGCCCAGTGGGCTGCCGACGGCCTGCTGGCGATCTTCTTCTTCGTCGCCGGCCTGGAGCTCAAACGCGAGTTCGTCGCCGGTGACCTGCGCGATCCGCGCCGGGCGATCATGCCGGTCGCGGCGGCCGTCGGCGGTATGGCCGTCCCGGCGCTGGTGTACACGGCGATCAACGCCCGCGCGGCCGGCGGCGCACTGTCCGGCTGGGCGGTGCCGACCGCCACCGACATCGCGTTCGCACTCGCCGTGCTCGGTGTCATCGCCACCCACCTGCCCGCCGCGCTCCGCACGTTCTTGCTGACCCTCGCCGTCGTCGACGACCTGCTCGCGATCGTCATCATCGCGGTGTTCTACACCAGCTCGCTGCATCTGCTGCCACTGCTGGCCGCCCTTCTCCCGCTGGGCCTGTTCGCGGTGCTGGTGCAGCGCCGGGTGCGGTCCTGGTGGCTGCTGCTGCCGCTGGCCGCGGCGACCTGGACGCTGGTGCACGCCTCCGGGATCCACGCCACCGTCGCGGGTGTGCTGCTCGGCTTCATGGTTCCGGTCGGGCGCCGCTCCCACGGGCCGGGGCCCGGCTTGGCGGAGCACTTCGAGCACCGGTGGCGGCCGCTGTCGGCCGGGGTGGCGGTGCCGGTGTTCGCGTTCTTCGCCGCCGGGGTGTCGCTGTCCGGCGCCGGCGGGCTCGCCGCCACCCTGCGCGACCCGGTGACCGTCGGCGTCGTCGCCGGACTGGTGCTCGGCAAGTGCGCCGGGGTGCTGGCCACGACCTGGGTGGTCGGGCGGGCCACCCGGGCCTCCCTCGGCGACGGGGTGAGCTGGTGGGACGTGCTCGGGCTGTCGCTGCTGGCCGGGATCGGATTCACCGTGTCGCTGCTGATCGGGGAACTGGCCTTCGGCACCGGCAGCGAGAAGGACGAGCACGCCCGCATCGGGATCCTGGCCGGGTCGCTGATCGCCGCCCTGCTGGCCGCGGCGGTCCTGCGCATCCGCAACCGACACTACCGCCGGATCTGCGCGGCCGAGGAGCTCGACTCGGACGCCGACGGCGTACCCGACGTGTACCAACAGGATTCTGTCTCGTAGCCACGGCACTCCCGACTGCGGCTTTGATCGCTCCGGCGCGACGATAAGCTTTCGTCGTTGTCTCGATGCCGGGCGGAGGTCGCATGGTGAGCGACGCTGAGTCGGCGCCGCAAGCACGGCCTGGAGCCCCGGGTGAGAGCGCCGCTGTCGTGCCGGACGCGGCGTGGGCGGCACGTCTGCTGGCGGAGAGCGACAACGGGATCTTCCTCGCGGACGAGGACGGTGTCGTGATCCAGGTCAACGAAGCCTGGACCAGGATCGTCGGTTTCGGGCGGGAGGGCATCCCGTACACCCCGCCCTATCCGTGGTGGCCGGACGCGGCCGAGGACCCGGCCTCGCGCGCCCGGCTGGCCGGCGCGTTGGACGACCTGCTGGGTGCCGGCAGCGGCACCTATGAGGTGCCGGTCCGTCACCGGCTGGGCCACCCGGTGTGGGTGTCGGTCTCCGCCGCCTCGGTCTCGGATCCCGACACCGGACGGCGGCTGCTGGTGGGCACCGTCCGCGACGTCACCGAACAGCGGGCCGTGCAGCGCCGCCAGCAACTCGCCGTCGAGCTCTCGCAACGCCTGAACGAGGCGTCGGAAGTCGACGAGGTTCTCGGGCTGCTGACCGGCACCCTCGGCGAGATGCTCGACGCCGAGGTCTATCTCGCCGACCACGACGGCGAGACGATTGCGCAGGTGATCACCGCTGGCGGGACCGTCCCTGCCTCGGCCGTCCCGTCCGAGGTGCTTGCCGGGCTGATGCTGCCGGAACCCGAGCCCCACACCGCGGACCCCTTACCGGGTGTGCAGGCACGCATCCTGACCGGCACGCGCCGGTGGCGGGTGTGGATAGCCTTCGCGCGGCAGCACCGGGTCACGGGAGAGGAGCACCTCATTCTCGGGCTGGCCGCGACAGCCGCCGGTCAGGCCCTCCAGCGCCTGGAGACCCGGGATGAACAGCGGCAGGTGACCGATCGGTTGCGGTCGGCGGTGGCGGACGCCACCGAGCAGGCGCGCGTCTGGCAGGTCGAGGCGGCCGCCCGGGCGGAGCAGATCCGTGCCGAGCGCCGGTTCCTTTCCCTGGTGGAGGCCACCAACACGGTGATCTGGTCGCGCGGCCCGGACGGCATGATCACTCAGCCGCAGCCGGCTCTCGCCGATTTCACCGGGCAACCGTGGCCGCAGCACGGGGGAACCGGCTGGCTGCGCATGGTTCACCCGGATGACCGTGACCACGTCGCTCGGGCCTTCGGCGACGCCACCGGCAACGGCACGCCGGTCGAGGTGCGCTACCGGTTGCGCCACGCTCTCAGTGATTCCTACCGCCACGTCGTCGGCAGGGCCGCGGCCATCCGTGACGAGCACGGCGACGTCATGGAGTGGCTGGGCACGATCACCGACGTCCACGGGCAGGTCGAGGCGGAGGAGGCGGTACGCCGGACCACCGCCATCATCGACGCGATCCTGCAGCAGGCGCCCGTCGGTATCGGATGGGCCGGCCTCGATCTGCGGCTGCGGCACGTCAACCCGGCGCTCGCCCGGATCAACGGCCTGCCGGCCGAGGCGCATCTCGGGCAGCGTCCCTCCGATCTGTGGGGTGGGGACGGCCGGCGTATCGAGGACCTGATGCGCACGGTGATGACGGACGGGCCGATCAACGGTGTCGAGTTCGTCGCCCCCGAGCCGGACACCGGGCTGGTACGCCATCGCGTGGCCAGCTATTTCCCGATTCGTATCGCCGGTTCGGCCGAGGACGTCGGTATCGGGTTCACCGTCGTGGACGTCACCGAACGGACTCGCCTGCTGCAGGCCCTGGGCGAGCAGCGCACCCGGTTCCAGCGGCTGGTGGACACCGACGTCCTCGCCGTGTTCGGCGGCGTCGACGAGTCGATCACCGAGGCCAACGACGCGTTCCTCGGCATGCTGGGATACCGCCGCGCCGACCTGGAACTGGGCCGGCTGCGCTGGCCGGAACTCACCCCGCCCGGCTGGGAGGAGGCCGACCAGCGCTCGCTCGCCGAACTCGCCGCCACCGGCCGGTCGAGCGCCTTCCCGAAGGAGTACCTGCACGCCGACGGGCGACGGGTGCCGGTTCTCGTCGGCGTGGTGGCACTCGGTCACGCCCCGCTGCGGTGGCTGGCATACGCCGCCGACCTGACCGCCGAACGGTCGGCGCAGGCCGAGTCCCGGCTGTTCCAGGCCCTGGTGGAACGCACCGGTGACCTGGTCGCCGTCGCCCGGGCCGACGGATCGCTGCGCTACGTCAATCCCGCCGGCCTGCGGATGACGGACCGCGCCGCAGCGCCTGAACGGCTCACCGACCTGGTCGGCGCGCCGATGCCGAGGCCCGAGGCCGCGGACGGGCGTGCGCCGGCATCGCCGGTCGTACCGCAGCGTGCCGTTCGCGCCCTTCCCCCGGGCCGGGGCGAGACGCCCGTCGAGGTCGATCTGCAGGCGTTCAGCGTGGCCGGCGACTCCGCGGCCACGGGACACCTCGCCGTCGTGGCGCGGGACGTCACCGACCGGCAGCGGACCCTGCGTCAGGCCGAGGCCCTGGCCCGGTTCGCCAGTGCACTGAGCGCCGCCACCGATCCTGCCGACGTCACCACCGCGGTGGGTACGCTCCTGCCCGCCATAGTCGACGGTGCTTCGGCCACCTGGATCCCCGCCACCTCCGGTTCACCGGCGGCGGGTGACGACCCGATCAGCGCGACGGTGTTCACGATGCCGGTGCTGCGCGAGGGCTCTCCCGCGGGGTCGGTGCTCGTGCGCTGGACCCGGCCCGTGGAGGTCGATGCCCGGATGCGCAGCGTGCTCCGGACCGTGGCCGACCTCATCGGTCAGGCGCTGCAACGCACCGGCCTGCTGACGGCGGTCGCCGGCATGGCGACCCTCTCGGCCCGCCTCAGCGTCACCCGTACGCCCGACGAGGCGATCACGGTGATGCTCGAGTCCGTTCCCGCCGCTCTGGGCACCACCATGTGCGGTCTGCTCGTGCGGGAGCAGGGCAACCGGCTGCGGCTGTACGGGCCCGGTCTGCCGGACCCCCTCGCCGCCGCGTACACCCGCCCCGACCTCGACGATCCGCAGCCGATCGTGGAGACGCTGCGCACCGGGCAGCGGATTCTGCTGCCCGACCGGGCCGCCTTCCGTGCCCGATACCCCGGCCTGTCCGACCTGGTCGCCGAGCACGGCATCGTCAGCACCGTGGTTCTGCCCCTGCACGACTCGCAAGGCCGCACGGTTGCCGCCCTGGGTCTGGGCTGGACGTATCCGCAGCAGTTCGCCACGGCCGACGTGACCCGGCTCGACACCGTCGCCGACGTCTGCGAACAGACGCTGGAACGGACTCGGCTGGTCGCCACCGAACACCAGCTCATCACGCGGCTGGCCACCCGCCTGCATCCGGCTTCCGCCGTCGTGCCCGACGAACTGGACATCGCCGTACGGTATCGCCCGGCACTGTCCGGCCTCGAACTCGGCGGCGACTGGTACGACCTGATCAACCTGTCCGCGGGACGCCTGGCCGTCGTCGTCGGTGACGTGGTCGGCCACCACATCGACGCGGCAGCCGACATGGCCCAGCTGCGGACCGTCATCAACACCCTCATCCGGCTCGAGGTGCCGCTGGACGACCTGTTCGCCCGCTTCACCGCGCTGGTCGGGCGAGGCTTCTGGGGTACGGCCGTCGTGCTCGTGCTGGATCCTGCGCAACAGCGAGCCGACATCGTCCGAGCCGGTCATCCGCACCCCGTCCTGCTCGGCCCCGGCACCACGCCGACCGCGGTCGCCACCGATCGCACCCCACCACTGGGGATGGTGACCCGGCCCATCCCGGTCACCTCGGTGCCGTTCCCCCCGGGCGCCGCCCTGCTCGCGTACACCGACGGCCTCGTCGAACGCCGCGAGGAGGACTACGACGACGGCATCCGCGACCTGCACGCCCTCCTGGCCGGCACACCGGCCGACGCACGAGCCGACGACATCGCCGACGCCGTCCTGGCCGCGGCACTCGCCGGCGAAGACGATCAAGCCCTCGTCATGGTCCGCCACCATCCCCGGAGGCAGGGCCAGGACACCGGCCTCCGGATCCCCTTCACCGAGCAGACCATCGCCGGGCTGCGCCGAGTCGTGCGGGACGCGGCGGAGACCGCCGGACTGACTCCGGAGCGGGCCGAGGACTTCACCATCGCGGTGTACGAGTTGCTCACCAACGCTGTCCGGCACGGCGGCGGCCGAGGCCGGCTACGTCTGCGCCGGACGGCCACAGGCGTGGAATGCGAGGTCCAGGACGACGGGACCCACGGCGCCGACACCGAGGCCAAGGACCGTCGTCCCGATCTGGACTCGCCGGGTGGACGCGGGCTCTGGCTGGCCGGTCATCTCGTCGACGACCTGCGCCTGAAACCGGCCCGATCCGGCGGTCTCGTCGTTTCCCTGACCATGCTGCTCGCCACACCGTGAGCTCGCCACGGCGGGTTCCCGAGACGAAGCTCACCGCATAGCAGCCGGGATCAGGGAGAACACTCGCCCGATTCGCTCAGACGGCCAGGTGCCGCTCTGACCGAGCGGTTCATCTGTCCCGTCGCTGGTCCCACCGACAGATGACGCTGCGCCGGGGACAGATAGATATCCACGATGGACGTCGGCGGTCGCCGGACCGCCGCTAATTCGTCGAGAGGATGCCGTCGATGAACCGACGCAGATTGCTGACCCTTCCCCTGCTGGGGGCGGCCGCCGCCGGGACGGGTGCGCTGAGTCTTCCCGGCGCGGCCCTCGCCGCACCGGTGAAGATCCCGCTGGTCTGGCAGACGCAGCTGCAGGACAACTGGTGCGGGCCGGCGTCCCTGCGCATAGCGTCCTCCGCTTGGTACGACGAAGACGACATGCCCGGCCAGAGAGAGCTCGCGAACCAGATCGGCACCGACTCGAACGGCAGCACCCGATACCAGATGCTGTACGGCACGGAATACATCTTCGGGCGGTACACCTACGAGCTCGAGGACGTCGAGGACGAGGGCGGACTGCGCAGCTCTCGCGATTTGCGCGAGGAGTTCTGGCGCCGGATCGAGAAAAGTATCAGCGAATGGACGCCGCCGATCGTGAACGTGGTGGTGCCGGCAAACAGCCGGTACAAGCCGGATGACTGGACCAACGACCACACCATCGACCACTGGTTCGTCATCTACGGCTACGAGCCCACGAACCGCATCGTCTACATCCTCGACCCGGCTTCGACGTGGCCCGGGTACGACCCGGATCCCACGTACGGCATCCGCTTCGATTACCTGTGCCAGCTCGTGATGAAGGCATACCTGTACGCATTCTGAGCTTTTGAGGTCAGGCTGCGGACGCGGGAGCAACCTCGACTCCGGAAGCTCAGTAAAATGACCCCGGTCGATGAGCTGGGGGTGATCGGGGTGGACGGAAAGGATCCGTGGTGGCAACGGGTCGACGAGGCGGCGCAACTTCTCGTCTCGACGGTGAACGCGGCCGCTACGAAGGCCGGCCGGGACGGCGTCTACACGCCGCCGCCCGGCCGGCCGGTCCCCCGCCGCCCGCGCCGTCCGGCATCGTTGCGGCACCTCGCCGAGGTGATCCGTACCCATCGGATGGCACCCAGCCTGGCTGTCGACAAGGACATTGTCGGCGGCGTCCTCGCCGGTGACCTGCGATACCTGACCGATCCGGTGGCGGTGGTGGCGGTCGCTCGGGCGGCGCACCACATCACCGGAAGCACGTTCGGCGACGACGACGTCCGGCGTCTCACCGTCGCGGTCGAGCACCTGAACATTCTGATCGCCCAGGCGAGGGAGGCCGACCTCCGTGCCCCGGCCCTGCTGCCCGTCCCGCGCGCGTCGCCTGGCCTGATCGTGAACGCCAGAGCCGTTCCCCGGCCGCCGGAGCGGCGCCGCCGGGTGCCGGTGCGCGGCGTCGTGGCGGTGGGTGCGGTGGCCGCAGTGGCAGGTGGCTTGGCGCTGACGCTTGCCTGGCCGAAGGAGGATCACGCCTGCCGGGAGGGTGCCACCGGCGACGAGATCATCACCGACGCCTCCACGGTCTTCGACGACGACCAAGCCACCCGGCTCAGCCCCACGCTGGACTTCGACGCGATGAACGGATCCGCCCGCTACGCCAGCCATCAGGGCCGCATCTACTACTGGGGCCGGGCCGGTTCCGACGACGCCACTCCGCACGCCGGCGGCACCCGCGTCCGGTGGAGGATCGCGGACGGGCCGTGGCACAGCTGCGCGACGCCGCTGCCGCTGGCGGAACGAGGCTACGTCCACTCCCCGGCCGTCTCGACCACGATCGGCGGCCAGCCGGTGACGATCCAGGTCTGCCTCTGGCGCGACGAGCCGAACCGGGAGAACTGCACGACGGAGATAGCCACCGGCTGATCCAGGCGTCGATCACAGCCGGATCGAACCGGGCGGTACGAGCCATGTGGCCCTTGCCGACCACGGGAACGCCTTGTTTGCCTCGGAGGGGTCAACCCGAGGGAGGTCGTCATGAGACCGTCCAGTGCTACCCCGCCCCTGCGCCGTCTACTCTTCATGGCCGCCGTCTGCCTGGTGACCGCCGGCCCTGCCGCCTTCGTCCCGGCGGCGGCCGCTGCGGCCGCCGCGCCGGGAAGCTTCACCGGATCCGGCTTCGACGCCTGCACCGCCCCGTCCAACACCACGATGGACGCGTGGCTCGCGTCACCCTACCGAGCCATCGGCATCTACTTCGGCGGCAACAACCGCGGCTGTACCCAGCCCAACCTCACCGCCGACTGGGTCACCCGCCAGCAGGCCGGCGGGTGGCACCTGCTGCCGCTCTACCTCGGCCCGCAAGCGTCCTGCACCACCTCCACCAAGCCGAACCGGATCGACAACACCCAGGCCGCGGCGCAGGGCCGGGCCACCGCCGACGACGCGGCCGCTCAGGCGACCGCGCTGGGGCTGGGACCGCAGAGCATGCTGATCTACGACATGGAGGCCTATCGCACCGATGACACCGTATGCCGCAGCGGCGTACTCGCCTTCATGAGCGCCTGGACCGCCCGGCTGCACGACCGGGGCTACCTGTCCGGCTTCTACAGCAGCATGGGTTCCGGTGTGGCCGACCAGGTCGCCAACTACAACACCAGCGGATATGTGCGGCCCGACTACCTCGACTTCGCCCGGTGGGACGGCGTGGCAACCGTCTCCGACCCGGCGATCCCGGCCGCCTACTGGTCGCCGCAGCGGCGGATCAAGCAGTACCGCGGCGACCACACCGAGACGTACGGCGGCGTCACCATCAACATCGACAACGATTACGCCGACGTCGCGCCACTGCCCTCCGCTCAGTTCGCCGATTTCACCGGGAACGGCTGGTCCGACGTGATCGCCCGGCTCACCGGCAACGGCAGCCTGGTCCTCTATCCGGGAAACGGCACCTACGTCGACACCGGCGCACCCGTCACCGTCGGCACCGGCGGATGGAACGCGATGAACGCGCTCCTGCGCATCGGCGACCTCAACGGCGACGGCCACGAGGACCTCGTCGCCCGGCAGGCTTCGGACGGGGTCCTGTGGTTCTATCCCGGCACCGGATCCGGGTTCGGCGCCCGCAAGCAGATCGGCACCGGCTGGAACAGCATGCGCGAGCTCACCGCGATCGGCGACTTCGACCGCGACGGCCATCCCGATCTGCTCGCCGCACAGACCAGCGACAAGGCCCTGTACGTCTACCCGGGCCGCGCCGACGCGACCCTGGGCCCCCGAGTGCAGGTCGGCACCGGCGGCTGGGACACCATGAGCGAGCTCGCCGGTGTCGGTGACTTCGACCGCGACGGCTGGTCCGACCTGATCGCCCGGCTCACCTCCACCGGCGCCCTCTACCTCTATCCCGGACGCTCCGGTGGCTTCGCCGCCCGCCGCCAGATCGGCACCGGCTGGAACAGCATGCGCGACCTGCTCGGCGTCGGCGACTTCAACCGCGACGGCCACCTCGACCTGGCGGCCGTGACCGTCTCCAGCAACGTTCTCTACCTCTACCCGGGCAACGGCACCACGCTGCTGCCGCGCATCCAGGCGGCCACCGGCTTCTCCGGACGCACGCCGTTGCTGTGAAGCCACATCCCCAGCCCGACCCGGGCTGGGGATGTGCCACCAGTAGACAAGTAGCCGATGAGCGGGCGCATGCCAACTAGCGCGAGATTGCTTTCGAGCGCCCTTGTTCTACGGCGTAGGACCCGGCGGCGAGCATGCCGAAGGTGGCGGGGTTCAGGGTCAGTGAGACGACCCCGTCGGGGAGCACGCGCGAGTCTCCTTCCGCGACTTTCAACGCGACGGGCGTCGATCCGGTCGAGAACAGGCGCTTTCCGGTCCCGACGACGACCGGATACTGCAACAGTCGGTAGCGGTCGACGAGTTCTGCCTGATGCAGCGCCTGGATGAGTTGCCAGCTGCCGTGCACTTGGAGTTCTCCGCCCGGGGCGGCTTTGAGTCGCCTTATGTCATCCAGGAAGTCACCACGCAGAACGGTTGTCGGACTCCAGTCCGCTTCGTCATCCGGCAGCGTTGTGCTGACCACATATTTCGGCAGGGTGTTCAGCTTGGTTGCGATGAGGTCGTCCGGTGCGGTGACCTTCGGCCAGTACCCGCCGAGCAGGCCGTAGCTCGTACGGCCGAAGAGAAACGCATCCGCCTCGCGGAACCAGCCCTGGACAACCTCGTTGGTGTGCTCGGATGCGTATGGGACGAGCCAGCCACCACGGTCGAAGCCGTTCGAGGGGTCCTCGCCGGGTGCCCCCGGCGACTGCATGATGCCGTCGAGGCTGACGAAGACGTTGACGCTGAGCAGCACGGTTCTCCTCCGAAGGGAATGGGGGACAGCCGCTCGGGCGGCCGACCACCGGAGGCTAGCTACCGGGCTGGGAGCTGGTCTTGTACAAGAACGACATCGCGGCAACCTCGCCTGCCCGCAGGCCGCCGGCGGTGTGCCCGACGTAACGCCGCAGCGCATGCGCCAGATGCGCCTGGTCGAAGTATCCCAGCGTCGCGACGACCGTACGCCAGTCGAGGCCGTCGCGGAGCATGGTGGCCGCGGCGTTGGCGCGGTCGATCTGGGTCACCG
This sequence comes from Actinoplanes ianthinogenes, assembly GCF_018324205.1. Lineage (NCBI taxonomy): Bacteria > Bacillati > Actinomycetota > Actinomycetes > Micromonosporales > Micromonosporaceae > Actinoplanes > Actinoplanes ianthinogenes. The sequence goes on from NZ_AP023356.1 coordinate 9,712,982, forward strand.
CAGCCTCGGAAAGGCCGGTGATCACGCGGTATCGGCGTTGCCGAGTTCGCCGGGACCGGTCACCGCCAGGATGTCCCTCCTTCCATAGATCCGAAGGCACCAGCAGACCCGCATCCCGGAGCCGTCGGACGAAGTGCTCGGCATTCTCGTAGGTCGGTGCCTCCCAATCCTCTCCACCGATGATGATTCGCCCCGAATCGGTCACGGGCAGCGTCGCGTAGCCATCGACGATGGAGGCGGCGGGGTGAGGCTGGACGACGGCGCCGAGCGCGAACCGGATCCCCAGGAACTCGGCGTCCGGGGGAATCGGCGCCGTGGTCGCGGTGGTCTCGGGCCCGCGCACGCTGGCAAGAAGTTCTCCCCGCGTTCGCGTGAGAATCAGCTGGCACGATGTGCGCGCCGCGGATGTCATGGTGCTCGCGGAGTCGCTACAGGTCCGCCACACACGGTCGACGATGCACCCGTCGGTCTCGACGTCACGATGCTCGAACCGCACGCCGTGCCCTCCCCGACGAAGCCGACTCCCACATGTAGGCGTAGTTGCTCACCTGGAGTGTTGCGACAACCGCCAGAATCCGCCAATCCCGTCCGGGACGACTGGCACTGCCGCGCCGCTGGCCCGGTCGGCGACCGGATCAGCGGCGCGTCCCGCGGGAGTCGCGCACGGCTCAGCGGTCAGCTGTCCAGGAAGACCGGCCGGTGGACGACGGCCTCGATGTCAGCGGCCGTCACGTCCAGCAGCTGGTAGGCCAGATCCGCCAGAGCCCGCGCGGTGGCCAGTTCGTCCCCGATCGCCGGCACCTCCCGGTCTCGCGGCGCGCGGTGTGCCGTGCCCTCGCCGCGTACCTGCGGGCGCGCCTCGGTGCGCAGCACGGCGACGGCATGTGTCCGCCGTTCCTCCTCGTGCTCGTCGATGGTGATCTCAACCGTCCAGGTCCGCGTGTGCATCATCGCTCTCCTTCCCCGGTTGTTGTGTCTCCTCCCATCCAGGCGCTCGCCGGCGCGCCCGCCCAGTGCCGTTGGTCCCGAATCCGCGATCTGCCACATCCGGCGACCGGCCCCGGGCCGTTCGGCCCGGCGGAAACGGGGCGGCCGGCCCGGGTGACCATGCGCGCGACAGCGAATAGTCATCCAGACCACCGGCGCGGGCGAGGCCACCCACTCGACCAACCCGATCGTCGACTACCACCTCGTCTACGCGCTCGGCGTGATCGTCACCGCGCTCACCTACGCCGGGCACACCTGGGGCCTGGGCCGCTGGTGGGCAAGCCTGCCCCTGGTCCGCCGCAACCCCTGGCTGATCTGACAGATCAAAACCCCATTACGGTACGCCCACAGCCGCCACCCGCCGTCCACGGCGATCAGCCGGCTCCGGGCGTACCGAAAACCGGTTTTCTGATCTACAAAGAGGCGTGCGACGTCTCGTGGTAGTGGTCACGCTGCTCGTGCTCGGTGCCGGGATGGCACTCGGGCTGAGCGACACGCTGCGGCTGTCCTGGCAGCCGGCCTCGGTGATGGCCGAGCCGCGGGTCACCGTCCCGCCGGCCGCTCCTGCCGTGCCCGCGCCGATCAGGGCGGTGACGCTGAACCGGCACAGCCACCGGCTGGACGTCGCGGCCCGATCGGTCACCGACGCGGCAACCGAGGCCGGAGCCCGAGCCGGCGTGCTCACCGTGACCGTGACCGGCGACGACAGAGCCGAGACCTACCGGATCGCGCGGACCGGCGACGGACTCACCCTGACCGCGGGCGGCGAGGCGGGCGCGACCGCCGGGCTCTACGCGATCGCTGATCGGATCCGGTCCGGCGCGGCGATCCCCACCGGGACCGTGACGCCCCGGCTCGGGCTGCGGCTCACCGACGCGGGCTCGGTGGGCCGGGACGACGACCCGGCGCTGTGGCGCGGCGGCACCGACTACTCGCTGAACACCGACATCGTCACCGGCGCCCTCCTCCCCCGCGCCCCGTGGGTGGATCAGCAGGCGGTCGGCCGGATCACCGCTCAGTTTCACCAGTTCATCGACCACTCGGCCGCGCAGGGTTACACCGGCGTCGTGGTGCCCGGCTTCCTGGAATACGTCACGTTCGGCGACACCGTCTACGCCCCGGACGACCCGCACCTCGCCCGCGCCGAGGCGATGACCGCGGCGTTCGCGCCGGTCTTCCGGTACGCCGCCGACATGGGCATGCGGGTCTACTTCCTCACCGACATGCTGGCGCTCTCGCCGCCGCTGGCCGGATACCTCAGGACGCAGTCCTCGCCGTGGCCGACCTACCAGGCCGGGCTGCGCGAGCTGTTCGCCGCGATGCCGTTCGCCTCCGGGCTGATGATCCGGATCGGCGAGGGTGGCTCGGCCTACCGCGCGCCCGGCTGGGACTACTACTCGGACATCGCGGTCACCACCCCGGAGCAGGTGCGGGAGATGCTCGCCGCGTTCCTGGCGGTGGCCGGGGAGTCCGGGCGCGACATCATCTTCCGCAGCTGGACGGTCGGCGTCGGCGCGGTCGGCGACCTGCACACCAACCCCGAGTCCTACGAGACGGTGCTGGGTTCGCTGCACGACCCGCATCTGATCGTCTCGACCAAGTTCACGGCCGGCGACTTCTACAGCCACCTGCCGATGAACACCACCCTGGCGACCGGCGACCAGCGGCGCATCGTCGAGTTCCAGGGCCGCCGCGAGTTCGAGGGCTTCGGCTCGCTGCCCAACGACCTGACCGCGCTGCACGGCGCCGCCCTGAACCGGCTGCTCGCCCTGAACCCGCACATCGAGGGCGTGTGGCTGTGGACCCAGGACGGCGGGCCGCTGCACGCCGGGCCGCGCACGCTGTACCTGCGGACCGGGTTCTGGCAGCTCTACGACCTGAACGCGTATGCGATGGGCCGCCTGGCGCGCGACCCGTCCACCGACCCCGGGGAGATCACCGCGGACTGGGCGCGCCAGACGTTCTCGCCGGATCCGGCGACGGTGGCCGCGATCGGTCGGATGTTCGCCGCGTCCCGGGAGGCGATCACCACGGGTCTCTACCTCACCCCGTACGCCGATTACTCGGCGAAGGCGCTCGGCCTGGAACCGCCGCCGATGATGTGGATCTTCGAGTGGGACATCGTGACCGGCGACTCGGCGGCGCTGGACAGCATCTATGCGATCAGTCGCGGACACCTGGACGAGACCATCGCGGAGGGCGAGCGGGCGGCCGCCGTCGCGGACCAGCAGCGCGCCACGGTGGCCGCCACCGATCCCGGCACCTGGCGCGATCCGGCGCTGCGGGCGAGCCTGCTGGCGGCACTCGACTACCAGAGTGACCTCTACCGGACACTGAGCGCGTACCGCACGATGTTCCTGCGCCGCGCCCAGTGGACCGGCACCGGCTCGGCCCAGGCCCGCGACCGTTGGACGGCCGCCGCGGATCACTACCAGGAGACCAGGACGATTTTCGTACGCCGATACGCCGCCGACCTGGACCTCCCGGCCTACAACTTCACCGCGGCCGACCTCGGCACCCGGCGGTTCGACCGCGATCCGGCGATGGCGGTGCTCGCCAAGGTCCTGCTCGGCGTGCTGGTCGTCTCGCTCCTGGTGCCCTGGCGTCCGCTGCGCGACCTGTGGCGGTCGGCGATCCTGCCGTGGCGGGCCCCGTCGGCCGCCCCGGGCCGGGCCGCCCGCTGGGTCGTGATCGCCTTCCCGGCCACCGTGCTGGTGCTGAGCCGGGAGGTGTTCACCTGGTTCGCGGCGCCGGCGCACGTGCTGGCGACGCTCGGCTCGTGGGTGCTGTTCGCGCTGGTCGCCCGGTTGCTGATCGGCCGCCGGGACCCGTATGCGCTGTGGACGGTGCTGGGCGGCGTAGCCCTGTCACGGTCGGCGCTGCTGCTCGGTGTGCTGGCGGTGCGTGGTCCCGGCCACTATTGGCTCGGGTTCTGGGCGAATCCGGGCGCGCGGTCGGCGTATGTGACGATCGGTTTCGCTCTTTTCCTCTGGCTCTTCGTGGCGACCGGTTCGGTCCTGCGCACCCGCTACGCCTGGTCCCGCCGCCGGGTGACCGCCGCCCTCCTGCTCGCGACCGGTGTGCCGGTGCTCGCCCTCGGTGTGCTGCTGTGGACCGCCGGCCTGGAGCAGTGCCTGACCGTCTGGAACGACCAGATGGCCCTGCTGCCGTGGGGCCTGCACCGCATCCTCGGCATCGTCACCTACCTGGACATCCCACCCGAGCTGCCTCTCTGGGTCACGGCCGCCGGCGCCGTCCTGACCGTCCTGGGCGCGGCCGGCGCACACCGTTCGTGGCGCCGCCCTGCGGCACCATGAGCCATTAGTCCGGCCGTGCCCCAAGGCCGGATTAGTCGCACGAGGGTCCTCACCCCAAGGGGACGCGGGCGGCGAGGAACTTCGGGGCCATCTCGCGGTAGCTGTCGGTGACCAGTTCGGCGATCTCGGTCCAGTCGGTGTGCGGGCCGAGGATGGCGCCGGCGACGTTGTGGCCCCAATCCGGCCGGAAGTACGGAAAACCGTCGGCGGTCAGGCCCAGCAGGTCCTCGACGAGGACCCGGAAGGTCAGCACGACCGGGGGTTCGCCGTCGACCACGAAGGGCGCGTAGATCGGGAAGCGGTCCGGGGTCGGGATGTAGACGTGGGCGACCGTGCGGGCACGGATCCGCCAGCGGATGCCGATCCAGGCGGGTTCCTCATACGTCTCGGGCAACCGGTGGCAGATCGGGCGGAGCCGGTCGAGGATCTCCGGGGGCACGTCTCCAGGGGCGGACATGCGCACGACAGTAACGACCACCCGGGGACCACGCGAGCCCGCGCTCTGGGCGTACGAAAAATGTGGTCTGACAAATCGCCTCATCGGGAGCGCGCACCGGTCGATAACGGCATTAGGCACCTCTCGGGCCGTCGACGCGGAAGGTACGTGGTTGTGGTGAGCGGATCGGGTCCGGACGTGGTGGTCACCAGCCGGCGCAACGGGCTGGTCGGCGGGCTGGCGGACCGCCGCGTGGGCACCAAGATCTATGCCGCCGCGCTGTGCGGCGCGGTGGTCGCGGCCGGCATCGGGTGGGTCGGGCTCGGGCGGCTCAGCACGCTCAACGGCGACCTTCAGGCGATGAAGGCGCAGCACGTCGACAGCAGCCTCCAGCTGAGCACGCTGCGCGGGGCGCTGGGCGACGGATCCGCGGCGATGTTCGGCTGGGCCGTCCTGCCCGCCGCGCAGAAGGCGGCCCAGCGCTCGGCGGTCGCCGCGGCCGACGAGGCCACCGTCACCGCGATCAAGAATTATCAGGAGCTGGCCAAGGGTTCGGCGACCCGGGCGGCGGCCGCGAAGGACGTGGCCCACACGTTCGCCTACTTCCAGCAGTTGCGCGACTATGCGCTGTTCCGGGAGGCGCCGCCGGCCGGGGTGTCGATGCCGGCCGGCGACCGGCTGTCCGCGGAGTGGACCCAGACGCAGCAGCGGCTCACCGCCTCGGTGGTGCACCTGCAGGAGACCGAGGACCGCGAGTCCACGGCGATGGCGGCCGAGGACGAGGACGCCTACCACGACGCGCGCAACCAGATGCTGATCTACCTGGCGGCCGGGCTGGCGCTCGCGCTCGCGCTGGCCACGGTCGTCACCCGGCTGATCACCCGGCAGCTCGGCAGTGTCTCGTCGGCCCTGGCCGCGGTCGCCTCCGGGGATCTGACCGTGCCGGCCGAGGTGCACGCCCGCGACGAGCTCGGCGCCATGGCGGCCGCGGTCAACACCGCCCGCGACGGGCTGCGCGGCATGATCGTCCGGGTGACGGCCAGTTCACAGACGCTGGGCGCCAGCACCGACCGGCTCGGCCGGGCCGCGGACCGGATCGCGCAGTCGGCGCGGGAGGCGGCGGCGCAGGCCGAGGTGGTCGCCACCGCGGCCGGCGGCGTGTCGACGAACGTGCAGTCGGTGGCCGCCGGCAGCGAGGAGATGGGCGCCTCGATCCGGGAGATCGCCTCGAACGCCACCGAGGCCGCCCGGGTCGCCGGGGAGGCGGTCGGGGTCGCGCAGAACACCAACACCACCGTGTCGAAGCTGGGCGAGTCCAGCGCCGAGATCGGCAACGTGATCAAGACGATCACCGCGATCGCGGAGCAGACGAATCTGCTCGCGCTCAACGCCACCATCGAGGCGGCGCGGGCCGGTGAGATGGGCAAGGGCTTCGCGGTGGTCGCCAACGAGGTCAAGGACCTGGCGCAGGAGACGGCGCGGGCCACCGAGGACATCGCCCGGCGGGTCGAGGCGATCCAGGACGACACGGCCAACGCGGTCGCCGCGATCGGCGAGATCTCCACGATCATCGCGCGGATCAACGACTACCAGACGACGATCGCGTCGGCCGTGGAGGAGCAGACCGCCACCACCGGCGAGATGAGCCGCAGTGTCGGCGACGCCGCTCAGGGGACCGCGGCGATCGCGGGGAACATCGGCGGGGTCGCCACGGCCGCGCAGAACACGACCGTCGCGCTGGCCGAGGCGACCGACACCGCCACCGAGCTGGCCGGGATCGCCGGCGAGTTGCAGACCGTGGTGGCGCAGTTCCGCGTCTGACCGCCCGGGGCGGCGGCATCGACGTCCTGCTCTCCGCCCGCCGGGTCGGCCCGACCGGCACGGTGCACGGCCTGGACATGACCGACGAGATGCTCGACCTGCGCGGCGCAACGCGGCCGGAGTGGCCGATGTCGAGTTCCACAAGGGCCACATCGAGGCGATCCCGCCCGCGCCCGCCGGCCGTGACGCTCCGGCGGGCGCGGACACACATCAGCGGAAGGTCAGGCGCCCGGCTTCACGCCTGCCCTGGGTGAACCCGGCCTGAGCCGACGGAATGCGGGTCGCCGGGTCCATCTGATTGATGCCCATCGCGGCCCGCGACTCCGCGTCCGGCGTGATCACCTCGACGTGGCTGCCCCGCGCACGCAACCCCTCGACCTGACTCGCCAGATCCGTGCCCGGAAACCTGCGCAGCCCCTCGAACTGCCCGTCCGGCAGCGGCCCGCGCCGCTCACTGAACGGCGTCAGCACCACGACGTTCGCATACCCCGCGGCCAGATCCGCGTTGTCGGCGGAGCGCACCCCACCGTTGATGTACCGCTTGCCGTTGATCGCGTGCGTCGGCGCCCCGCCCGGCAGCGCGATCGCCGCCGTGGCCGCGTCCACCAGCTCGACCCCGGAATCCCGGTCGAACGCGACCACCTCGCCGGTGTGCGCGTCGAGAGCCACCAGGATCATCGGCCGCTCCGGCCAGTCGTGCCGGGGCAACCGGGCCGCGACCATCGCCCGCCGCTGTTCCGCCACCTCGGGCCCGAGCAGCGGATCGCTTTCCAACCCGAACGCGCCCATTGCCCGTTGCAGGTCGGCGGCCGAGGTGGCGGCGGCCCCGATCGCCCGCATCCGCTCGAACAGCGCGGTCGGCTGCGGAGGCGGAGACGGCCGCCGGCCGCTCGGCTCGGCCAGCACTTTGGCCAGCAGCTCGGCCGCCGGCACGCCACTGCGCACCCACACCGCCGTGGTGGACCCGGACGAGGTGCCGATCACCAGATCCGCCGCGCCGGTCAGGTCGAGACCGGCCTCGGCCAGCCCGGCAATGACCCCGACCTGCCACGCTTGCCCGGCCGACCCACCGGCCCCGAGCACGAGAGCAACATTCTGAACCACAGGTTCGCCTTCCAGGAGTGCCTTGTCATCGAGGCGCTCCCGGCGACACCTAAGCCGATCGCCCAGCCGTGACGGCAAGGGGGAGCACCCACCTCGTTCCAACGGTCATGGGTCTCACCTCCTCGGACAGCGTCACGGCCGCTCACAACCTACCAGCCCGGCCCGGTCCCGCCGGCGACTGACGATCGTCTTCCTCCGCTACCGGTCACGGCTCGTCCGAACCCGCCGCGGTGCCCGCGATCGACGTCCGCGGCCCGCACCCCATCATGATCTCCGCGAGGTCGTGCATCTCCCGTCAGGGCTGGTGCTGGGCCCACTTCGTGCACTCGGCGCCGTACTTGGCCTGGCGGTCGCCATCCGGATCGAACACCCGGTCGGCGAGCCAATGGTGCTCGCCGTCCCCCGATTCGACGTTCATCATCACGTACGACTCGAGGTTCGCCCGGTTTTTGCGGATCTTGGCGTTCTTCTCGTCGGCGCGATGCCAGTAGCCGATGTCGTTGCAGAAGGTGACCGTTGCCTGGTCCGGGCCGGCCCGGTCGACCCCCATGACCTTGACCCAGAGCGGACCTATCGACGGATTATCGTTGGTCCCCGTCACGAACGGCGCCAGGACCTTCTCGAAGTAGGCATCGGTGTAGAAGTACCGTCCGAGCGGGATGCTGGTGGCCCAGTCGGTCGACTGATCCAACCCGTAGCTGTATGCAAGGGTTCGCCGGGCGGCAAGAACCTCGCCGGTGTCCGGCGCCCCGGCCAGGTCCCAGGTGATCGGCAGGACCTTGGTGCCGCCCAAGGGCACTTTCTGGTACGCCTCGTCGAAGGTCATCGACGGCGCGGCACTCGCCGGCGCCGCTGCCGACGGTGCGGTGTCCCCGCCCGGGTCGTCGTCGGTGCAGCCCGCCGTCGCCAGACCCAGGGTCACGGCGACGCCTGTCGCGGCGAGCGCCTTCAGCCATCTCACTTGAGGATGTCTCCCGCCCACTCGTAACCGTTCTGATAGGCCTCACCCGCGTGGGTGGCAGCGTTGCCCACCGTGCTCATGCCGTGATCGGACTTGTAGGCCTGCCAGTCCCTGAGGTCCTGGTCGTCCCACTGCCCGGAGCCGCCGTGGCCCCCTCGAAGTGGTGAACGCCGACAGCGAGCCGCCGGTTCAACGCTGTTGACGATGCACACTCGCCATCTCAACGCCTGACGGCCGAAATCCGGAGGTCGCGGGCGGTGGCCGGCACGAGCGTCGGATCCTGCACACCGCCGTTATTTGGGTCTAACAATCCGGTGCCCGGCGGGTCAGGATGAGGCCGTGGACTCACAGACCAGCATCAGCATCGGCCCGGCCGCTCCCCCGCTGCTGGAGCGCACCATCGGCGCCGACCTGCTGGCCACCGTCGCCCGGCACGCCGGCCGGGAGGCCCTGGTCGACTGCACCTCCGGCCGCCGCTGGACCTATGCGCAGCTCAAGGCGTCCGTCGACGACGTCGCGCTGGGCCTGCGCCGGCTCGGCGTGACCAAGGGTGACCGGGTCGGCATCTGGGCGCCGAACTGTCCGGAGTGGGTCCTCCTTCAGTACGCGACCGCCCGGCTCGGCGCGATCCTGGTCACCATCAACCCGGCCTACCGCACCCACGAGCTGCGTTACGTGCTCCAGCAGTCCGGCATCCGCACCCTGGTCGCCACGCGAGCCTTCAAGACCTCGGACTACGCCGCGATGATCGCCGAGACCCGCGACGAGTGCCCGGACCTGCGCGACGTCGTGCTGATCGGCGAGCCGTCCTGGACCGAGTTGACCGCGCCGGGCGGCGACCCGGCGGTGCTCGACGAGATCGAGGCGACGCTGGGCCCGGACGACCCGATCAACATCCAGTACACGTCCGGCACCACCGGTTTCCCCAAGGGCGCGACGCTCTCGCACCGCAACATCCTGAACAACGGTTTCCTGGTCGGCGAGTTGATCGACTACACGGAGGCGGACCGGATCTGCATCCCGGTGCCGTTCTACCACTGCTTCGGCATGGTGATGGGCAACCTGGCGGCCACCAGCCACGGCGCCACGATGGTCATCCCGGCCCCCGGTTTCGACCCCGGCCTGACCCTGCGCGCGGTCGCCGCCGAGCGCTGCACGTCGCTGTACGGCGTCCCGACCATGTTCATCGCCATGCTGCACCACGCCGACTTCGACACCTTCGACCTGTCGTCGCTGCGCACCGGCATCATGGCCGGCTCGCCCTGCCCGGTCGAGACGATGAAGCAGGTCATCGACCGGATGGGGATGACCGAGGTGTCGATCTGCTACGGCATGACCGAGACGTCCCCGGTCTCCTGCCAGACCCGCACCGACGACAGCCTGGAGCGCCGGGTCGCCACCGTCGGCCGCGCCGGCCCGCACCTGGAGGTCAAGGTCGTCGACCCGCAGGGCGCGACGGTCCCGGTCGGCGAGACCGGTGAGCTGTGCACCCGCGGCTACTCGGTGATGCTCGGTTACTGGGAGCAGCCCGACAAGACCGCCGAGTCCATCGACGCCGACGGCTGGATGCACACCGGCGACCTGGCGGTGATGGACGCCGACGGCTACCTCCGGATCACCGGCCGGATCAAGGATCTGGTCATCCGCGGCGGCGAGAACATCTATCCCCGCGAGGTCGAGGAGTTCCTGCTGACCCACCCGGACATCCTCGACGCCCAGGTGATCGGCGTCCCGGACGACAAGTACGGCGAGGAGGTGATGGCCTGGATCCGCATGAAGCCGGCCACCACCCCGCTCGACGCGGCAAGCCTGCGCGCCTTCTGCTCCGGCAAGCTGGCGCACTACAAGATCCCGCGCTACGTCCGCATAGTCGACGATTTCCCGATGACCGTCACCGGAAAAGTCCGCAAGGTGGAAATGCGAGAAATCTCCACCCGCGACCTGTCCGCCTGACCCGCACGGCTCTTTTTCGGTACGCGACCACGGGCGCGTCAGACGATGAGAAATGCCGGAGGCCGGGACCCGCTCGACCCGCTCCAAGTCCCTGGGCACCCGCCGACGGCCGGGCAGGTTGACGGGCGGTGACCTCGTCGGGTTCGAAGGCCATCCGATCCAGGTCACGGTCGCTGAACGGAGGTCCGTGCGGGCTCGCGGGACTGCCGGAGACGGGTGATGGTGCGGAGCACTTCGTCGCGGTGCTTGGCCGCCTTCACCCAGCGCGGCAGGCGGGCGACCAGCGTCAGACCCGGGTCGGCACGGGCGCGTTCGCGCAGGTGGGCCGCGACATAGTCGTGCAGCAGGGTCAGGTGCGCCTCGTTGAAGGCCCACAGGGTGCGTCCACAACAGTCCGCTTGCAGCCACAGCGGGAGCTGGAAGAACGGATCCACCGGAGCGCCCCAGTGGGAGGCCTGCCCTCTCGGCGACCACGAGGCCGTCGACGCGCAGGACGTGCAGATGAGCCGCCGCGGCCAGGAGAGCACGCTCGTCCCGTCGACCCGCTGCGGGACGACCAGTGCCCGGGCTGCGCAGCGCGGGCACACCACTTCGATGTCGTCCGCGGCGAGCGCGTACAACCGGGTCGAAGGATCGAGGAACCTGCGCGTATCCATAGCGGTCAGCCTGGCAGAGCGACCGGTCGAGGGCAGCGCGATTTCACCGTGCTCTGGGCGTACCCAAATCGGGTTTTTCTATTTGTAGCGGGTCAGAAGGGCGCGGGCGACGGCGGCCACCGTGGGGAGGTCGTCGGAGGTGACCAGGCCGGTGCCGGCTCGGGCGGTCAGGACGCGGCCGTGGCCCTCGCCGAGCGCGACCACGGTCAGTTCGCCGGGGGCCGGGTCGTCGATCGTGATCAGGCTGCCGGCACGTTCGGCCAGGTCGGGCAGCGGGCGGCCGGGGTCGCCGGAGATCAGCAGCAGCGCGGTGTCGCCGAGACCGGCCAGGAAGGCGGCGATCGACGCGGGGTCGGCGGGGCCGACCGGACCGTGGGCGGCCGCGATCGCGAACGGTGTGCCGGCCGGCTGGTGGAAGCCGGGGCGGGGCGCGCGAACCTCGGCGGGCTGGTAGCGATGGTCGGCCCGCTCGATCGGGCCCGGGCGGCCGAACAGCCAGCCCTGCCCCCACTGCGCGCCCAGCTCCCGGGCCGCGCGCAGATCTTTTTCGGTCTCGATGCCCTCGGCGATCACCATCGCGCCGGTCCGGCGCGCCTCGGAGCGGACCACCTCGCACACCCGCCGGGTGTTCGCCGCCTCCGGATTGCGCACCAGGCTCATGTCGAGCTTGATCACTTCGGGCTCGATGATCGGCAGGAAGGCCAGTGACATCGGATCAACCCCGACATCGTCGAGCGCGAGGCCGTTGCCGATCTGCTGGACCTGCCCGGAGATGCGCAAAAGGCTTCCCGGTACGGCCGGCAGCGCCCGTTCGGTGAACTCCAGGACGATCCGGAACGGCAACCCGCCGTAGAGCAGCTCGCCCAGGCGCGGGGAGAGTTCCTGGTCGAGAACGCTCGGTTCGGCGTTGACGAACAGCAGCGGCGGCGGGTTCGGCACCGCGAGGACGCACTCCAGGGCCCGTTCGGCGCAGAGCATGTCCAGTTCACCGAGCCGGGCGGCCTCGTGCGCGGCGGTGAACAGGCGGTCCGGGAATTCCAGGGCGCTGCCGGCCGGGCCGCGCGCGAGCGCTTCCAGGCCGACCACGCCTCCGGTGGCGAGGTCGACGATCGGCTGGAAGACCGGAAACACGTGTCGTCCGGCGAGCAGCTCGCTGATCGCCCGGTCGGTGGTCCGCAACACACTGCTCACACCGAGCAGCTATCGACCGGCCGGGTGCGTGCCTGAGGTCAGTGGCAGCACTGATTCGGCCGCACCCGCTCCGGCCCCACGATGGTCGGTATCGACGACTCGGAGGTGGGCACCATGTTCGCACGAATGCAGACCGTTGCCGCGCGGCCCCAGGACGACAGCCTGGTCGAACGGGTCACCGAGCTGGTTTCAGGACATCCGGGCTTCGCCGGCCTGATCCTTCTCGAGGACACCGCGGGTGGCGGCGCGATGGTGACGCTCTGGCAGAGCCGGGAGGATGCCGAGCTTGCCTCCGAGCGGTCCCGGGCGCACGGCCCGCGGCCGGTCACGCTGCTCAGCGACGACATCTACGAGGTGGCGGACGACATCACCGGTGCGGCCACCGGTGCCCCGGGGGCGGCGCTCGTCGGCTACTTCGACGGGCCGCTGACCCCGGCCCGGGTGGTGGCGGCCACCCGGGCCGGCCGGGACCGGGTCGGGCCGGTGCTGAAGCGGCTGCCGACGCTGCTCCGCACCCTGATCCTGTGGGATCCGGACGACCGGAGGTTCGCCGTCATCCACCTGGCCACCTCACCGGCGGGTCTCGACGCGGTGGTCACCGCGGTCACCTCGACCGAGCTGCTGCCCGGGGAGGATCCCGCGCTGCTCACCGGCCCGGACCGGGTCCACCGCCATGCCGTCCGGACCTACCTGGTCCCGGACCGAGGACCGTTTCCTGACGCCGGGCGAGGACCAGCGTGACGGTCAGGCGCGGGCGCCGCCGTCGACCGGGAGGACCGCGCCGGTCACGAACGACGCGCGGTCGCTGAGCAGCCAGGCCGCCGCCTCGGCGATCTCGTCCGGGGCCGCCTGCCGGCCCAGCGGGGTGGCCGCCACCAGCCGCTCCACCAGCCCGGGCGACCGCGCCTGCCAGGCGTCGATCATCTCGGTGGCGGTGTTGCCGGGCGCGATCGCGTTGACCCGGATGCCCTCCGGGCCGTAGGTCACCGCCGCCGACTCGGTCAGGCTGTTCACGGCGCGCTTCAACGCCCCGTACGCCGGCAGTTGCGGATTGCCGCGCAGGCTCCCGACGCTGGAGTTGTTCACGATCGCTCCGGAGCCGGCGGTGGCCCGGATCGCCGCCACCTCGGCGGCCATCGCCAGCCAGACACTGCGCAGATTCACCTCGTACAGCCGATCGAAGTCAGCCACGGTCACCTGATCCATCGGGCCGGGCGGGGTGATCGTCGCCCCGTTGTTGAACGCCACGTCGAGCCGCCCGTGCAGCGTCACCGCCCGGTCGACGGCGGCCCGCACGCTGTCCGGATCCGCGAGGTCACACAGCACGTGGTCGGCGACCCCACCGGCCGACCGGATCTCCTCGGTCACCGCCTTCAGCTGGTCCTCGGTCCGTGCCGCGAGCAGCACCCGGGCGCCTTCCCGGGCGAACAGCCGGGCCGCCGCCGCGCCGATCCCCCGGCCGGCGCCGCTGACGAACGCGACCTTGTCGTCGAGCAGAAGAGTCATGCGGCAACCCTCCGCCGCCGGTCCGGCCGCTATCCAGGCATCAGCGGTACCTGGCTGGGCGCCGCCCGGCCGCGCAGACTGGGTGACGTGGATCGACGAGAGCTTGCCGATTTCCTGCGCAGCCGGCGCGAGCGGATCAGTCCCGCCGACGTGGGTCTGCCCGCCGGTCCGCGCCGCCGCACCCCCGGGCTGCGGCGCGAGGAGGTGGCCCAGCTGGCGTACATCTCCACCGAGTACTACACCCGCCTGGAGCAGGGCCGCGCCCCGTGCCCGTCCCGCGAGGTGCTGTCCGGCCTGGCCCGTGCCCTGCGCCTGTCCGACCCCGAGCGCGCCCACCTGCACCACCTGGCCGGCGCACCGCCTGCCCCGCCCGCCGGCCCGTCCCGGGAGGTCCGGCAGAGCATCCTCGACCTGCTGCACCGGCTTCCCCAGGCGGCCGCCACGGTGCTCACCGCGAGCTTCGAGGTGATCGCCTGGAACGATCTCGCGGCCGCGCTGATGGAGGACTTCTCGGCGACCCCGCGGCGCGACCGCAACCTGGTCCGGCGGGTCTTCCTCGGGCCGCACCGCGACGGCCACCGGCTCTTCGGCGTGTCCGACGCCGACCGGTTCGCCACACAGTCCGCCCAGCGGTTGCGCGCCACGGTGGCCCGATACCCGGACGACCCGGAGCTGGCGGAACTGGTGCGCGATCTGCTCGCCGGCAGCGCCCGGTTCCGCGAGCTGTGGGAGTCGCACGACGTCTCCGCCGAGCCGACCCTGGTCAAGACGTTCCGGCATCCGCAGGTCGGCCCGATCACGGTCAACTGCGACGTCCTCGACATCACCGACCGCGACCAGCGGGTCATCATCTACACGGCCGAGCCGGGGTCGCCGTCCGAGCAGGCCCTGCGCCTGCTCTCGGTGATCGGCACCCAGCGCATGGCGGTCGGTTAGGTGAACAGGTCGAAAGGCTGATCGCGGTCGCCGCCGGGTGAACCGGTGCCGGCGAACACGGCGACACATGCCACCGGCAACCGGCCGTCGGGGGACGGCGACGGCCGCATCGTCAGCAGCTGGATGCCGACGCCGGCGATCTCGATGCCGGCCTCCAGGTCGATCAGTGGGTGGCCGGCTTCCGCGAGAAGCAGACGCACGTCCTCGATCGTCGCCGGGTAGGGCGGCAGCAGGTTGATCCCGTCCAGCAGCACGGCGTCCGCCCTGGCGACGAAGATGCGTTCGGCCAGCAGATCCGGCCCGTAGCGGACCGCCAGGTGGTCGTGGAAGAAGTCGTCCTCCTCCGGCTCGCGGGAGCCCGCCACGTGCTGCGTGCAGAGACCACCGTTCAATCGCCGCCGGACGTCGTCGCGATGCCGGCCCAGCGCGATCGGGCCGACGCCCACTCCCGGGGTGACCAGGTACGACGAGGTCGCCGGCATCGCGTCCGCGCCGGCCGGGAAGAACACGATCTCGCCCAGCAACTCGTGCCCCGGTCCGGCCACGGTGACCGCGTCGACCTGGGCGTCCGGCTCCGAGGACGGCGTGTACAGGGCGATCGCGCCGTCGGCGAGCACCCAGCCGGACTCGTCGGCGGTGACCTCGATTCCCGCGGCCCGAAGGTCGTCGAGCACCGTGGTGACCGGACCGCTGAGTGGAACACCGCGATAGTGCACCCCGTCCGGGTCCGGAATCTCGATCAGATGGAGTCCCTCAGCCTCGGAACAGGTGAGCATGAGCAGGCCGGCCTCATACTGGTCGGCCAGCTCCGACCTGGGGCTGCGCCGGAACGCCCGGGACGGTCCGAGCAGCGCCTGCAACTCGGCACGAGAGGCACCGAACCGCAGCGGGCCGGCACCTTGCCCGGGCACCACTTCCCAAGATCGATTCAACACCCTCGAATCGTACAAGCCGGCTGCCGGAAGCCTCTCCGGTCACCCGTCCAGGAGGAGGCCGAGACCGTGCTCCTCGGCTCGCTTGTTCAACTGGGCCAGAGCGGCCAGGCCACGCAGCGACGCCGAGCCGCCGAACAGGTCCCGGGCCGCCGCATGCGGA
The DNA here is from genome assembly GCF_018324205.1 of Actinoplanes ianthinogenes. Lineage (NCBI taxonomy): Bacteria > Bacillati > Actinomycetota > Actinomycetes > Micromonosporales > Micromonosporaceae > Actinoplanes > Actinoplanes ianthinogenes. The sequence continues at coordinate 9,728,945 of NZ_AP023356.1, forward strand.
TCGGCAGCGGACCCGATCCGGTTGCCCACGGCTATGTGGAACCACCTGTACCAGGTGCTCGCGGCACGCACCTCCGCCGGATCGAACCGGGTCTGGAAGCACAGGTACTCCAGGACCATGTACGGAGTGACCCACACCGTCATGTCGTCGAGATCGAACGCGACCGCCTCGGAGCCGACGGCGCGGGGCTCCTCCCCCAGCCGGCGGACGAGCTGCTCCATCCGCCGCCCGTCCCAGCCGTCCCGCGCCAGCGTCCGGACGAACCTGTCGATCTCCGGATCGGCGTCCACGTCGAACAGCATCGAGCCCTCGCCCAGGGCCTCCCGCATGACGGTGAGGGCCGGTTCGTCGACCGGGTAATTGAGCCGGGCTTGGCAGCCGGGCGTCCCCCGCTGATCGCTCACCGGGCAGGTCAGGCACAACTGCCGCAGGTGCTGGCTCGCGCCCGCGGCCTGCTCGACCTCGGCACGGTGGATGGTGCGCGTCTCGACCCCCTGAGCACCACCCACCTGGAGCGTCACCGACGGAACGCCGTGCTGATCCATCAGCGATCTGACCCGGGCCAGATACTCGAGCTCGGTGAGCTGCGAAATCGCGCCGCCGGGCCGGTATGTGCACTCATAGCCGAGGTATGCGTCAAGCCCCATGGGCGGCGATCGTACCGAGCCCGATCATCGAGCGATGCCCGGTGCGTCACGATCGCCGTCCGGTATCGGGCCATCTGCTGGAACCGGTACCGGCCGCTACCCGGATCGTGGCGGACATGCGTCGGCACCCGCCCTCGGCGCCATGATCGTCGGGACGGGCTGACAGCGGTCAGATCCAGATGTTGTCGTGTTCGGCGTAGAAGGCGACCCGCTCCTCCTCGCTCATCTCGTCCAGGTGAGCCAGCCCTTCGAAGTACCCCTCCCGCGGCGCGCCCGGGGAGAAGTGCAGCAGCATCGAGGCAGGCTCACCGGACTTGTTCTTGAACCCGTGGATGCCGCCCGGCGGGACGTGCACCCAGTCCCCGGGCTCGGCCTCGATCCACCGGTTGCCGTCGTAGATGTTCATGACGCCGGTGAGGATGTAGAACGACTCGGCCAGGCTGCGGTGATAATGCGGCTCCGGTCCGGTCACGCCCGGCCCGCACTCCCAGCGGTACAGCCCGAACAGTCCGCCGGTCGATTCCCCGGTGGACAGGTAATGAATGCGGGTCCCGTTCGGATAGACGAGTTCGGGCTTGCTGTCGTTGGGCCGATAGGTCGCGGAAACCTCGCCCGACTCCCCGTGATACAGCGGCGGCGGATACGTCATGATCCGAACCTATCCGAAATCCTCGGCATGATCGCGGGCCCACTCGGCGAACGTCCGGGCCGGTCTGCCGGTGACGTCCTCGGCGGTGGGCATCCGCACCGGCGCCGCCGGTTGCCCGGCAGGAGCGGGCACCGGGTCCGGCGTTCCGGCCGAGTAGGACTGGAAGCCGGTCAGGAAGTCCGCCGAGGCGGCCGCGAACCCGCCCTGCGCCAGATACATCTCGCGAGCCCGGGCCGGGCTCACCACCTCCAGGCGCACCTCCTCGCCGAGCGCCTCACCGATCGCCCGGACCTGGTCCCGGCGACTGATCGGCTCGGGTCCGTACAGCGTGTAGGCGACCCCGTGATGGCCCTCGCCGAGCAGCGCGGCGGCCGCCACCTCGGCGATGTCACGCTCGTGGACGGGCTGGCCGGTCCGGTCCGGGAACGGCTCCCGCACGGTCCGCTCGGCGCGGATCGACGGCCCCCACAGCCACAGGTTGTTGAGCATGAACTCGGCCGGGCGCACGTGTGTCCACTCCAGCCCGGACGCCTCGACGGCCCGCTCCACGGGCAGGTGGAAGTCGGTGTCGTAGCCGGTGGTCACGGCACCGGAGGACAGCGTGACGATCCGGCGTACACCGGCTTGCCGGGCCAGTCGCACCACCTCGGCGGCGGTCCCGGGGCACGGAAACAGGTACATCCGGTCGACGCCGCGCAGGGCCGGGACGAGTGTTTCCGGGTCGGCCAGGTCGCCCCGCATCATCCCGTCTCCCGGGTTGCGGCTCACCACTCGCACGTCGGCGCCGTGCCGCGCCACCTGCTCGACGACGAGCCTGCCGACGTTTCCGGTCCCCCCGGTCACCAGAATTCGCATTCCCCCTCCCTATCGCGAAACGGGAGGTTTCACCAAGACTGTCGGGAACCCGTCGTATCGGCCACCCGGATCCTCGCGTCGTCCCCACAGGTGACGGAGCTGACACGAAGGGGATCTCCCATGAGCGGGCCCAACTCCAGCGGCATCAAACGCGGCACCAACCCGGAGTCGACGACGACCTCGACCAAGAACGCCCCCAAGAAGCAGAGGACCGACAGCGGGAAACCGCTGATGCAGAGGTCGATCACCAGCTACCTGGTCAAGAAGCAGCCCGACAGCACGGAACCGATCACCAGGGTGGAACCAGCCCGTCGAGGGTCGATCACCAGCTACTTCCCGGTGCAGCAGCAGAAGCCGGCCACACCCGAGAATCTCCCGACCCTGATCAAAGGCGGCAAGCCCGGCACGGCCGAGGGCGGCGCCGAGCGCACTCGCCTTCTCGTGAAATATCAGATCCCGGACTTCGAACTGCACCTGTCCGAGCGGAGCGCCACGTTCGTCGACGCGACGGGGCAGCCGGTCGTCACCCTCCTGACCGAATTGCGCAATCGGCTGGAACAGACTTCCCCGCTCCTGCGCCAGAAGATCGATCAGGTCCTCGCCACCGTTCAGAAAGAGCAGGCCGCCAACCAGCAGAATCCGGCGAACGAGCCGTCCTGCACGCGAACCGCGCAAGCCTTGCGGGATCTCATGACGCAGACGCAGGTCGCCGATCTCGCCGGGCTCCTCGACCTGTCCACGGTGAAACCGATGCCGGAGCAGAACGTCGAGATGAAAATTGAGGTGCCGGCGCATCTCCGCTCGAACCCCGTTCTGCGGCAGCGATTCCGGAGTGAGGTCGAGCGGCAGTGGAGAAACCAGCAGGAGGCGGTCAACGACCTGACCCTGCAGAATTGGCTCATCCGGACCGACCTGTTCAAACACAGTCAGGCCGGCAACGTGGACTGGTCCGACCTGGGAGAACGACCTGACTATTACGTCAACCGGGTGAATGAATTTTTGATAAATAGGCTGGAGGCGGAAGGCACCGCATCCGGCAGCAAAGACCTCGGATACAAGGAAGCGCTGCAGAACCTGAAAAACGCACGGGGCAAACCCGGCCAGATCCGGAAGCTGCTCGCCGGATCCGTCACGTCGTCCCTGAATCAGTATTACGGCGGCCGCTCGAACACGCAGACCGCATGGGCCAGGGCGCATGCAGAGGATTTCGATCGACTGCTCGAGGAGCACTCCGGGCCCGGCGGCATGTGGGAGGGCCTGGCCGTGACGACGAAGAACCTGCAACCGCTGCACAACCCCGATCAGGTGTTCGGCGGCAATCGCGACATGCCGGCGGATCCCGCCGACATGCTGACATGCGTCGGGCTCGGCATCGCGAACGAGGCCATCGGGGCCGCCCTGGGAC